>JAYOEB010000084.1:9665-10048 GCA_038116775.1 Opitutia bacterium | reverse complement strand
TTCTTTCGAGTAACTTCGGCAAGGCGGAAAACACGGATGGAACGTATCCTCGACTGGCAGGGGGTTCTCCGGCGGCCAGTCCGATCTCGCGCTGAGCCATGGCGAAGCGGGTCAACGAATCCATGAGCAGCAGGACCTTGTTTCCCTGATCCCTGAAACCCTCCGCCAGGGCAGTGGCCAAAGTCGCGGCTCGTATCCTCATGGGAGCAGGTTGATCTGAAGTGGAAACCACGATGACGGACTTGGCCAATCCTTCCGGTCCAAGATCATTTTCAATGAATTCCCGCAACTCCCTACCTCGTTCTCCGACCAGCGATATTACGTTTACCTCCGATTCGGAACCCCGGGCGATCATTCCAAGCAGCACGGATTTGCCGACGCCA
>JAYOEB010000084.1:0-9655 GCA_038116775.1 Opitutia bacterium | reverse complement strand
AAAGTATCTACGGACTTGATCCCCGTGGAGAACGAATCGTCGATCAGCTTTCTATCCAGTGGATTGGGTGGTTCGCAAAAAAAACCATCCCGGACTTCAGCATCGAGGGGGCCTTTTCCGTCGATGGGTCGCCCCATTCCATCGATGACTCTACCCAAAAGGGCTTCCCCATGGGGTACGGCATTGGAGTTTTTTTTGGAAACGACCTTGCACCCGGGGTGAATCAAATGAACGCTCTCCAGGGGCATCAGCAATACTTTGCTGTCTTGAAATCCGACCACTTGGGCTTCAATCCTATCCGTGTGTCTTTCCGAGATAATTGAGCAAACCTGACCAATGCATACTTCGGGACCTTCCGATTCGATGATCAAACCAGTGACTTTTCGAACGGTACCGATCTTGTCATGGGTTCGGGCGCCGCCTATCCCCCTCTCGATCTTGGAAAAACGTTCCTCGAGAAAATCAATCACCTTTCATTTCCTCTTCCAAGCGTTTCAGTTTCGTGGCAATGCGTCCATCCAGCAGACCAAACCTACTCTTCACCTGACAGTCACCGGGCTGAAGAGAAGGGTCTTCGAAGAACTTGACGTTGGGGTATCCGTCCAGAAGCGCATCGTCTCCATCTATTCCATCGAATATTCCTGCAATCGCGCTCGCAAATCCATCGTCACTCTCCGCAGGGGCCACTTTTTTTGCGTCGTCTCCCAGGGACTTCTGGAGTTTTAGGTCCTGCGGGGCCAGAAAGACGTCAAGGTTGTCGTCGTCACAACCGATCTCCTCAATCATCGACTCCACCATGGCCTTTACCATTTTTCCGTCCAGTTCGATCCCTGAAAGAACTTTTTCGGCGACTTTGATGACCAGTCCGGGAAGTCTTGAGTCGAGTTCCTTAAGCACGAGATCCACCTTATTTTGGATCGAATGTAGTAATTCAGATTGCCTTTGAGCATAATCTTTTCGCAAGGTCTCGACTTCCTTGAGATAAAAGTCAGTGGCTTCGCTCTTGCCGTGTTCGAAGGACGAAGACTTGGCGGTCTCTACCTCCTTGGCGGAAGTCGGAGGGGGCTCTACCGAAGAAACGGAAAATCCCTTCGGTTGAACGGGAAAGAAAATACTCTTACTGAACGACAACGTCGCTTCCTCCAGTATCGAGAATGATTTCCTCATCCTCTTCGAGTTCGCGAACAATTTGAATGACTCTATCCTGCGCAGCCTCGATTTCGGACAGTCTTTTAGGACCAAGGAAGCCAAGTTGCTCCTCAAGAGCTTCAACCGCACGCTTGGACATGGTTGAATAAATTACCTTTTTCAACTCGGCCGAAGCATTCTTCATCGCAATGACCAAATCATCTTGGTCCACTTCCTTGGTAATTTTAGAGATATCGCCGGCACTGAGTCGAACCAAGTCTTCAAAGCGAAACATTCTTTGCCTGATGGAACCTCCGAGCTTCGGATTTCTTTTTTCGATGCTCTTGAGAAGTTCCTTTCCTTCCTCCTTGTCGAACCAGTTCAACAAGTCGGCCGCGGATTTGACGCCGCCTGTCTTCACTCGTGGAGATTGTCCCTTCTTGCCCATTCGACTGCCGAGGGTATTGGCGACCACCTCAATTTGATCCATGGGGGTGGTTTCCATGGAACCTACCCTTTCAATCACTTGCTCCTGGACGTTCGGAGGCATCATTTGGAGAACTTCAGAGCCTTTGTCGGCATCCACGTTGGCCAGAACAAAGGCAATCGTCTGAGGTTGCTCGAAGCGCAAGACGTTGTAGATCTGCCCCGGGTCCATTTCCTTGATGTCGTCCATGAAGTCCAGAGAATCCCGTACCGGCGCGATCCGGTTCATCATATTGTTAGCCTTGTAGTCCCCATGGGCCAGTTCAAGAGTTTTTTGGGCAAAACCAAGACCGCCCAGATTCGAATTTACGCTGGACTCGATGATTTCTGAAAATTCGTCCAAAACGCAGTCCTTCAGTTCTTGGTCTACAATCGCAAAGTCACCTATCCTCTTACAGATGTTTTCGGCATCTTTGGAGTCAAATCTCTTCAGCAAGGTGGAGGCCGCTTCCTCGCCAAGGGCAATCATCAGCAAGGCGAGCCTTTCGTGCTTGGACATCTTGCGGTAGCGTTCCTCTACGCTTTCTTCTTCTTCTTCAACTTCTTGCATGACTCAATCAGGATGATTGCCGGAGTGCTAGGAGGACGACCCCGTTTCCAAATACTTTCTCAAGGCCGTGCTCACGTTGTCGGGTTTTTCCTGAATCAAATCGTTGAGCAATTCGGGAGTCAAGCCGCTTCCCAAGCTTCTCGTGCCGGAGAGCATTTGTTGGTCGTCTTCGTCCAAAACCTGTACTTCCGCCTCGTTGGGTTTGAATTTTTTAAGCATTCGCAGAAAGACAAAAAAGATCGCAATGGCCAAGATGATTCCCAGCAGATTTTTCAAATGAGGGCCGTAAGTGTCAAGCAGGTGCTGGAACTGGTTGAGCGTCTCCCCCGCCGGTCCCGAGTAGGATGGCTGGAACTCGACTTCGTGCACCGTGACGTGGGTGGCTAGGTCGGATTGATCGAATCGGGCTCCGATCGCATTGACCACCGCATTGTGAATGCTCTCGATTTCCGCCTGTGACCTTGGAGCCTCGCCTTTGGCAATCAGAACTGCGGCGCTCCTTCCGATGATTGCCCCTGGTTCCTGTACGGTCTCATTGAGGGTGCGACTGATTTCGAAATCCGTTGTCTTGGATTCTCGCTTTTCATCGCTTTGCGCCATAATGGGATCTTGCTGGGTTGCATCCTGGGAAACGTTGGGAACGTTAGCCCCCATTCCGGTGGCGTTGTTTTGCGGTTGGGTTTCAACGGTAGTGGCTTCGTCCTTGTCGGTAGTCTGGGTTCTGGGCACTTGACCGTCGGGATCAAACTTTTCATCCAGCAAGGTAGAGGATTTCGTGTCCAGATTAACGGACACTCTGGCCACGACCTGATCCTTGCCCACGATTCTGGCGAGCATGGACTCGATCTTCTGCTCAAGACGCCTTTCCTGGGCTTGGTATGCCTTCATCATTTGACCTGCGACTCCGGCTACGCCATCGGATTCGGATTCGTCCGAAAGGAGGTTTCCTTGGTTGTCCATCACCGCGACGTTCGATTTGTTGACACCCTTTACGGCCCGGGCCACGAGAAACTGGATGGCGTTGACGTTGGATTTATCAAGTGTGTTTCCACCGGTATCGACGTAGACTGAAGCGCTGGGCCGATCGTTTGGGTCTTCGCTTAGGAGAAGGTTGTTTTCCGGTTTGACGACGAAGACCTTCGCCGAGCGGATCGCATCCATCATCGAGATCGTCCTCGCTAATTCTCCCTGAATGGCGCGGGTGTGATTGGTTCTTTGCACAAAGTCACTGATCCCGAAATTCCCTTCGTCGAAAATCTCGAAGCCGACGTCTCCGCTTTTCGGAAGGCCTTTCATCGCCAGTTCCATTCTCATGGCGGCTCTTTGATCCTCGGGGACAAGAATCGTGTCACCCGACTCACTGTATTCGAAGGGGACTTGGTTCGACTTCAGCACGTCCACCACTTCGCCCAAATCCTTGGCGTCGGCTCCACTGACCAAGACGCGCATGTCGGTACTCCCCCCCGACCAGCTTAAGATTGCGGCGCTAAGACCAAGGATGCCGATCAAGGCTACGCCGAGACCCACTTTTCTGGAAGGAGTGAGTTGGCTCCATAACTCACTGATTTTGTTGAATCTGTCTTTCATTTAGGATTCTAAACCTGCATTCTCATCAATTCCTTGTAGGAATCCACTAATTTGTTTCTGACTTCAATCATCAGGTTAAAGGCAACGCCTGCTTCCTGTGACTTCACCACCGCCTCGTGAATGTTGTCCGAACGACCGAGGATCAAATCTTGAGTCTCTTGCTTGGAAATTTTCTTTTTCTGGTCGACGCCTTTGATGAAGTCTTCGAACATTTGAGCGAAGCCGGGCGCCGTAACCCTCTCGGTCGGCGTCGTTTTGTCAATGGCGATGGGTTTTTGAGCTCCATTCTGACCTTGGATGCCCTGAAAAGCATCGGTCTGTCCGATCTCAGAATTTTGCACAAACCGATTCGCCATGACGTTGGCTTGGAGATTTGGGTTTTGAGTGAGCAAATCGCTCAAACTAGGAAGACTTGTTATAGCATTCATCAAAGTTTTACTTACCTATCGCCAGCGCTTGCTGAGCCATTCGGCGCGAGGTTTTCACGACCGTCAAATTAGCTTCGTAAGCTCTTGAAGCGCTGATCAGATCAATCATTTCACGTGAGACGTCAACGTTGGGCATTTCCACCATGCCGTCTTCGTTCGCATGGGGATGACCGGGATTGTATATCATTCTGCCTGGAGTTTGGTCGTCATAAACGTCGGTGACGCGCACGCCTTGGTACAAATTTTCGTCGACGTAGCCCGGCACCCTTCTGTCGGGGGACTTGACGTACTCCTCGAAAGCGACTTCCTTTCTTTTGTAGACCTTCCCGGAGGCATCCTGCGTAGTGTTTGAATTGGCGATGTTCTGGGCGATGATTTCAAGCCGTATCTTCTCGGCGGACAAGGCGCTGCCCGTTGATTCTATCCCTGGAATTAGATTCATTCCCATGATTATACCCTTCCTCTTATGGCTAGGTTGAGTTCCTTGATGGAACCCCCGACGGCTCCGCTTAGATATTCGTAATTCAAGGCGTTGCGGTTCATGGCGAGCATCTCTTCGTCAAGTTGAACCGTGTTGCCGTCCATCCGGACGGGCTTGGCTTGCCGGTCCTCGGCGCTCCTAGGCAGGAGAGCCTTGACTCGACCGAAGTCCTTACGGTCAACGGCTCTTCTCAGTTCCACGGAGAAGGTCTTGGGCAGGTCGCGCCTCTTGAAACCGGGAGTCTCTACGTTCGCCAAGTTGTTGGAGAGAGCTTCATGCCTAAGGTGCGACGCATCCAAGAGCTTTTTGGAGATCAGGTAGTTCTCCTGCGTGTACAAGTTATCAAGTATGACGGCCATTTCAGCGATGCAATGCAAGGATTGTGCCAAAACCAAAGATTTCTTGGGCTTTTTGCGACTCGAAGCCCAGAGGCTGGCAAAGGGCTTTCACGCCTAGGATAATTCCGACTAATTTGATTGTCTGGGTCGTCAAATATCTAAAATATGATATACGATTTCTTTTTCGATGAAGACACCGAATTTTGAAAACTGTCAAGTCTGGCTCTCGACGAGTGGTCGCATCACGGAGTGTTCTGATTCCTTTGGAGCTTGGGTGGGAAAGAGCTCCCATGAGTTAAAGGGACTCACCCTCAGGTCCCTTTTACTCACGCTTAATCCTTCATGGAAAAAAGAATTGGGGGTAAGATTCCATAAAACCAACATGGAATGCTTTTTGCCTTTTGCAAAAGATGATCTTCAGACTTCCCTCGGCATTCATTGCTCTTGCCTGGCTTCACAAAATCTAAGCGTCGTCTCGATTTCTCCCGCATTGGCTCCGCATGAGAGCCTGAAGAACGCTTTCATGGGGGATCTCATGAAAGACCCCCGAGCCCTTGCCAGCACGTTGATTCGCCTGCAAAAAGCCGAGAGCAGGCTATCCGACTACATCAGTAACTTCCCCGGAATCTTTTTTACCCAAAGAACGGACCTGACTTTCAGCTATCTATCGAGAGGCATTCAGAAATTATTTCCAAACGAATACAGGGATTTTTCCAGAAACGGCGGTTTGTTCATCGAAAAAATCTTCGAGCAGGACAGGGAGCATTTTCACCATATGCTGGCGGCGAACTGCAAAAGAACCGAAACCTTTAGCTTCAGTTACAGAATAGAGCTGCCGCCGGCTGGCCAAATCATCTATCTCTTGGACGTCAGGACCCCAATCATAACGGCTACGGGTCGCTTGTTGGGTTATGACGGGGTTTTCATAGACATTACCCGACAGGCGATCGCGGAGCATCGGGTTTCGAATTCAATCTGGCGGGAAGGCTTGGCTACCTTGACCAATGGACTGGTGCATGATTTCAGCAACCTGATGGCAGGCATTTACTCGATATCGGAACTATACCACGGCATGATGGAAAAAGACGACCCCATGGCCAACGGCATGGGGCAAATCAGAAAGAGCACCATGCAAGCGCAGAGATTAGTGAGGCGAATCATTGACCTTCATAGAGAGAAGCCAGCGTCGCGAGCCGTGCATGATCTTAGGCTTTTGCTCAAGGACCAAATGGATTTGGTCGAAATCATCATTCCGCGAAGCGCTTCCATCAAGACGGATTTCGGAAAAGCTTCACTGCCTTCGTTCATCGAGGAAACCGGGTTTCGTCAGGTCGTCTTGAACTTGGCGATCAATGCCCGGGATGCGATTTCCAGGAACGGGAAAATTCATATTTCCGCCAGAGAAGTCAAAAAAGGCGAAAATATCATGAAAGGAGCATGGGGAGGAGCTAGGGTAGCTTCGACGGAAGGCGCCGAGATTTCATTCAGTGACGATGGCGCTGGGATAGCCGAAGAAATTTGCGAATATTTGTTTGATCCGTTTTTCACCACCAAGGAATCCAGCAGTGGTTCTGGCTTCGGCCTCTATAATTCGAAACTTTTCATCGAGGATCACAATGGAGAAATTGGGTTTTCTTCCAAAGTCGGCAAGGGTTCCACCTTTTACCTTTTTCTTCCGACTGCCGAATTGGATGCAAAAGCCACGAGTCTGGGAAAAGTCGCAAAAAGAGCGGGCAGGCAATTTTCAAAAAAGCGCAAATAGGGAAATGGAATCACTGCAAAGACCTAGTCTTCTTCTTTGGAAACTTGGCCATCCTCGTAGGTAATGACGGATCGGACCCTGCCTTTTGAATCACGCAAGATCATTTCACCATTGAGGCGACCATCCTTGAATTGAGCTTCAACCTTGGATCCTTGCGTGGACTCGTAGGTGCTTAAGCCGTCAAGCTTACCCTTCTTGTAGGATTGCACCTTCAATCCATTGGAATCATTTCTTTCGACTACCCCATCGAATTCCTTCTTCGTTTGATTATTGAGGAGAGTGGTGGTCAAGTCGGGGTTGACGCTTTGTTCGAACTGCAGGTCAAACTCTTCCTGGGTGCCTTGCCAAGTTTCTTTTTGAATCGCATCTTCGTCATTCCCTCGGTCGCATCCTTTGCACAGAAAAGACAAAAGGAAGACGATGAGCAATCTGGTGGTCGAATCCTGCATTTGTTTCAGATGAAATCGGAAAATTCGTAGAGAACGGGATCGCGAACCAAGCGTGCGAGTCCTCTTTTTCCCTTGAGAGAAGAGTTCCCGGAGGTGGCGTCGGGCTCAGCGGGATTCTGGTCCGGTTCATCCTCTTCCAGGAACTCCCCCATTTCTTGCTCGAGTTCATTGGGGTCCATTCCCTCCTCAAGCTTTCGGACGACTTCTTCCATTTGCCCGTTCATCTTCTCTCCCGTCATTTCGCACATCTTACGCATTAGGTTTCCCATATGCCTGGGGTCAGGGTTCTCGTCATCCATCCCACTCATAGCCCCTTCGAGTTCCTTCATGATCCGATTGCTTTGCCTTGGGTCCATTCCTTCGAACGGATTATCCTGATCGCTGGAGTGAATTTCGTTTTCAGTTTCGGAAGAATCATTTCCCGTCACGGAAAACCCGGAGAGCATCTTGGTCATCTTGCACTTTTTGCCGTCTGGGCAAAACGGAACCTTATCCGCATAACGGGTGGAGCGAGCAAAGAAAGAATATATCTTACCAGTGGTGGGAGAAAAAAACTCGTAAATTGGCATGATTCGGGTCAAATGAGGAATTTTATCGAGATATGATTCTAAAAGATGGTGAAAATTCCATTTCAGTCAAGGTTGCTGTGGCTGGAAATCGAAGCGGAATTTTGCTGGCTTTCGCTTACACCTCGTTCATTCAACTCCTCACGGGCATACCCCACCCTTCTCATTTGGAGAAGGTTAAGGCGGAAGAGTTGATTTTAAGATTTTCTCGGGAAGTCTTCGATTATCCTTATTGGTTGCAGGACTTGAGTCATCTTCCCCTCTTTGCGGTTTTTGCATGGATGTGGATGCGGTGTCTTGGTAGCAAAAGCATTGCTTTCCGAAGAAAGTCGAGCTGGCTTTATCTTTTCTTCGCCGTTTCCTACGCCATAGGCAATGAATTGAGTCAGTTCCTGATTCCTCAGCGCTATCCTTCCTTGGGAGATACGGCAATGAACCTAACCGGAGTGGTTGTGGGAACTGCATTGCACAAATGGTACTGTCGACGGTTGGATTTGAAGCATCCCAAGATATGAGTTCAGGTGGAAAGGGCTCGCTCCCTTTCGATGATCGTCGGATGTGAAAAATGAAAAGTCGCGATCCAAGGATGCGGGAGCGGATGACTTAAGTTTTCCTTGTAGAGGCTTCTCAGCGCATGAATCAAGGGAAGTGCGTTGCCCATGGCGTCCCTGGCGAATGAATCCGCCTCAAACTCATGCTTTCTCGAAAGATAATTGCCGAGCGGAGATATCCAATAGGTGACGTAGCCTGCGACGAGGGAAAAGAAGACGATGATTGCGCTGGCGGAACCAACGAGGAGATCCGGAAGGTTCAAAGCCTCGTAGAGCCAAGCGCTCTCAAGTGATATCGAAACGAGCCAAAAAAAGACCAGTCCGCTCAAAAAAGAAAGAAGGAGTCTTTTGGGTACGTGACCCTTGACGTAATGACCGACCTCATGTGCCAGGACTGCTTCGACTTCTTCGTCTTTCAACTGGTTGAGAAGCGTGTCGTAAAGAACGATTCTTCGAAATTTCCCGAACCCCGTAAAGAAAGCATTGGAATGCCCGGATCTCTTGCTGCCGTCCATGACTTCGATGCTTTTTGCCTTAAAGCCCGTTCTCTCTGCCAAAGACATCAGTCTTTGCTTCAATTCACCCTCTTCCAGTGGAGTTATCTTATTGAACAAAGGAAGGACAAACTTAGGCCAAAGCACCATTAGCAGTATCTGAATGAGGAAGAAGACCGCGAAACTGACGCACCACCATGCTTGCGGTAAGAAAGCGGAAATCTCCCGAAACGAAAAGAGAAGAAGGGCTAAGAGCAAATAGACGAGCAAAAAGCCCAGAACAAATCCTTTTGCCTTATCGCCGATCCAGAGCTTTAGGGTCGATTTGTTGAAACCAAATTTTTCCTCCAGCCTAAATTGCCGATACCAATCGAAGGGAATGGTTGGGAGTTGCAAAGCGAGCATGAAAAAAGTCACGAACAGCGAGCACCTCCACGGACTTACCTGCAAGGACGTGTCCAGATTTGCGAAAAAGAAGGGGAAGGCGAAGAGGAAGACGGGGATGAAAATGAGGAGGGAGAAGAAATCTTCGAAATTCGATGATTTGCTTTTGGCCATTGAGTAATCCGACGCTTTCAACCAGGTTTTTTCATCCATGATCGGATCGACCTCCGTGGGTATTTTCTTTCGGAGAGATAAGATTCTCCTTTCGTTAGCTTTTCTTAAAGTCAATTGGCATGCCCAGTGCAAAATCGCCAAAGCTATGAAAACGGTTTGTATGGAAGACATGTTTTTAGTATCGAGCAATTTGGTCTTTTGTCGATTTGATTAGCGCTTTTACGGGATTGTAAAAGGACGCCGAATTCGTATGATGGAAGAGATGGCAAGTGCTAAC
>JAYOEB010000083.1:0-10088 GCA_038116775.1 Opitutia bacterium | reverse complement strand
CCTTTAGGATTATGTCTTCTGGCTCCAATTGGCGGCTGGCTTCAGCCGGACCGCCAGGCAGAAGTTCTTTGATCGTGCAAAAGCCTCCCACGTCAGTCAGGACAGCCCCTATTCCCACAAACTCATTATTCATGGCCTGATCGAACTTTTCCTTCTCCTTCAAATTCATGAAAGTGGTGTGGGGATCAAAAGACTGGGTCAAAGCGCTCAAATATATCTCCTGCACGTCTTCCGGTTCGAACTCCAGAACGTTTTTTTTCCATCTACTGTAGCGTTCTTTAAGAACCGATCGCGCGTCTACCGTAGACTTTTCACCCTGAGATTCGATAAAGTCGTCCACACTTCCGTTGGCGTCCGACTTTCCCGTTATTTCTCCTATTATTTCATTCCTAATCAGCTTGTCCCACAAGACAACAAGTTCTTTTTCGTTTTTAGCCCAAAATTCTTCCGACCTGTCGAAAAGATAAGTTTCGTTACCATCAAGCGCCAAGGGTTGATCAATCCTTTCAAGCGCTTTGTCGAGATACCTTATGGCGTTGACTCTGTAAGCGTTGAAGATTTCAAAGGCGGGAAAAAGATCGCCTTGCAAGAAATAAGTTTTGATGGCTGGAGAAAAATTGCGTTGAATTTGATCGATTTCGATCGCGGTAAAGTAAATCTTTTGTCCGTCCAATTTTTTGAGGTAGGAATCCAAAAACATCGTCGCATTCAAGTCTTCGAGCTTCACCTTGTTGTAGTGGGCCTGCTCGAGGGCTTGGACAAGCCATTGGGTTTCATGCTTCATTAATGGAGAGGGCTCAAGGGGGCTCTGCTCATCGGCGCCAAGCGTCGATGCAAACGCGCCCAAGAAAAAAGCCATAGCCCGAGCCGCAAATCTAATTACTTCAGGAAAATCAAGCTTTGCATTCATGAATTGGGGTTTAGGTATGATTTGGCTTTTTCCAGTAGAACCTTTTCTTCTTCGGAAAGCGAACCAAAGCCGTGTTCGTTTATTTTGTCCAATATCCTATCCACTTCTTTTTGGAACTGCGTATGATCGGACAGGTCGACCATGTAATCCCTTGAAGGATTTCCGCTGGTTCTGCTTGCCTTGGTCCTCTTTTCGACGAACTTAAGCTTGAAGGATGGAAAGGCAAACCCGTCTTTCAAAACCAATTGCAGGCATAGTCCGGCAAACATTCCCGCAAGATGGGCGGAATGCGCTATTTGCCCCCTTTGGGTGAGTTCGGTAAAGACAAACCCATAAACTTCAAGACCCAAAACCGCGTACAATATAATCTTCGGTTTCAAACGAATGGGCAAAATGAAAAACAGGAGGAAGCTTATTGGCTCGTCGGGCCTCTTGACGCAAAAGACGGTCAGGCAGGACATGACGATCGCTGAGGACCCGATGAGAACGCCGGACTTGTAATTGAAGACCAACCAGGCGACGCCTCCCAGGATGGCGGAAATTAAGCAAAGCCAGACGAATTGCCCTTCCCCAAGCTCTTGCTCCACTGCTCTGCCGATAAAGTGAAGTCCCAATAGATTAAAAATCAGATGCAGGGGTCCGTCATGGAGAAACGAATAGGTTAGCAAGCCCCAAAAATAGCCTTCGCCAAGAGATTCTCCAGACAGCGATAGTACCTTCAGGATCAGGTTCTCCTGCGACACCAACTCCACCAAGGACTGAAGGATGAACATAGCAATCAATGCCAGAATCAACCTGTCGATGATTGAGGTTTCCCGCCTGAAAGTAGGAAAGCGCATGTATTGACGATCGTATAGCACTTTAAATTCGAAATGACTTATCTTTCCAGAGTATGTTGAATTGAGCAAGAACTATACAAATGGATTCGCCAGAAATATCAAACAGGGTGCCTTTGCTGAATTTTTTGATTCCGGTGATTATCATCTACCCTCTGCCCCAAGATTCGAATCTAGAAGTTTCGATCAAAGTCGTGGTTTCAATTTTATTGTTCCTTTGGTGCCTTCATACCAAGATTCGGCTTCTTTCCTGCAGATCAAAAGCCAGTAAGCTTATCCTAGTTGGGTTCGGTTCCCTATTGGCCAACTTGATGCCCAGGTCCGATCTGGGAAACGCCGACTCTTTTCCTGATTTCGAACTCCTTGCATTGGTTGAAGTTGAGCGTGAGGTCGTAAATCAATTCGGCAGGCAGAAAGTTGCCGCCATCATTGAAGTTAATCGCTCTAGGCACCATTGGCGGGGAAAGCAGGTGTTTCTTGACGACAAATTCTTCCTTTTATCAAAAAGTCCAATGGGTCGAAATCTCGTTGTAAGAGGTGTCGTAAGAAGCAATGGCGGGGCCTTGCCTATACTCGAGGCGCACAAGATACGAATTGCAAAGAAAGAAGAACCTTCCTTCGCGGACGAGATTAGTGAGCTTAAAACTTTCTTCGTCAATACCTTTTGGGAAAAATCATCGGCAAGCAAGGAGGCCAAGGCTTTTATCATTGCCTTCACAACGGGAAACAAAAGGTTCATGAGCCCGGATAACAGAAAAGAATACGTAAGATCGGGAGCCATGCATTTGTTTGCGGTAAGCGGTCTGCACTTTGGAATACTATACTTTTTGCTGCGGTCTCTTTTCCGTATCTTTTTCCGAAGATTATCATGGTCGTCTCTGTCCGTCCTTGGACTTCTCTTTCTTTATTTATGCTTTGTGGATTTCGCGCCTTCTGCTCAAAGAGCGTTCCTGATGATATTCGTTTGGGAAGCTACGAATTTATTGCATAAAAAAAAGAGCCCGCTTTCATCTCTGTGTTTTTCCTTTTGCGTTTCTTTTCTAATGACTCCGGACCATTTGGGGAATTCCGGTTTTCAGTTATCATATTCTATTGTTCTCGCCCTAATCTGGTTTTCGCAAAATTGGCCTTTGAAATCTGGATTTGCCATCATTAGGTATTCCGCAGGACTTGGCGTTTGCGCGGTTGCCGCCTTCTTAGGAAGTTTTATCATATTGCTCGGATCCTTTGGACAATTTGTACCGATATCCTTGGTGTCGAATATTTTGTTAATTCCCTTTGCCCTGCCTCTAATGCTGATGTTTTTGACCTATTTGGGAATACTCTTTTCTTTAGACGCCGATCCTTATCAAATCGTTGATATGATTTCCCGCATTATTCACTCATTCATCGGATTCAGCAGTGGGTTTCCCTATGGCTTTGTGTCTGCCAACATAAATATAAACGCCTATTTTTACATTTTTTACCCGCTCTTTATTATTGCCTTCTTCAACACGGGTTGGGGATTCGCCAAGAAGGTCCTCCTAAGCGCCTGCTGGGTTATGCTGATAGCTTTGTCATGCTTAGTCCTTTAGCGTTTCAACGATAAGTTCTTTGCAAATCAGGGGATCAAGCAAACCGATCTTTGCGTATATAACCTTGCCGTGATGGTCAAAAATTACCGTGAATGGAGTGGTGCGAGTAGAACCTTCGGGAATATGCCTAAGGAGATTCTTGACCTCATTGCCGGAAAGAAGAAAATTCGTCGCCGAGAGTTGGGCATTTTCAAGGGAGACCAGACCAAGTCTTTCATCCTCATCAAGATTAACCGTGTAGAACCTGACGCCTCTTTTCCTGAAGACTTTAAACATACCGGAGAGGGCTAGAAGGTTTTCCCTGTTCTCTTTGTTTTCATGAGTCCAAACATGGTAAAGGGAGGGTTTGGAGCCATTATATCTTATAAAAAAGTCCAGGGTCTCTTCCTTTATCCTTCGGATTCTAACGCTTTCGTTGGCGTATCTTATCCTAACCTGATCGGCTAATTTAACGTCCTCTTTTGTTTTTATAGCCGTTCCGTGTACCTTGGTCCTGACAACATTCGTCTCTTTGCCTGGATGATAGCCTGCCACCATTTGGAACAAGTCGGATTTCTCAAGGTTTTCCGGTTCGTTGTAATCACCTATTCTTCCACTGTATATTAGGTCCCTTTCCTTATTAAACAAAAACGCATGTGGTGTTGTTTTTGCGTTTAATTGTGAGGAAATCATACGACTAGATCCATCATATAGGTACGGAAAGTTAAAATTGCGCTTTAGGGCCCGAATCTTCATCTCTAGAAAACTATCTCCCACATCGGAAAACGCGAGCTCATCGGGAATAATTGCCTTTTCGTCATTTGGCGAAACAAGCAGAAGAACGGAATCTTTCCTTTCAAAATAATCTGCAAGCTTCTTGATGAGTGAATCGAAGCTTTGCGATATAGTGCAATGATTTGAATACATGATTATACATACGAATTCATGCTCTTCGAAGTTTTCGTTGCTGTAAGTCTTGCCATCTGTTGCCGGTAGCTCGAAGACCGGAAATGCCTTTGCGGAGGACAGCCCCTCAGCCAAGAGTAGGCAAAGTGGCATCAAGTAAAGATATGTCTTGCGTGGGATCATTCTTCGTTTTCCGATAAAAATTAAAGTAATGATTGTCTGAAAACTTATCAACCTTTAGGTTTTCAACAATGTATCCACAAGATCTTGCAGACAACTGGTTTAACGGCAAAGGGCACTGGAGCGGCATCCCCGACAAGGATTGGTTCGACTGGAGGTGGCAAATGCGAAACAGGCTGAAAAGCGCGGATGATTTTTCACGCTATTTGGAGCTTTCCAAGGACGAAAGAAAAGGCCTGGAAATCGCCGAACGCAAGCTCTCCGTGGCAATCACCCCATATTTTTTCAATCTTATCAACTCAGACGATCCATCCTGCCCCATTCGCAAACAGGTGATACCTTCCGCCAACGAAGCTGTTTTTGCAGACGACGAATTATCAGATCCCGTTGGTGAAGAGAAGTCGATGGTTGTTCCTGGTCTCGTACATCGCTACCCCGATAGAGTCTTGCTATTGGTTACGGACCGCTGCGCATCCTATTGCAGATACTGCACGAGAAGCAGGATGGTCTCGAACGCCCAAGGCTACGGATTCCACCCAGATCTCGACACCGCCATCTCCTACATCTCCAGTCATAGGGAAATTCGCGACGTTTTGATAAGCGGTGGGGATCCTTTGCTTCTTTCCGACGAAAAGATAGGTTCACTGTTAGAGAGACTCTCCAAGATAGATCATTTGGAATTCGTAAGGTTTGGTTCTCGGGTGCCTGTTTTTATGCCTCAAAGAATTACCGATTCTCTGCTCGAATCCTTACAAAACCATCCGAATCTTTGGCTTAGCATCCACGTAAACCATCCTCATGAATGTACTCGGGAGTTGAAAGACGCGTGTTTGAAGCTTGTAAAATGTGGCATTCCCCTCGGAAACCAATCCGTTCTTCTTAAGGGAATCAACGACAACGTTTTGGTAATGAAAAGTCTTATTCATCGATTGTTGATGATGAAGGTAAAGCCTTACTATCTCTACCAATGTGATTTGATCAAAGGAAGTTCTCATCTGAGGGCGGACCCTGCCGTCGGTATAGAAATTATCAAATCACTTCGTGGATTTACAACCGGATATGCCATTCCCCAGTTTGTAATAGACGCACCAGACGGAGGAGGAAAAATTCCTGTAAATCCAAATTATCTCAAGGAGGTAACGAAAGATGAGTTTATTCTCAATAGCTTCAATGGAAATGAATATCGATATCCAAGACCTTGTCCCTCTTCCGATCAGAGCTTGGGTGCTGCGGGAAGTTTTGCCAATGCCTAGTTGCTAATCAGTCGGTACGGATTGGCATCACAACGCAAAGAAACTTATCTTTGCCACCTTCTTCCTTAATCTTGAATACGCCGGGGCTCATGTCGTCACGAAACTCGAGACTTACTTTGTCTTGAGCGATTGACCTCAGGGGATCAAGAAGAAATCTAGGATTGAAGGACACGGTGGAATCTTCTCCCTCATAATTTATAGGCATGGATTCGCAGGCGTCTCCAAGGGTGCTTATGCCCGTAATTTCCATAACTCCTTCTTTGATTTTAAGCGTTACCTTTTCGTCGGAAACCAAGGCTGCCCGGTGAACGCACTCCTGCATGAGGTCTCTTTCGACTTCCGCTGCGTTAAAATCATCTTTGGGTATGACTTGTTTGTAATTGGGGTATTTTCCCTCAACGACTTTTGAAACCAAGTATATGGAGTTCTGGAAACCCGATGTTTCTTCCTGTGGATCAACTACAAGTTCGAAGGATGCCTGCCTGTCCGTAAAGGAAACTTTAATTTGCTCACCGACGTTGGGTAGTTTTTCTATTTCGTTTACCGATAGAGAGGGCAAGATAAATTCTCCTTCGTCTTTTCCGTCGATCGTTTCCTTGGTTAATGCGAGCCTTCTTCCGTCGGTTGCCACGAGTGCCAATTCGCCTTCGCACAACTGAAAAAACACACCTTTGAGCATGTATCTTTCCTCATTTACGGATTGGGCATAAGATACGCTCTTGAGCATACTGATGAGCAAATCTCTGTTAAAAAGAAACCCCTTTCCGTCTTCCAATTCGGGTAAAGGTGGAAACTCTTTGCTATCCATGCCGATGACGTTGAAGACCGAGCCCCTGGTGCTTATGGTTGCCTTAGGGGTGTCCGAAGTTTCCACGCTTACCTCCATATCTGCAAGTTCTCGGACGATTCTGCCCAACTCCTTGACGGGCAAGGTGATCGCTCCTTCTTCGGAGACTTCGGCTTTGAGGCTACACTTCGCCCCAAGATCCAAGTTTGTAGTCGTCAACCAAATGAGCCCGCCTTTTGCTTCGATTAATACGTTTTGAAGGATAGGCATGGTTTTTCTGGTACCAACCACGCTGGTCACAAGTTGGATGCCAGCGCTGAAATGATCCCGATTGATTTTAAACTTCATTGACTATTAACTGAAAGATAATCCGAGAATTCACAACTAATAATTATTAAGAAAGAAAAAAAATATATAATCAATCATCTTATTATTTATGCCGATAAGAATAAGTGATTCGTAAAATTATGTAAATCAAAGTTTTATAAAAAATAAATTATGTGCATAAAAATGAATTTCCCGTTAATTCCTCTAAGTGATGTGGATAAAATCTACACTACCACGTGTATTTTACGTCGTTATTAACAAACTAGCGCTTGGCGAGCGACTCGAGATAATCCCAAAAACTTTCGTGATCCTCCAGGACGGCCTTTTCGGAGGAAGGAAGCTTACAACGGAAAATAAAGTCGTTAAGCGAGTTTTTCGTAAGAATATAATGACAATGCAACGCAATATCGACTTTCTCGAAGTAGACCCTAAAGTCGTCAATCCTAAGCCTGTAAAACAATTTTCCGGATTTGTAAAATTTGCCAATGCCCGAATCGTCTCCTTTGAGAATGGTGTTGGAAAGTGAACTCAAGGAGTCCATGAGCTTTAATTGATCGACTTGCGATAACTCATTAAGAGTCACAAGACTATGTTCTGAAAAAGTTACCTGAAACATTAGGGTAAACTGCAGAGTTTTTGGAAACTTCGAAAAGATGTACGCCGTGACTTATTCATCTGGTGCTATGCCGTGTTCTAGTTTATATATAATGCTCGAAAATGAAACAGAAAAGCGAATTATCTTTAGCCATCGACGTTTTACGCAACGAAGCCGAATCCATTCTTGAAGCGTCGAAGAGACTAGACGAAAACTTCGTGCAGGCCATCGACGTCTTGTTTTCGCAGAGTGGAAAGATAATTGTCACGGGAATCGGAAAATCAGGGCACCTGGGTAAGAAACTTTCAGCAACTCTTTGCAGCACGGGTTCGCCGTCTTGTTTCTTGCATCCCTCGGAGGCGGTTCACGGAGACTTGGGAATTCACCAACCCAATGATCCGGTCATATTCTTATCCAATAGCGGTTCGACCCCTGAATTAATAGCTCTTGAGCCGGTTTTTAGAAAAAGAAAAGCGAAAATAGTAGGCATACTGGGAAGAAAAAACAGCAAACTCTCCGAGAAGGTGGACGTTGTTCTTGATGCAACCGTTCAAATCGAAGCGGATCCTTTGGGAATAGTTCCCACCGCAAGTTTTGCCGTAGCCGCTGCCCTAGGGGACGCCATAGCCTCTGCCCTAATGAGGAGGCGCGGTTTTTCCGAAACGGACTACGCCTCTACTCATCCGGCTGGTCAGCTCGGAAGAAATTTGATCCTGAGCGTCGAGGACGTAATGCACGCCAAGGACAAAGTGGCTTGCGTCAAAGAAAAGACCTCCGTAAGGGACGTGGTGCTGGAAATGTCCAGTCATCCGCTTGGAGCTGCATGCGTTTTTGATGATCGCGAAGAATTAGTAGGCGTCATTACTGAAGGAGATCTTAGAAGAGGGCTTCAATCCTTTCCTGAAATAAACAAAGTCGAAGCTCGAAAAATAATGACTCCCACGCCGATCACCATAGGACCGAAGGCATCTCTGGGGGAAGCCCTGAAGACAATGGAGGAAAGAGATTCGCAAATATCCGTATTGCCAGTGGTTGAAGAAGGGCGACGCGCCCTCTCGGGGCTCATAAGAATTCATGACGTATATGATCCGAAATAAAAGGAGCAATCAAGTAATGAGCCCCGTTCCCAGCTACAGGTAAAGGTTGTGTTTTTAATGAAAAAAACAAAGCCCATTCTCTGGTTTCTTGCAGCGGTTATAGTTTCGGCTTCCCTTTGGCTTATCATCGGATACAAAGATGCGCTGGATGAATTGTCGCACAGGAAAACTGATAAAGCCGTCTTGAAAAAGGATATTCAGGAGTTAAGGGATGAGGCTGCCCGAAACCGAAAACATTTAGAAAAACTTAGAAAAGATCCCGACTTTCAAGATGCAACCGCTCGTCAAGAATTGGGCTACGGCAAACAAGGGGAACGCGTTTACAGGTTTCCGCCTGAAAACGAATGAACAAGGATGGTTTTTAGTATATGAAAATTGAGCAATGTCTTTTAAGCATAGAGGAAGCAGCGCAAGGAGGTGGCTTGATGAGCGCCTCGGTGGAAAACATCAAGTCGTATCTTAACACCGAGGGTTTGCCCCAGAGAATGGTCGAGTCGTTGGCCGAATTGATCGAGACCCAAAACTGGGAGGAGCTCAACGATCGCTTTCATAGCAACCTTGCTTTTGGGACGGGAGGCATGAGGGGCAGAACCATCGGAAAAACCATTACTGCGCCAGAAAGAGGTTCGGCGACCGAGAAAGAATCGCCACAATTTCCCGCGGTGGGATCGAACACCCTCAACGAACTGACGGTTTTGCAGGCCACAAAGGCGCTCTATAATTACGTAAATCAATGGATGAGCCAAAATGGCCTTCTGGAGCAACCGCGATTGGTCGTTGCTCACGACGTCAGGCACTTTTCCCGACATTTTTGCCAGCTAACGGCATTGGCTTGGCGGAAAATGGGGGGTTTTGCCATGGTGTTTGACGGACCTAGGTCTACTCCTCAATTGAGTTTTGCCGTTCGAAACAGATATGCTCACGCCGGTGTGGTCATAACGGCCAGCCACAACCCCTACCACGACAATGGGTTCAAGGCTTATTTCGAAGATGGGGCGCAGCTTGTCCCCCCCCACGCGAACCGAGTCGTCGATCAATACCGGAATATTTCTCTAGAGGAAGTCATTCCATGGCTTGATGATTTTAGTGAGGAGGATATCCCAAAAATCAGTACTACAGAAGACATTGACAAAAGGGCCTACCTGTAGGAAGCGTTGATGTATCCGAAACTTTTGAAAACTTCCGCCCTCAAGTGCGTATTTACTCCCATTCATGGAACAGGAGCGGTTTCTGCGGTTCCCGCCCTTTGGGATCACGGCGTTGAGGTTTGTTCCGTGGACGAACAAAACCTCCAAGATCCCAACTTCAGCTCGGTTCAATCCCCCAACCCAGAAAACCCAGAAGCTCTTAAACTGGGAATTGCGGTGGCCTCCAAGACAAAATCCGATCTGGTTATGGGCAGTGACCCGGATTGCGATCGGATTGGAGTGGCGGCGTTGGGAGCGGATGGCAAATTTCGCTGTCTGACCGGAAACCACGTGGCGTGCATGCTTTCGGAGTACCGCTTGCAGCAATTAAGGAAACTTCAGCTTTTGAAAGATGGTAATGAAACCGGTTTTGCATTGCTCAAAACATTCGTAACCAGTCCTTTGATTGATAAAATCGCATCAGCCTACAAAATTCGTTGCGTCAATACCCCGACAG
>JAYOEB010000082.1:5575-10188 GCA_038116775.1 Opitutia bacterium | reverse complement strand
AGGACTGAAAATCCTTGTGTCCCCAGTTCGATTCTGGGTTTCGCCACCACCAAAAGACTTTCCTAATCAACAGATTACAGAAGGTTTTTTCAGGAGGTGCCTCAACCCATTATTTACGCATGGACACTATCCTGCACCGCAAAAAATGCTGGAGGTTAAAATTTCTTAACTATTATTGGGGAGCGATTTAGGATCCGCCTTTTTTCTCTGAGTTCATTGAGGTATTTATGCAAGCATCGGCTACATCGTAAAAAACAGATACCACTGAGTAATTCAGTATTGCTAGGATTATACCAACGATTAGAAAGGCAAATCCGGCGCCACCATCGCCTGACTCAACCCCCCAAAAAAGAAAACCTAGTGCTATGAGGATTGAATTTATGATATTTACTATTCTTAAAAATGGGTAAGCGGAAAAGCTTCGAAGTTTTTGACGATGCTTAAATAGCCCACTCAGTTTTGGATCTAAGATATTTGCTGAAGAATTTTCGATTGTGGCAGAACCCGTTGTTTCAGTTAATGAACGACCTGCGGCTGTGTAACTCTCGGTTTGAGATCGCGCTTTATGACCCTCAAATTTCACCCAATTAGTGCCATTCCAGACTTCCACAGGGTCTTTTTTTACAATTTCGATTCTTTCGATAAAAATTTTGTATGCAAGTCTTGGGGATTCAGCTGTTACCTTGAATTGTTTTTCACTTCCTTGATATCTAACAACGTAATCAGTCATCTCACCAAGTAATTGTCTCCAGTCAGCAACGTCAAGAATCGGCTAAGAATTCGGTGAATGAAGAGGTTCGGGCTTTGAACTTGAGAAGACTCTTTGACGATGTAGAAACAAATCAGCTTTGTCCTGCGATATTATGGATCCAATGAAAGCCAGTCCTTTTTGCTGAAACTGTAGAACCTGGGAGCGCATGTGGAATCGTCGAAAAACACCCATTCACGGGCTTGGGCATCGTAAAAGTAAGGATAGACGCTCTGATCGGAGTATAGCCAGCCGGAAATTGAACTTTGATCCAATTGCCGCAGGTAGACCCTTTTCATTTCATCCGGATTCTCTACTTTTCCATTTTGTCCGGCATCTCCCTTTTTAATGGCGTCGACGTGTTCCATTCCATCCACCACCCTACCCCATACCGAGTACTGTCTGTCCAAATAGGTCGAATCGCCGAGGCATATGAAAAACTGACTATTGGCGCTGTTTGGATCGGATGATCTAGCCATGGAGCAAATCCCCCGAAGATGGGGGCGCAGGTTGAATTCGGCGGAAAGGTCGGGCAACTTCGAACCGCCGGTACCTACGAGGGAAGAATTGAAATCGCTTTTCTTACCGTACTGAACGTCACCCGTTTGCACCATAAAGCCATCTATCACCCGGTGAAAGACGACGTCGTCGTAATCGCCTGAGGCAGCCAGTTCCTTGATGCGGGAAACGTGCTGAGGAGCGTCTTCTTCGAATAACTCGATCAGGACTTCGCCATTCTTAAGTTCGATGACCAAGACTTCTTCAATGCTGCGATCGATGCCGGGGAGGTAAAACCATCCACTGGTGTACAGGGAAGATGCCTGCCTTTCCTCCGCAATCGAGAAAGCATGCGGCGAAAAAACCGAAAAAAAGAGAAATAAAGCCAGTCGCCAAGAAATCATCTTACCTGCATAGCACCCTCTTCTCTCAAGTTAAAGAATGGAGTTTGGACCAGGGCTTGGAAAATACGGCAAGCGTCAGCTTAGAATCGCCCTCACCGCATCCGGCTTCAATCGGTTGACGACCAAGGGTTGCGAGAGATCTCTCTGCGACTGCTGCCAACCTGCCAGGATGGATCCATCCTTTAAATTCAGGGCGGATACGTACCGACTGCACCCAGTGCCATGGGGAGACACAAAAAGGGGGAAGCATGTGGAGATCTTGTTCATCTTGGGGAATTCCTGATCCCATCCCCATGCAAGTCCGCCAAGTTCCTCGCAGGAATAACCCCGGGGCCGACGGGCGGCCGCCTTATTCTCATCCAATGCCCGGAGGCACTCGGCTCCGTCGTAAAAATAGAGTGAAAGCTCTGGAAGGTCGGCAAATGGGCCGATTCGGGGAACCGGCAGGCGTTCGGTGATCCGCGAGCAAGCCACGTCCCAACTGTTTCCGCGCGGAAGAGCGTTGCTTTCGATGAGGGAAAAGTGCACCGCCTCACGATGTCTCGAGGCCAAGCCAGTGTTGGAACTGGACCAAGCAAAGGAATGGTGGCAGTAAAGAAGTTGAGTGGCCTCGTCGTCGAATCGAAAGGCCACCGGATCCTTGACGTGCAGGCAGTCGGCATCTTCGGAACTAACGATTACGCGGGCGTCGGCAGTGGAGATGCTGCTTACGCCGGAGCGCCCCCTAAGCAGATCGACGGACCAAACTCCGGTGCCCGGCTTTTGGAAATTTATGAATTCCTTGGGATAGGCTTTTTTCTTTTCGGTCGAGACAAACAGTTCCACGGCGTCTCCGGTTTCCTCGGCAAGCAAACAACCGCCTTCAATGGAAACCACTGGTTCCCCATAGGAAAGATCATCCTTGCTCAGGGAAAAAATCTTGCACGCGGATCGCAGGTCTTCGGAAAGAGCGAAAACGGCAAACTCCAAGCCCCTATCTCCTGCCCCCACACCTGTCCTGGCATCTCCATGATTTCGGTATCTGCCGCATGCGAGAACGGTTCCATCCTTCTGCTGAATCAGATTGCCGCCGCCAAACCAAAAGCCCTCACTGTTTCCCTGAGGATCGACCAGACGCACGCACTCGCGTTGATCGATCAATCGAATCGCTAAATTCTTGAGCCGATCGATCAGATCAGTTCCCAAGGAGCGCTTCATCTGAGCATGCCGGCGGCCAGGGTTTCGTTGGTGAAGGGATCGACGAGAACAAAGCTTCCGGTGTTTCGATTCCTGCGGTAAGTGTCGAAAAAGACAGGTTGTGATACGCGAAGCTTGATCCTTCCCACGTCATTCATTCCGAACTCGAGGTCATCTTCGTTCTTGCGCAAGGTGTTTACGTCGACCTTGTAGTCGACCGAGGTAATTATCGCCTGAGCTTCCTTAGTCGTATGCCGGAGAATGCACTTTGTTCCCTGAGTCAATTTCTTATTGCCTGAGAACCAGCATATCCGGGCATCCAAATCTTGAGAAACGATGGGTTGATTATTTGGCTTTACCAGCATATCTCCCCGGCTGACGTCGATTTCGTCTTCCAATAAAATGGTTACGGACTGAGGATGGAAAGCTTCGTCGACCTCTTTGTCGGCCATTTTGATGTTCTTGATCCGGGTGGTGAAACCGGAGGGCAAAACCACCACTTCATCGCCCGTCTTGAATACACCTCCCGCCACGCGGCCTGCAAAGCCACGAAAGTCGTGGTGCTTGTCGGAATGAGGCCTTATCACCCATTGGACTGGGAACCTGGCGTCAATGTGATTGAAGTCGGAGCCGACGTAGACGTTTTCCAGATGATAGAGAAGCGGGGGGCCTTTGTACCAAGGCATGCAGTCGGAACGGTCGACGACGTTGTCTCCCTTGAGGGCGCTGATGGGAATGAAGGTCAGGTCGGTGACGTTTTCCAACCGGCTTGCGAAATCAGTGAATTGGGTGAGAACTTTTTCATATGCTTCCTGCCCGTAGTCCACCAAATCCATCTTGTTGACGCAGACCGCGACGTGCTTGATGCCAAGGAGATCGGCGATGAAGGTATGCCTTTTGGTTTGCTCGATGACTCCGTTCCTTGCGTCCACTAAAATGAGGGCAAGATTAGCGGTCGAAGCTCCTGTCACCATGTTGCGGGTGTATTGAATGTGACCAGGGGTGTCGGCAATAATGAATTTTCTCTTTGGAGTGGCGAAGTACCTGTAGGCGACGTCTATGGTGATTCCCTGCTCTCTCTCAGCCCGCAAGCCGTCGGTAAGCAGGGCGAGATTGACGTTTTCATCCCCTCTTTGCCTGCTGCTTCTCTCGATGGCTTCCAGTTGGTCTTCGAAGATAGACTTGGTGTCGTGAAAAAGTCGGCCGATCAGCGTACTTTTTCCGTCGTCGACGCTTCCGGCCGTCGTAAAGCGAAGGAGGTCCATGTCCAAATAGTTTTTTGAATTATTCATAAGAATCGGAAAGCTCTTGATAGTAAAAAAGGGGGTTAGAAATACCCCTGTTTCTTTCGGTCTTCCATTGCGGCCTCCGATCTGCGGTCGTCGGCCCGCGAACCCCGTTCGGTTACCCTGGAGGCGGCCACCTCGGCAATGACCTCGTCCAGCGACTTGGCCTCGGAAACGACCGCCCCAGTGCAGGTGGCGTCGCCAATGGTCCTAAACCTGACAGTTTTTGAAGTTATCTCCTCGTTGTCCTGCGGCGTCACGAAATCCGTAACGGCCAGCAAGGAACCGTTTCTTTCAAAGACCTCGCGTTTATGGGCAAAATATAGATTCGGAAGTTCGATCTCCTCCAACTTGGCGTATTGCCAGACATCCATTTCAGTCCAATTACTCAAGGGAAAGACCCTGAAGTTTTCACCTGGCGCCTTGCGTCCATTGAAAAGATTCCATAACTCGGGCCGCTGATTCTTTGGGTCCCATTGTCCGAATGCATCGCGGTGAGAG
>JAYOEB010000082.1:4001-5509 GCA_038116775.1 Opitutia bacterium | reverse complement strand
CCTCATCCCTTCTCCCACCTCCCAGGCAAGCGTCCAGAGACTCCCGCTCGATGGTTTCGAGCAAAGTGACGGATTGGAGTGCGTTTCTGCTGGCATTGGGTCCGGTCTCTTCCACGACGGTACCCCTGTCAATCGAGTCCTGCACTGACCCAACGACCAACTGAACCCCGAGTTTCTCAACGAAGTGATCACGGAAATCTATGGTTTCGGTAAAATTATGGCCGGTGTCCACATGAACGAAAGGAAATGGTATTTTTGCGGGATGAAATGCCTTGTAGGCCAGATGAGCCATGACGATGGAGTCTTTTCCACCTGAGAACAACAAGCCCGGCCTCTCAAATTGAGCCGCCGTTTCCCGCAATACGAAAATTGCCTCTGATTCTAATTGTTCAAGATGCGTGAGGTTGTAGTTATGCATAATTTACTTTTCCGCTAAAGTTTTCTTCATGTAAGATGCGAGAATCAGAGCGGACGCTTCAGGTTCTTGCAGGGTCGTATCGATAATGAGGTCTGGTCGCTTCGGTTCTTCGAAGGCAGATCCTTGCCCGGTGAAGGAAGCGAGTTCGTTGCGGTCTGCTTTGGCATACAATCCCTTGACGTCTCGTTTTTTGCAATCTTCGTAACTCGCCTTGACGTAAATCTCGTGATAGTCGGCATGCCCAATGACTTCTCGGGCCAAAGTCCTGAAGCTTTCGAGGGGAGTGATGCATGAAACGATCGCCACGACCCCTGAATTGGCGAGAATCTTGGCAATTTCACTGGTTCTGCGGATATTCTCCCGCCTGCCCTCGTCGCTAAAGTCAAGGTCTTGATTGATTCCTCGGCGCAAATCGTCTCCATCCAAAACAATCGAAAAAACGCCTTCTTCCTGTAGCTTCCTTTCCGCTTCTATCGCCAGCGTGCTCTTGCCGGACCCGGATAGCCCGAGGAGCCAGTATACGCCGCCCCGACCACCGCCGAGCAACTTGGACTTCTCTTCCCTTGCGGAAAGTCTGTCGCGGATAGGATGCAAGTTGTCTTCGTTCACCTGAAAGAAGGAAAAAAGGATTAGCCTAGATCAAATCCAAGAAAAAAGCGAGAACACTTCGTGCTCTCGCTTGTTGGGGTGAAGGATGCAATGCATTCTTCGTGGGGTGAAATGCAAACTATTATTTTGGGGCGGCTCCGGCAAGATTTAAAATGATGCTGATTTCATTGGCCACCTTATCAAGACTCTTTCCCTTTTGAATATCGAATTGATCGCGTTTTACTGAAAAGTTGGATCTTACGATCAAAAGATCACCGGGCACTCGATTTCTCTTTTCAAGGAGATCCTTGAGGTAGTTGATTTTGACGGGGATCGACATGGCTATGGTGACGTTACGGATGGTCATTTTCCCATTGGCATTGCCCGCGTACGAATTTCCATCCTCCTGAAGATCCTTGATCGAATCGATCTTGAACCTGATCTGGGGGAACTGCTCAACCTGGAGCCAGTCCTCTCCATGCATGTGTTCCTTGAGAACCGG
>JAYOEB010000082.1:0-3991 GCA_038116775.1 Opitutia bacterium | reverse complement strand
TGCAGGCTTTGGGACTGCAGAATGATTTCCCCTGAAGTGGAACTGGGGTTCCGGGGGTCGAAGTCGACGGTTCCCGAAATTTCGTTTCCCGAGCCGTTGATCGATTCGAGAGGGGCGTCGAGGTGAAAGAGTATGCTGTTGACTCCCTTGGGGTCCTTGAAGTCGAACTTCGTGGGCTTGGAGCGGAGTCCGTGGGTAATGAGCAAAAGAAGGGAGAGGATGACGGGTAATGGTTTTGAAGCAAGCATGCTGAGACTATATGGTTTTTGTTTTTTGAAAATCAAGCCCTTGGTTTGAGTATTTGGTTGCTTCTCCGTGAAAGTTAAGCTCTCGGATGGGCTTGGTGGTGGGTTTTCTTGAGTCTTGCCACGGAAACGTGAGTGTAGATTTGAGTGGTTGAAAGACTTGCATGTCCGAGCATTTCCTGCACTGCCCGGAGGTCGGCGCCATTGTCAAGCAAGTGGGTCGCGTAGGAATGACGAAGTTTGTGGGGGGTGAGATCCCGTGGCAACCCTGCGGAAATAAGGTATTTCTTGAGGATTTGCTGTACGGAGCGAACCGACAGTCTTTTCCCGCCTATGCCGACCACGACCGGGTCAGCGAATGAAGCATCCAGTCCGTTCCGGTCTTGAAAAGCCCGAATGGCCGAGATGGCGCGAAACCCAAGTGGGCAAACCCTTTGCTTGCTTCCCTTCCCCATAACCCGCACGCAGGATCTTGGCCAATCGAGATCTCCGTAATTGATGCTCACAAGTTCACTCACCCGCAGTCCGCCACCATAAAGAACTTCCAGAATCACTTGATCCCGCAGTGTAACAAAGTCACCTTTCGAGCCCCTGCCTTTGCGGAGCCTTGGTTGGTCGAGGAGATTCCTGATTTCTTTTTCCGAAAGAAAGAGCGGGAGTTTTTTTTCGGTCTTGGGCAAAATCAAATTATGAAACGGATTTTCGCGGCAATGACCTCTCTCCATGCAAAACCTGTAGAAATTTCGCAGACCGGACACTTGATTGCGCAGGGAAACCCTTGACAATTTGTCTTGAGATTCGATCAGGAAGGAACGGGCTTGGTCTCGATTGAGCGTAAGCGGGGAGAGATTGTTTTCAGTGGAAGTCTCGTACCAGTCTGCCAAAGCTTTCAAGGCCTGCGCGTAATTTCGGCAGGTATATGGCGAGAGACGCCTGTTCTTTGCAAGGTGATCGAGAAACAAGTCGCAGGCGCGCAGCCAATTAGTTTCAGAATCCTTTCTTATTTGATCCTCTGCCATGAACCAACGATCAGATCAAAGATAAAGAAGACCAAAATCATAAGCATGACCCAAAAGGCTATGCTTAGGCAAAAGCCAAAAGAAGAGTCTTTCCGTCTTGGCGACTCTCGATGATAGGCCTGACCGGTGTTGTCGTAAGGTGAGATCGGGACGAGGTTATGCGTTCTTTCCTGGCGGTTTCTAAGTGGTACCTTCTTCTTTGACACATCCACAACATGATGGGCTCCAGGAATGATTGCAAGCAATGCCTTTGCTTTAATTTTTTTTGCTTTGTAAAAAAGCTTCTATGGCCGCCCTGCACTCCTCGAAGGAATCCTCCAGCAGATAGTGCCCGGAATCATGAAGTTCCCTTGTCTGCATATCGGGCAGAATCTCAATCCATTTCCTGAGAAAGCCGGGATGGAAGCAAAAATCTCGCATCCCCCAGCATGCAAGGACTTCCGTTGCTCGGAGATCCTTTAGTTTTTCTTGCGTTTCCGTTAGCAGGGCCCGCGTAGGATGACCGCATTCGTGGGGAATGTCTCTAACAAACCGCCAAACCGCCACCCTGTTGGCCCAATTGTCGTAAGGGGCCAAGAAGCCACGCTTGGCTTCCTGCGAAAGACCTTTCGAAGTTGCCATGAAAGTGGCCGGCCAGGCAAATCCATTTAATGCTCGGACGAAAAAACCACCAAGCAGAGGAAGCCTGCAAAAAAGAATGCGCTTGGGGACGTCCTTGCTGTGAAAGGCCGCGGTGTTGAGCAATACCAATTTGTTGATTCTGTGAAGTTGGTTTCGGAATGCAGTCAGACCAATGGCCCCACCCCAGTCGTGAACAACTAGATTGAATCGATCAATCGCAAGGTCGTTCATCAGCTCGAAAACATTCAGGGAATGAGAACTCAAATCATAGGAGAAGCGGGAAACCGGTGGTTTGTCGGACAAACCGCATCCAATGTGATCAGGGGCGATGCAACGATTGGCGGTCTTCAATTCTCTAACCAAGTTCCGGTACATGAAAGACCACGTGGGGTTGCCGTGCAGTAAGAGAACAGGGGGGTCTTCACTCCGACCTTCGTCCAGGTAATGCATTATATGACCGGATGGAGTGGAGAAGAAGTTTCTCCTGAAGGAATACTGGGGAATGTCTTTCAATTTGGCTAGGAATTCAGCGAGAGCATGATCGATGAAAGCCCGCTGCCGATTCCCATCAGAAGCGTTCTTGCATGCATCCGGCTTTCTTGTTTCTCGCATGCCAAGGCGTAAGTAATCGGCAAAGAAGAGGCTCCGCAATTCCCCAAAGTTTCAAAGGTTGAAAAATTCTTCCCGGGGTCCAAGTGAAGAGCCTGGAACACCGCTTGGGTATGGGCCTTCCCGACCTGATGGGTAATGAGTAGTTCGGGAGTGTCCGCAGACCAGCCGGATCGAAGAGTGAATTTTTCCCACGCCTTTTGAGCTACGGAAATTCCGGCGTGGAGGAGTTCCTCGGAATCCGTTTGCATGACTAGGTCATCTCCCTCGACGTCTCCCTCGCAGAGGTGGTTGAAAGAAGTGTCGGTATGAGAAGCCCAGTATCCGAGTGCAGGGGCTGTTCCGCCGAAGTCTTCGCGGTGGCAAATCGACCAAGCTACCGCGGAAGCTCCAATCGTTAGATTTGCGAAATAAGGCTTGATGGATTTGCGGTCCTGTTCTTGGGAATTGAGGATGCGGATGGTTCGCTCGACGAGGGGGCGCCCGTTTTCTGCGGCCACCACGATTGCCTTTCTGATCTGGCCCGATTCGATCATCGATGCGGCCATGATCACCGCATTGAGAAAACCCAGGCAAGCATTGGAGACGTCCATGATTTTCGTCTCGCCGCCTAGTTTCATGGCCCGATGGACGTAAGAGGCCGTAGCCGGCTCAAGCCTGTCCCTGCAAACTGCGGAATGAATGAGGAGATCGACGGATTTCGGGTCGATCCGATTCTTTTGGAGCAATGAGATGCCAGCCTCGGCCGCGGCAGTGGAAGGAAGGGTGGAAGATGGCCAGAAACGCCTCTCCTTGATTCCCGTCATGAGTTCGAGCCTGCCTTTTTGAAGGCCAAGACGATGATATAGGGGAGACAGGGAATCTTCGAGAGCATCCGAAGTGAGAACTTCCTCTGGCAAGGCATATGACATGCCTTCGATTACGACTTTGGAAAAATTCACCCTTCGATCCTCATCGCGGAATCGACGATTTCCTTTTCAAAGTAATTCAGTCCCATTCCCGCATCGATTACAATACCTTGGCCATTGATCCCGGAAGAACGTTCGCTCAGTAAGAAGACGATCAGATTTGAAACCTCCGCGGTTTGCAGAGATTTTTTTCTAAAAGTTAGTTTTTCCGCATAAAGATAGTTGATCAGGTACCCTGGAATCCCAGCGGAAGCGCTGGTTTTGAGGGGGCCAGCGTTGACCGAGTTAAACCTAACCTCCGAAAAATGGGAAAAGGACTTGGCGAGGTATCGGACGCTTGCCTCGAGGGAGGCTTTGATTGGGGCCATGTATCCGTAATTCTCAGCCGTTACCTCAACCGAGGAGATTCCGATGGTGACGACTGACGCTCTTTTCGAAAGAGCGGGCTTGAACGCATTGGCCAATTCGACCAGAGAGAAGGAGGATATTTGAGTAGCTTGGAGAAAATCCGCCCGCTTGGTTTCATGGAAGGGCCTTAACCCGTTTTCGTAATTGGCAAAGGCAATGGAATGAAGGATGCCGTTAAGTT
>JAYOEB010000081.1:0-10296 GCA_038116775.1 Opitutia bacterium | reverse complement strand
CCTTCATCAAGGAACGCGTGCACACGGCCACCGGAAAGAAGCAAAAGGTAACCATCGACGACGCCTGCGCCTTTTTGGCCAAGTTCGCCAACGGATCCCTCGCCATTTTCGAATCGACCCGTTATGCGCGCGGGCACAAGGCTCTCTACACCTTTGAGATCAATGGGGCCGACGGTTCCCTTTTCTGGGACCTGCACGACCTGCACCGCCTCGACTATTTCGAGTACGACAAGGAAGACCCCAAGACCCGCGGATGGCGCTCCATTCACGTCACCGACGGAGGCGAGCACCCCTACATGGACAAATGGTGGGTGCCCGGTCTGAACATCGGCTACGAGCATAGTTTCATCAACCAGTTCGCCGATTTCGTGGACGGATACGGATCCAAGAAGAAACGCCCCCTTCGTCCCGACTTCCGCGATGCCTTGGAAACCCAGTACATCTGCGAAGCGGTTTTGGATTCGGCCAAGTCCGGTCGTTGGAAGAAAGTGGGCAAGATCAAAGCCAAGTAAGGTCGAAACCGAATTTTACGAAATCATTGGAAAAGGAGCCGGGCAACCGGCTCTTTTTTTTGTCCGGAAAGTCCTCTTTTAACTTGCGGCTCGCTTGCCAATCAAAAAGATTTCCGACATGAAAGCTCACTTCTTGCCTCTTGCCGTCGCCCTCCTATCCTCTCCCATGCTTCAGGCTGAAGACTGGCCCAACTGGAGAGGCGCCAACCGAGACGGCATCTCAAACGAAAGAGGACTGTTGCAGGAATGGCCCGCCGGCGGGCCCAGCAAAATTTGGTCATCCCATGAAGCTGGACTGGGTTACTCGGGTTTCTCCGTCTCCCAAGGCGGGCTCTACACCTTGGGCGCCTTTGGCAAGGAAGAGATGCTTTTGGCCTTCAACTCATCCTCGGGAAAAAAAATCTGGTCTCTTCCCGTCGGCGAATTGCTCACGAATGGTTGGGGCGACGGACCGAGAATGACCCCTTCGGTCGCCAACGGAAAGGTATATGCCCTGGGCGGAAAAGGAAACTTGGTGTGCGCGGATGCCCGCACGGGGAGGAAAATTTGGAGCGTTCATCTGGTCAAGGATTTGGGAGGCTCTGTCCCTGGGTGGGGTTATACCGAATCGGTACTGATTGACGACGGAAAGGTCATTTGCACCCCGGGAGGAAATCAAGGAGCCGTCGCCGCCCTGGACGCTGAGAAGGGAAAGGTCGTCTGGAGGAGCTCCGAATTTACGGACGGAGCGCAGTACTCGTCTCCCATCGCCATTAAAAATGGCGGAAGGAAAGAATACGTGCAACTGGTGATGAAGAATTTGGTCGGTATTGACGCCAAGACGGGGAAAGTTTCCTGGAAATCCGCTTGGTCGGGAAGAACGGCCGTCATCCCCACTCCCATACACGACGAAGGGCGCGTGTTCATCACCACCGGCTACGGCGTGGGTTGCAAATTGGTAGAATTAGGCTCCGGCGAACCAGTCGATCTCTACGAGAACAAACTAATGAAGAATCACCATGGAGGCGTCATCAAATACGGTTCCCACCTGTACGGGTATTCCGATCAAGTCGGGTGGACTTGCCTTGACTTTAAAAGTGGCGAACTAGTCTGGAATGAAAAAAGAAGCCTAGGCAAAGGAGCCATCGCCTATGCCGACAACCGCTTCTACTGCCTGGGTGAAGGCGACGGACGAGTGGTCTTGATCGAAGCTTCTCCGAGTGGCTGGAACCCCAAAGGGGAATTTACCCTTTCACCCCAGACCAAGCAAAGAAACCCGAAAGGAAAAGTCTGGACGCATCCGGTCATCGCCAACGGCAAACTTTTTCTTCGGGATCAGGAGTTGATCCATTGCTACGATCTCAAAGGCTGAATCGATTACTCCAAGCCCAAGATCTTTTTTCCTTCCTCAGAGATCATCCGCGGATTCCAAGGTGGATCCCAGACGATTTCAACCTCCGCTTCCCTCACCTGCGGAAGGGAAAGAATGCGCTGACGGGCATCGTCGGCGATGACCGGTCCCATGCCGCACCCTTGGGCGGTCAGGGTCATCTTGACCGCCACTTTCTTTCCTTCCTCGAAGTCTTCGATGCGGCAATCGTATATCAGACCCAAATCGACGATGTTTACCGGAATCTCCGGGTCGTAGCACCCACGCATCGCATCCCAGACCTGATCCTCGCTGAAGGGTCCTTTTTCTTGGGCGGGTTCCTTGCCGGCCAGCACCTCGCTTTTGATTTCCTGACCCAAGGCGTCGAGTTGGCTTTCACCGACGCGGTACATGCCGTTGGCGTCCCGAAGCGTGACCGATCCCCCCAATGACTGGGCAATCGAAAAAGTCGATCCTTGGGCAAGCGTGATTTCGTCGCCTGCGGGAATGATCGTGGCTATGCAATTGTTTTGCAGCGTGATTTCTTTTTTCATTTTGAATTTCGAAGTTTAAGGAGGATTCATTCCCCAAATCCAAAGCCTCGGGAATACCAGGGGAGAAGACAATAGGCATGACGAGGATCATTGAGCATGGAGAGCATGGAAAAAGTTCTTTCAAGTTCGGACTTTATTCTGCGGAGCGCGGAAGTAGGGTTTGGGGAAGGATGTTGCGATGCGTTGAAAAATTCCTCGAAGGCTTGGATTGGGGTTTCGACTGAAGGTACTTCCTCAATTCGGTAGTCATTGCCCACCCTGGCGATTTCAGCGACTTTTTCAATTGCATCCCGAAGTCCCCCCAATTCATCAACCAGTCCGATCCGCATGGCATCGACTCCAGTCCAAACCCTACCCTCCGCGATCCGGTCGACTTTTTCCGCCTTCATATTTCTGCCTTGAGCCACCAGTTTGAGAAACTTGCCGTACAAGTCATCGACGTATTGCTGTATGATCTTGATTTCACTTTCCGATTTCGGGCGGGCGAGCGACATGAGATCCGAATGTTGGTGAGTTTTGACCGAGTCCCAGAAAATTTCGTACCCTGCGGCCAATTCCTTCAAATTGGGCAAGAGACCAAAGACGCCGATGGAACCGGTGATGGTTTGTCCGGAGGCATACAGATGATCGCATTCGGTCGCAATCCAGTAACCACCGGACGCGGCCACCGAGCCCATCGAAACCACCAACGGCATTCCCTCGGACCGCACTCTGCGGATTTCCTGAAGAATCGCATCCGATCCGGAAACACTGCCCCCAGGACTGTTGATGCGCAAAACAATCCCTTTGCATTCTTCGTCGGTTCGGGCCTGATGAAGGCGATCCGCGATTTCATGACCGCCCACGGTGACGCCGTCATCTCCCCATCCGTCCATAATCGAACCCTCTACGTAGACTACGGATATCTTTGCTTTGCCGGACCGCAAGCTCTCTTCCACGGCCTCCGCTGAATCCGGCCGATCGAGGTATTCGATGAAGTCAATTTCATTGAAACCAAGATCTTCTGCGGGAGAACCAAGTTCCGTCAAACGATCGATCATTTGATCATAGGGCAGAATCGAATCGACCAAACCGGCCGCCAGAGCCTCCTCCGGATTGAAGAGGAATTTGTTTTGCAGAACCTCCTTGAGACTCCCGACCTCAAGTCTTCGGTTCTGCGAAATGGCATTCAAGAAATCCAACCAGCGAAGACCGATCAGTCGGTTGATCTGTTCGCGATTCTCACGACTGTATTGCCGGGAGGTGAAAGGTTCGACGGCCCCTTTGAAATCTCCCGTTCGAACCACTTGCATGCCAACGCCGTACTTGTCGAAGGCGCCGCCCAGAAACATGGTCTCGCTGGCCAACCCATTGAGGACGATGCTGCCACTGGGATCAAGGGCCAGCAGATCGCAACTCGAATAAACGAGATAGTCCAATTGCGAGGGACTGCGGGCGTATCCGATGACCGGCTTGTCGGATTGCTTGAAGTCCTCGATGCCCTTGATGAGCTCACAAATACTGGCATAACCGCAACCATAACCCGATGGGATGAATCCTCCCCTTACGAAAAGGGCGTTGACCTTGGGATCGTCCTTGGCTTTTTCGAGAGCCTTGAGAACTTCCCAAAGATGGAGTTGAGGAGGCTCGACTTCTTCAGTCAATGCTTGACGGGTAAGATCCTCCAGACGAAAACCGCTCGGTCGGTCGGTAAGATTCATACTCAGATCGAGAGTGAGGATCGAATCGGGCTGGTGTTCCGGCAATCCCTGGTCCATCAAAGAGCCGACTAGGGAAGCGATGATAAAAATGGAAAGGACCGCAAAGAGCAGGCTGGACGCGACCATGACCGCCGTGCGCTTTAGAATTTCCTTCAAAAACGATTTCATTCGCCTTAACAAACAGTTCTTTGGGGACTTCGTCGAAGAAAAACTTTGCCTGTATCGCAAAAGAGCGCAATTTAGCCACGAGATGAGCGCTAAAGAATTATCACCTGAGAGAAAAGCTCTCCGCATCAACCTGGATTCGAGCAAGTATGGAACTTTTGCCGAAATCGGAGCCGGACAGGAGGTCGCCCGTCATTTTTTCCAGGCTGGAGGAGCGGCGGGAACGGTGGCTAAGACCATGTCAGCCTACGATATGAAGTTCAGTGACGCGATCTACGGAGAAGCGGGTCGTTACGTCTCCAGAAAACGCCTCGTTCAGATGATGGCCCACGAGTATCGGCTGTTGGAAGAAAGACTGCTGGAAATTCGAGGATCCGATACCCATTTCTTTGCCTTCGCAAACACTGTCTCGGCACTCAATTATCAAAAAAACAACGAGTGTCACGGATGGATGGGGATTAGGTTTCAAATCGATCCCAATGGTCCTTTTCACGATATCGTCGTTCACGTCAGGATGTTGGATCGGGAAAACAGATTGCAACAGGAAGCGATCGGGATCCTCGGCGTCAACCTGGTCTACGGCGCTTTTCATTTGACCGAAAATCCGAGTGATTTCATCTCCAGCCTCACCGACGGCATCGGAGAAGAGAGAATCGAGGTGGATATGATCGAATTCAACGGACCGGAGTTCGAAAAATTCGACAACCGCGTCTTGTGCCTGCAATTGGTGGAGCGGGGATTGTCGGATGCGATCATGTTCGACCATCAGGGACGAGTGGTGCAGGCCGCGGAAAAACTCTACAAGAAAGCTTGCTTGATCGAGCGGGGAAGCTTCCGTCCCGTCACCCAGGTCAATTTGGACATGCTGGAAAAGGCCCGAGTTCAATTCATGCAGAGAGAAGAGGTCGAGGAGGATCGCCTCGAGGTGTTCATGGAGTTGACTCTCGGCAACTTGTCGAACGGCGGCAACATCGACCACCAAGACTTCATTGCCCGCATAGAGGTAATCAACTCCTGCGGTTACGGCGTGCTGGTCTCCAATTACTTCGAGTACTTTCGGCTCTCTTCCTACCTGAGAAGACACATCCAAAAACCGATTGGCCTCGTCATGGGCTTGAATAATTTGGCCGACGTGTTCAAGGAGGAATACTACACCCAGCTTGATGGCGGCATCCTTGAGGCGTTTGGGATTTTGTTCAAGGATAACGTCAGAATCTACGCCTATCCGATCGAGAGCCGGAACTTCGAGCGCTACCGCAAACAATTCGGCCGCGGAGACAACGTCGAGACGATCGGCAGCGAAGACGGATTGGTGACCATCAGGAACCTTCAGGTTGCGGAAAACTTGCGCAATCTCTACAAATACGTCAGGGAAAATGGTTTTCTGGAATCGATCGAGGACTGCGACAGAAAAAATATGGGACTTTTTTCGCGGGACGTTCTCGAACGGATTCGAAACCGGGACGATGGTTGGCGGGAAAATCTGCCTGCTTGCGTCGTCGACATGATCGAGAGCCGGAATCTCTGGTCGAAATCGGGATAGGAATGTACCTTTCCAACGCCCAAAGAACCAGGCTGGTATTGGCTTACTTATGCAGGCATCCGGGAAGAATCTCCGATTATCTGCGTCATTGTTGTTTTTCCAAGAATCCGCTCGATAAGGAATTGCCGTGGTGGTCTTACGAAGCGATCGATTGGGCGGCAAAAAACCTCAATGCGGACCATCGAGTCTTCGAATGGGGTTCGGGTGGTTCAAGCGTTTTTCTGTCCCGCCTCTGCAAAAGCGTCTTATCCATCGAAAACGACGCTGAATGGCACCGGCGCATGATTCGAAAAATTCAACAAAGATCCATCCTCAACCTGCAAGTGCGCAAAAAGGAAATCTGCCTGACGAATCAGGAGGGCTTTGAAAATTCGGAATATTGCGAGGCCTTGAGCGAATCCTATGATTTGATCGTCATCGATGGAGAGGATTCATTCGGACCATGCTCATCGTGGTCTGCGAGAGAGGTATGCTTCAAACGGGCCGAAAAATGGGTAAACCCCAACGGGTTCATCCTAGTGGACGACTCTTGGCGTTACCCGATCATCCCCCGGGAATCAAGGGCCAAGAAGACCGTGCGCTTCCAGAGCATCGGACCCTGCCGAAAGGGCGTCACGACCACCGACCTTCATTTTTACTAAAATTCGAAATCCGCATAGACCATACGGTGATCTGAGGCCATCAGGCAATGATAGCCATCGTAGATTTTCGCCGAATCAATCTGGTAAAAATCATGCATGGAAGGAGAGACCAAGAGGTAATCGAAACGGGAATAGCTGTCTTCCTTGGAGAAGTGATGCGTCCAGAAGTGACGGTTTTCATCCTGGCAGGGCAGCATTCTCGCAAGTTCCGTATCGTTCACACGCATAAACCTTCTCAAGGCCGCCGCGTTCTTGTGATCGTTAAAGTCTCCCCCAACGAGGTAGCGGGGATGGCTCTCGGGAGGGAATTTCTTGCGGATAAAGTCGCGCATGGCGCGGGCCTCCTTTTCTCTGCGCAGATTGGCCTGCGGGTCCTCCTCTCTTTCGGTCCATTTGCTTTTGAGGTGCAAATTGAACAGAACCCAATCCACGCCCTTGGTTTTGAAATGAATCTCCATCAATCCACGACTTGGTTTCATCCGTTGACCAAAATAATTGAAGCCAAGATCCTCATGCTTCAGAATGGAAACGAAGGGGATTTTGGAAAGCACCGCCAAATGACGCTCCTCGCTTTCATAAGAACCCTGCATCCATGAAGAGTGATGGAATCGGACCCCGTCGGTGACGTTCAAATCCTGCCACAATTCGCTTAAGAAGGAAGGTTCTCCCATCTCTTGGATCAGGAGAACGTCTGGGTTCACCTGATTTACCGCGGATCTCAAGGCCCGTTTTTCCTTATCCGGCTTGGGGTAGTCCTTCTTCCACCTGCCGTCGACCCAACGATCAAGCAGAAGATAATTCTCTACGTTGAAGGATGCGATCCGGACCGTTTCCGCATTACAAAGGAAGGAAAGAAAGAAGAGCGGAAGGACTGGATAAAGCCGTGCCCCCCGACTACCCTCGGCCACGACTTATATTGACCTGGAGACGCTTGCTCTTGGATATTTCGAGCCTGTCCTTGTAAGCCTTGGGATCCCGAGTGACCCGGGCGTTGTAGGCGTCTTCGGTACGATGGGAAAGATGAATGCCCTGAAACGGATAGACCCCACTGTATCCCTTGCCCCAGGTAAAATACATACCCCGGGTGCTTGCCGGGGTCACTTTTATCTTATGAGAACCGAAAGGAGTGCCCATGAATTCCGCCGACTTGATCGGATTCCAGTCCGTGCCCTGAGATTTCTTCAAAACGTCCGTCCATTTCTCCATCATCTCTATTTTTTGCCGCTTCGATTCCAAGGGGTCCAAGTACATTAGGCCCGTCCCGACCAGAGGCTCGATTTCCTTCAGGGACATGTTGGTGACGTCGGGAATGAAATTGGGAGAATAGAATCCAATGGTCAGGCAGGTCGGATACTTTTCGGACCTGCTTTCATCGATCTTCCCCCAAAAACTAAGACCCCGGTGGGTAATTTCCATGTTGTATTCAAACGTGGCTCCGTTTTCCAGAGTCCCCTCAATGGTGGTCTTTTCCCGATCCATGGAAACCTCCGGGGGGTTTTTGAAGGTGGCGATTCTTCGATCCCTCCAGTTTTGGGTTTTGGTCTCCGGAGCCGGGTCGTACCAGGCCCGGAAGTAAATTTGCAAGGGCCTCCGCTGAGCCCGTTCCCCTTCGGCGACGTCCTCGTCCTCCGATTCATTTTTCAGCCAGAGGTTGACTTGCTTGCCACTGGCGTGGAGGGCGACGTCGTAGACGGCGCTCTCCAAGACGGTATGACAATTGTTCCACTTTCCGTCGAGGTAACGGGGCAGCAAGGCCGGCGACTTCAACAAGCCCTCCGGATCCTTCTTTCCCGGGACGTAAGATCCCAAGCTAGGAGCCTTTGGAGTCAGTTTGACCTTGAGTCTTCTGAGAGCTTCGCCCAAGGCCTGGGATTCGGGACTCAAGCGCTCCCAAGGAATTTCAACGGGACTGTTGGGACTTCGCTTCATCAGCACGGTCACCGCATGATCGCTGGCGGCAACGAAGGAAGCGAGGATTTCGTTACCGTCCGCGCTTGTCCAGGAGAGATAATTCTTGAGATCCTCGGCTTTGACTTCCGGAAGTTGCATGGATTTTCTACTTTGGGCGAGTTTTGACTGAGCTTGCTTTTTTCGAACCGCGAGGGCATTCAACTTCTTAGCCTGGGTCACGGAGGATTCGGCAAGAAGCTTTAGAGGAATGGTTTGCTCTGCCCTCCCCCCGCTTATCCACACGTTCAGGTTTTCACCGTCAAGGGATGAAAATTTTGCGGTGATGCTTCGACCGTCCACGCTTTTCCATTCGTACTCGGCGTCCAGGGCGGAATCATCGGGCAAAATCTTGGCGGGGGCGGGGACTGGCGCGGGCGCAGCGGCAGGAACGGACACAGGGGCGGGAACAGGCGAGGGAGACGGAGGGACGGGGATGTTCGCGGGAGAAGCCAATTGCCTGGCGAGATTTTGGGATTCCGGACTGAAGTAAGAGAGATCCAAGGGAAAATCCTGGCCGTTCATGCGAATGGTTAGAACGGTTCCCTCCAATTTCACGAAGGAAGCCTGAAGGGTTCTACCCTGAACGTCAGTCCATGAATGAAGGGTTTGGGCGGACAAGCCGCCTATTCCAGTAAGAAAGATCGAAAGAGCGAGGAGGATTTTTAAGATTTTCATGAATACGACCCGATTTTTGTTATTTCTCCCAATGAAGGTCAACCTTTAGTTTCTTGTGCTCCCAAGGTTTGAAAACTTCGAATATCTTTCCCGGATTCAGTATGCCTTTCGGGTCCAAGGCTTCCTTGATCGATTTCATGGCCATCCATTCCGCCTGATTGAACTGCCGACGGACGAAGGGAGTCTTGGCCAACCCGACCCCGTGCTCGCCACTGATCGCTCCGCCCAGTGCAATCACCTCGTTCATCAGGCGGGTCAAGGCCTCCACGGCCCGGTTGGTTTCATCCTGGTCTTCCTCGTCATACATAAAGTTGACGTGCAGGTTGCCGTCTCCGCAATGCCCGAAGACTCCGATCCTCAGTCCAAACTCACGACGCAATCCTTCGACGAATCCGACAAGTTTAACTTGTCGATCAAGAGGAACCACGACGTCCTCGTTCAATTTGGTGCTGGCCAATTTTTTCATGGAGGAAGAGCCTTGGCGACGGACTTGCCATAGATCCTCCGCCTCCTCCTCGTTGGCGGCTCCTTTAAAAATCACCGAATTGTCCGCAAGCCAATCGGACAAAACCCGGGACTGGGCATTCAACTCGGATTCGGATCCGTCGAGCTCAATCAAAAGCATTGGAGTTGCCGCCACACCTGCAAAAACCTCCGATTCCAGATATTTCTGCAGGCAACTTATGGTCCATCGGTCCATGTATTCCAAAATGGAAGGCCGAACGTTCAATTTGGACAAAGCCACTGGAGCCGACAAAGCCGACGCGTCATCCGCAAATGCAGCCAAGAAAGTTCGGCGGCCTTCGGGTTTCTCAACCAATCGAAGCGTGATTTCAGTGACCACGCCGAGCGTGCCCTCGCTGCCTATCCAGAGGTCGCGGAGGTTATAGCCGGTGGCGAACTTCCGCGTCGCCCTGCCCCACCTGACCAATTCTCCGTTGGCCAAATACCCTTGCAAAGCCAGAACGTAGTCTCTGGTAACTCCGTATTTCACGCACCTCAAGCCCCCGGCGTTGCAGGCGACGTTTCCCCCGATGGTGCAAAAATCCTTGGAGGATGGATCCGGGGGATAAAAAAGGCCATGACTCTCGGCAAGAGATTGCAACTCGGAGACGATCACACCTGGTCCGCAACGGGCAATGCGGTTCTCTTCCTCTATGACCAGATGATTGAGTCGGCCTAGATCCAGTACCCATCCGCCCCGTATC
>JAYOEB010000080.1:10366-10869 GCA_038116775.1 Opitutia bacterium | reverse complement strand
GGTCGGCGCCGCCCGTTTTTTCTTTCTCTCCCCACGCTCATAAAGTCGATAGGCAGCGTTTGTCGCGATCCTTCCCTTAAGCGGACCGTGATGGTCTTTGTCGAAATCCATTTTTTAATGGGCAGGTTTTGCTTCTTTGAGTTGCCAAGGGTCAGGGAACCCATTTGTTTGTAAGCTTTGTCTACCGAGCAAACTTAAAACTTCAAGCCATGCCTCAAACTATCATTGTACTCGATTTTGGGTCTCAATACACCCAAGTGATTGCTCGACGTATTCGCGAAGCAAAGGTGTATTCTCGCGTGATCTCCTATAAAACGAGCCTAGCGGCCATACGAAAAATGAATCCTGTGGGAATTGTACTCTCAGGAGGTCCCGAGAGCGTTCTTTCCAATGGAGCCCCCAAGCCAAATCAGGGGATTTTTAATCTGGGGATTCCAGTACTTGGCATATGTTACGGATTGCAGTTGATGGCAAAGATGCTTGGAGGAGAGGTTGAGAAAAGT
>JAYOEB010000080.1:8711-10356 GCA_038116775.1 Opitutia bacterium | reverse complement strand
AAAGTCAAAAAAGAGAGTACGGCAGAGGGCGCCTGAAGGTGCTGGGAAAGAGTGTGCTCTTTAAGGGCCTTGACTCGGAAATTGTGGTTTGGAATTCGCACGGGGATTCCCTCAACCGCTTGCCAAAGGGATTTCGCTCGGCTGCGAGTACCGAGAATTCCAGTTTCGCAGCGATTGAAGAACCCAAAAAACATTTTTACGGCTTGCAATTTCATCCTGAAGTCGAACATACCCAAAATGGGGCAACCATAATCCAAAACTTTTTGTTTGGGATATGTAAGTGCAAGGCGGACTGGGACATGGATGATTTCGTCAAGACTTCCGTAGAAAGCATTCGAGCACAGGTTGGAAACGAGCGGGTTATTCTTGGGCTGAGCGGAGGCGTCGACTCCTCTGTGGCTGCAGCCCTCATTCATAAGGCGATCGGCCGACAATTAACTTGTATTTTTGTTGATAACGGGCTTTTGCGGCAGGGAGAACGAGAAGAGGTCAAGCGTCTTTTCAAGGACCATATTCCGGGCAAACTGAAGGTTGCCCTCGCCGGCGGTCTTTTCCTTAGACGCCTTCGCTCCGTAAGAGACCCTGAAAGAAAAAGGAAAATCATAGGCAGGACTTTCGTTGAGGTTTTTGACGCTGAGGTAAAAAAATTGGGAAAGGTTGGCTTTCTTGCCCAGGGAACCCTCTACCCAGACGTCATAGAGAGTGTTCCGATCGGTGGAAATCCCGCTGCGTTGATCAAGAGTCATCATAACGTAGGCGGACTTCCCAAGAAAATGAAGTTAAAGTTACTTGAACCCTTGCGTGAACTTTTCAAAGACGAAGTGCGGGAACTTGGCAGGAGTCTGGGATTGCCTGAAAAGGTCCTCATGCGCCATCCTTTTCCCGGTCCTGGTCTTGGCGTTCGAGTAGTCGGAGAAATCACCCAGCAAAGGCTGAGGGTTCTCAAGCAAGCCGACGCCATCTTCATCGAAGAGCTCAGGAAAGGGGGCATGTACTCGAAGTTATGGCAGGCGTTTTGCGTATTTCTTCCAGTTCGAAGCGTTGGGGTGATGGGAGACGAAAGAACCTATGAAAACGTCGTCTCCCTCCGCGCTGTAACCAGTAGCGATGCAATGACCGCCGATTGGGCAAAGCTTCCAGATGGTTTGTTGCGAAAGGTTTCCAACCGCATAATCAATGAAGTAAAGGGAGCGAATAGAGTGGTTTATGACGTCAGCTCGAAACCTCCCAGTACGATTGAGTGGGAGTAAAAGAGGCTTAGACTGAAGTCATGAAGCTTTCTTATTTAACTTTTGATGGAAATCTCTATGAGGAAATCCGCAGTTTCTGTTCCTCAAGCGTTACTAATCAGGAAATTTCCGAAACGGTGCGGGACATTCTTCAGGAGGTAAGCCGCAAGGGAGACACGGCCGTTCTTGAAAAAACCCTTCTTTATGATGGAGCGAAGATTCCACAAGAGGAGTTAGCCGTATCCGCCACTGAAATTTCCGATAGCTTGGATGCCTTGCAGCCGCATGAATTGGATGCCTTGGCAGCAGCTCGCAAAAACATCACCGATTTCCATCAAAAGAGTTTGCCCCAAGACTGGGAAGGTTCCAATGGGCACGGCGCCTTCTATGGGGAAAAGCACTATCCTATAAATCGG
>JAYOEB010000080.1:1005-8701 GCA_038116775.1 Opitutia bacterium | reverse complement strand
GCTTGTATGTGCCGGGTGGAAACGTTCCCTTGGTATCAACCGTACTTATGACGGCAATCTTGGCTAAAGTTGCTAAAGTGCCGGAAATTGCCGTGGCTACCCCCCCCAATCAAGAAGGCAGGATTTCACCGAAATTGCTGGGGGCTCTCAAGTTTTGCGGAATTACCGAGGTATACAAGGTTGGAGGAGCTCAAGCCATAGCCGCCCTTGCATACGGGACTGAAACCATTCCTGCCGTTGATAAGATCTTTGGTCCTGGCAACGCGTACGTCAACGAGGCCAAAAGACAGGTTTTTGGTACGGTGGGGGTTGATTTGCTGCCCGGGCCCAGCGAGGTTATGGTCATTGCAGACGAGACCGCTAACCCAAAATACGCCGCCGCCGCCTTGCTGGCGCAAGCCGAACATGGCTCGGGAAAGGAGAAGGTTTATCTCCTCTTTTCGAGCCTGGATTTTTTTGATCATACCGTGGATGAATTAGGCAGACAGATTCGCTCCCTCACCCATAAGGCTCCCATAGAGCGTGTTTTTCAAAATGGATTCAAAGCCATTCACCTAGAAGATGAAAATAAAATGGCGGAAGTGGCCAACTTCGTAGCTCCGGAACATTTGGAGCTTCAGGTGGCCGAGCAAAAAATCGATTTTTTCGTTGAGAACGTCAAAACCGCAGGAGCCCTGCTTCTAGGTCATCATTCAGCTACGGCCCTTGGTGATTTTGTGGCCGGACCGAGTCATGTTTTGCCTACGGGTCGATCTTCTCGGTTTTCTTCAGGTTTGCGGATTAGCGATTTTTTTCGTCGCTCGAGTTTCATAAAATATGATGCTGATTCGTTGCTTCGGGCGGACAAGCACGTGCAATGTTTTGCACAAATGGAAAACTTGGACGGACATGGAGCATCGGTTCAAATCAGGGCCTCATCCGGTGAGTAAGGTCGAAGCTTCTTTTCCGGATAAGTTTTTGTCTTCGCCTCTGAGATTCCACGAAGCGTATGTTCCTGGAGAGCAACCCGCTTCCTTCACCAAGGCAATCAAGCTTAACACCAACGAAAATCCCTACCCGCCCAGCCCCTTGGTCCAAAAGAAAATAGCCGCAGAGATTCATGGATTGAACCTTTATCCTAATGCTAAATCCAACGATCTAAGGAAAAGAATTGCCGAAATGCACGATTTGGAGTTCGAGCAGGTGATCGTTGGCAATGGCTCCGATGATCTGCTCAATCTTTGCGTTCGGTCTTTTGCCGACCCAGAAAAGAGCATAGGAATGCTCGAGCCGAGTTATTCTCTTTACAAGGTTTTGGCCTCCATTCAAGGGGCTCCGCTGAAAGAGGTCCGTTTTCATTCGCAGAGATTCGAATTACCGGTTGACGACATAGTGTCGAGCGGAACAAATCTATTTTTTCTGACCTGTCCGCACGCGCCGAGCGGAAGAACTTATGCCACCTCCCTCATTGAGGAAATATGCAGTGATTTCAAAGGAATCCTGGTCGTTGACGAAGCCTACGCTGATTTTGCCCGGGAAAATGCGATTTCTTTGCTGTCGAAACATCGCAACCTTGTCATAACGAGAACTTTTTCAAAGTCCTACTCCTTAGCCGGATTGCGTGTTGGATATGCCATGGGCGATCCGGCGGTCATTCGAATCCTAGATAAGGCCAGGGAGGCATATAACCTCGATCGTCTTGCTCAGGTAGGCGCGCTCGCCGCCCTTCAAGACCAGAAATATTTTAATGATAAAAGGACTGAGATAATCAGAAGCAGGGATTCATTTGGAAGAGTGCTTGAAAACTGGGGGTGGACAACGGTGCCGAGCTCAGCCAATTTCATTTTTACAGAACCTGTCGATGCAAAGGGACGGTCCGGCCAGAAAACGGCGCGTGATCTCTTCGACTACCTTTCCGCAAGACAAGTTCTAGTCAGATATTTTCCGCAAAGTCCACTCACTTCATCATACTTAAGAATCAGTATTGGCAAGCCCGAGCAGATGACTATGCTGATCGATCATATAGAAGAATGGAAAAAGCAAGAACATCCGAAGTAATTCGAGAAACCAGCGAAACGAAAATCAGGATATCGCTGAACCTTGATGGAACGGGAGTTTCCAAAATCTCAACAGGCATCCCATTTTTTGACCACATGCTGGACCTCTTCTCCAGACATGGTTTCTTTGATCTTGAGATAGAAGCCAAGGGGGATCTTCAAATCGATTATCATCATTTGGTCGAAGATATGGGAATCTCCTTGGGCCAAGCCTTCAGAGAGGCTCTCTGCGACAAAGCCGGTATTCGTAGATATGGTTTTTTTCAATTGCCGATGGACGAAACGCTGGCTTCGGTTTCCGTGGACTTGAGCAACCGAGCCTATTTGGTCTGGCAGGTCCCGGCCGCGGCTGCCATGGTGCGAGACTTCAATACCCAACTTTTTAAGGAATTTTTTCAGGCTTTTTCCAATGAAGTGGCCTGCAATCTTCATATTCGATTGGAGTACGGCGAAGAACCTCATCACGTCGCCGAGGCCATTTTCAAAGGATTCGCCAAATCCATGGATATCGCCACTCAAGGGGAACCGAGGCTGAAAGGACGGGTTCCGTCTACCAAGGGCACCCTCTCAAGCTGAATTTCGGATGTCCGGTACCCGCAAAGTAGGGGTTGTAGATTATGGCACGGGAAATCTGAAAAGTGTGGTTAAGGCCTTGGAATTTCTAAAAACCAAGGTGGTTGTATTTCAAACCCCCGAGGGAATCGACGAAATGGACGCGCTCTTTTTTCCTGGTCAAGGCACTTTCGATCAATGCATGAAGTCGTTGGCATCGTCTGGCTTGGATAAGGCTTTGGTAAATTGGATCAGAAACGGACGGCCCTATTTTGGGATTTGCCTAGGGCTTCAAGTGCTGTTTGAGAAATCCGAAGAAGGAACTTCCCCGGGTTTGGGTCTCTTTCAAGGCGAGGTCACGCGTTTCCAGTCGGAAAGCAATTTCAAGATACCACACATGGGTTGGAATTCCGTTTGCTGGAACCTGCCCGGTGGTCATCATCTCACGGAAGGCCTAGCGGACGGGGATCAGTTTTATTTCGTTCATAGTTATTTCGTGAATGGAGTTTCAAGTGAAGTTCACCGATTCGAAACGAGTTACGGCATTCCTTTCGTAAGTGGCATTCTTTCCGATAACTGCGTGGCGACCCAATTTCATCCTGAGAAAAGTCAGGCAAAAGGTTTGCGACTCTATCGGAACTTTCTTGAAAAAATGCTCTAGAATTGACAGAACAGTAAGCTCTCCCCTTTGAAACCTACCCAAACTATGTCACAAGCAGCAGATCTTCGCATCAACGATCAAAACTACTCTCTTCCTATTTTAGTGGGCACCGAGCAAGAGCAGGCTTTGGACATAAGCCAACTCAGAAAACTCTCGAAGTTCGTGACTTTTGACGATGGATACGGCAATACCGGATCCTGCGAAAGCTCGGTGACTTTCATAGACGGGGATAAAGGCATACTTCGGTACCGTGGATACGACATTGTGGAATTGGCTGAAAAGTCAAATTTTATGGAGGCCTGCCAGCTTTTGGCGTATGGAGAGTTACCTACGAATGCCGAGGAAGCAGCCTTTAGGCAAAGAATCGAAGAATTTTCCGTACTTCCCGAGGAGGTAACCCGAGCTTTGGAAGCGCTTCCGCAAGATACGCATCCCATGGCTTCCCTTGCTTGTGGCTTGCAGGCCTTGAGCGGAGCCTACCCTTCCCTTGCCTCGAACGTTAGGAAAAGGGATTTGGATAAGTTTGACGATTCCTTTTGTCTGATTGTTTCTGCGGTTCGAGCTATTGCGGCGTCAAGATATAGGAAATCCAATCAGATGCCTTGGTTGCAGAAACAGTCTACGGGGGATTATTGTCGGGATTTTCTAAACATGATGTTTTCAACGGATTCCGCCGATGAAATACCCGAAGCCGTCAGTAAAGCCTTGGATTTGATTTTCCTGTTGCACGCGGATCATGAGCAAAATTGCTCCACTTCCACTTGTCGAATGATTGCATCCGGAGGGGCGAATCCCTTTGCTTCAGTGGCAGGGGCGGTTTCAGCTCTCTGGGGTCCCTTGCATGGCGGAGCCAATATGGCGGTGATCAGCATGTTGAATGAAATTCACGATTCGGGAGACGATGGCAGTAAGTTCATCGAATCGGCCAAGATGGGAAAATCGAGACTGATGGGGTTTGGTCACCGCGTGTATCGAAATTATGACCCTCGGGCAAAGATTCTCAAAAGTGCCTGCGATCAAGCATTGGAGGCGCTTGGCATTGAAAGTCCCATACTTGATATTGCCAGAAATTTGGAATCGAGCGCTTTGCAGGACGAATATTTCATTGCCCGAAAGTTATATCCCAACGTCGATTTCTACAGCGGCATTATCCTTCAGGCAATGGGATTTCCTACGAACATGTTTACCGTCTTGTTTGCTATTGGTCGGGCTCCGGGTTGGCTTGCTCATTGGAAAGAGATTGCCACCGACGGAAAGAGAATTCATCGGCCGCGTCAAATCTATCAAGGTAAAACCCTGCGTTCTTACCAAGACTCTTCGCTTCGCTGAAGCTTAGATACGCTTGCAGTATCTGCCCGCAAGATCTCACGCGTCTTTATGCTTACCTAAGTAAAGTATTTCTTCGGGGGCAAGCCCGGCATGTTGTCTTATGCCTTTCATGAGCATATTGAGGGCAAGAAAACTTACGATCATGCAGGGAATACCAATAATGGGAAAGCTCCATCCCATCATCCGACCGACCTCATCGTTATAGGCCGCTTTATCGATTGCGGGTTCCGTAACCACGAGAGTAAGTGAAAGGACGTAATTCAAGAAAGCGCTCATTAAAAAGGAACAGGCAAACATCCAAGTACAACGGGACATAAGACGATGAAAATCCTCTTCGGTATTTCTTTCCTTCAGTCTATCCTTAACCAATTCAACCTTGATGATATCCGGATTGAACAGAAACAAGTGAACTAACGGGCGTTTAGTTCTTAAGGAAATGACCGTTAAGATTCCTAAAATGGCTGGAAGGGCAGCCTCTTTCACTGCAAACATTCCGACCGTTGCTCCGGGGATCATCCCAATTCCTCCCGTAAGCAATACGTTAAGCATGCCAAGCAGCGAAAAGAGGTTTACTTTTCTTCTTCTTATGAAATCCCAAAAGCCGTACCCGATAGGGAAGGAAACCGCGATTGCCAACATTATGGACGCGATGATCGGAGAGTCGGGCGATTCGCCCAGGTTTGCCCCAAGAGGTTCTCCAATCCAGTCGCTTCCCTTGCGGAGTATCAGGATTGGAACGATAAGGTTGAAAACTATGTTCACCAACATGTTTTCCCTTTTAGGTTTTTGATTTTCTATCATTGGCAGAATCGGCAATCATCCACATAAGAGTAGGTGTCTTCAAACTAATAAATGCAAAGACCGACAAATTGTCTCATATCGGCTGGTCCTACCCGTGAGTGGCTCGACCCCGTTCGATTCATTTCCAACCCCTCTTCGGGTAAAATGGGATATGCCCTTGCCGAGGCCGCCATAGAGTTTGGCATGAAAGTGACTTTAGTAACAGGACCCGTTTCCTTGAAGGAACCTTCGAGAGCAAAGATTATTCGTGTAGATACGGCGCTTGAAATGCATGACGCAATGCACAGGGAGTTCACTTCCTCAAACCTTATCATCATGGCTGCCGCAGTTTGTGATCACAGACCCATTGAGGTTTTTGATCAAAAGGTAAAAAAAGGAAAATTCGGTAAATGCGTCACCCTGATCGATAATCCCGATATAGTCATGAGTTTGGGAAAAATTAAGAGCCCATTGCAAAAACTCGTTGGCTTTGCCGCAGAGACGGAAAATCATTTCAACAACGCGAAAGAGAAAATCATTCTTAAAAACTTAGATTGGATTGCAATGAATGACGTTTCAAGGCCCGGGAATGGATTTGAATCCGACTACAACGCGGTATCCATGATTTCCAGGTTTGGGGAAAGACGTGATTTTAAGCTGCAGAAGAAATTGCCTTTGGCCAGAAGTATCTTAGAGTTGGTTTCGGCGTGAGTTCAAAGCCAAACAAAAACCCACTCGATAAGGTTCTAGGTCGTTTGGATGACTTGGATCAGGTAAACTTGGGCATTTTAGTTCAAAGGTTAGCCCGTGAACGGAAGTTGCTCGAGACGGTGTTTGACGTCATAAGAGACGGCATTTTGGTATTGGATGAAAATGGAATGCTGACTTATTCAAATCTCGTGGGTCGACGACTTATTGGCCTGAAGGATGGAAAGAACGATAAGGTGCGCCTTCATCGCGTCGCTCCGGAATTAGCCCGCGCCATCGGAATCGGTCGAGATACGGAAGTCCCTCATCCTGAGGTCGTGATTCGCGAGATGCAAATTACTTATCCCGAGAAACGTCAAATTCGGGCTTACGCGGTACCCATTGAGAATACCGCCCAAGCGAACGCAAAATCAAATGCCGGTACCGCTGTCGTAATGACCGACGTTACCGAGGAAAGAGATAAGCTGAAAGCCCAAATCGAAACAGAGCGGGTAACCAGCATCATGGACTTGGCCGCGGGAGTTGCCCATGAATTGGGCAATCCTCTCAACTCGATCAACATCCACTTGCAATACCTTCAGAGAAGCCTAAAGAGCGATTCAATAAGAGAGGAAAAATCGTCCAGGTCGTTGGCTGCCTGCATCAAGGAGGTCCAAAGACTTGACGGCATAATTTCGCATTTCCTAAAGGCAATTCGACCCACCGAGCCTTCCTTTCAAAAAATCAATCTCTTGTCCGTAATTGAGGAAACCGTTCTTCTTCGAGAAAAGGAACTAAACAACAAAAAAATCAAAGTTAGAATGGAAGCGGGGGTCCGCGAACCTATGATCCGTGGCGACTTGGAACAGGTAAAGCAAGTATTTTTCAACGTCATAGGAAATGCAATCGACGCAATTCCCGAGGGCGATGAAATAAGAATTGTTTCAGGTATGGACGAAGAATACGTTTTTGCTCAGGTAGTGGATCAGGGAAGTGGAATATCCAAGGAAAACATTTCGCGCGTATTCGAGCCATACTTCACCACCAAAAGAAAGGGTCATGGGATCGGAATGATGATCGTTCATCGCATAATGCGTGATCATGAGGGTGAGGTTGGCATCGACAGCAAGGAAGGCTCAGGTACGATTATAACACTCAAATTTCCCCGAAAGAGTCCTTCGCTGCGATTACTGGAATCTGGCTCTAAAGGAAATTCATGATGAAGCCCAACTTATTGATAGTCGATGATGAGGAACACACCCGAGAAGGCCTTGAATTGGCTCTGGAAGACAAATTCGAGGTCTTTCTGGCCTCCAGCGCAGAAGAAGCCTTCAATGCCCTGAACAGCGAAAAATTTGAAGTCGTGCTCACTGACCTTAGGATGTCAGGCCAATCAGGTATGAGTGTGATAGATTTTACGGTGAAGCATTCCAGCAACCCGATTTGCATTATGATGACGGCATATGGGGAGGTGGAGGTAGCGGTGGAAGCCATGAAGCGAGGGGCTTTTGATTTTCTTTCCAAACCAGTGAATCTTGAAAAGTTGGAACTATTGATTCAACGGGGATTGAACGAAAGAAAGCTAAAATGCGAAAATAAGGAACTGCACCATAGATTGGATAAAAAGTACAGTTTCGACGGAATCCTGGGT
>JAYOEB010000080.1:0-995 GCA_038116775.1 Opitutia bacterium | reverse complement strand
GTCTCAAGCTCTGGAAAAAGTATTGGAGCAAGTCAAACTGGTGGGCCCGTCGAAAGCTACGGTTTTGGTGACTGGCGAGACTGGAACGGGGAAAGAAATGGTGGCTCAGTCGATCCATCAGAACAGTGAGCGTTCCCGCGGTCCCTTTGTGGCCGTTCACTGCGCCGCTCTCCCTTCGAATCTTTTGGAAAGTGAACTTTTCGGGCACGAGAAGGGTGCGTTTACCGGAGCCAACGAAAGGCGCATCGGACGATTTGAATCAGCGTCCGGAGGAACGCTTTTCTTGGACGAAATAGGAGAAATAGACAACTCGACCCAGGTGAAGTTATTGCGATTTTTAGAAAACAAGACCATCGAGCGGTTGGGAAGTTCAAGCTCAATCGAACTGGACGTTCGCCTTGTGTGCGCAACCAATAGGAACTTGACCGAAATGGTGAGAAAGGGAGATTTTAGAGAAGATTTGTTCTATCGTCTGAACGTCGTGACCGTCGATTTGCCGCCCTTGCGTCAAAGAGGAGACGACGTCGTCCTGCTTCTTCGTCACTTCTTGTCCTATTTTGCGGAGGAGAATGGATTCGTCTCCCCGGATCTCGAGCAAGATGCGATTGACGCTTTGCTTGTTTATGCCTGGCCGGGAAACGTTCGAGAGCTTAGAAATTTTTGCGAAAACCTCGTAGTTCTCAAGAGAGGTTCGAAAATTACGCAATATGATTTGGAACCCAGATTTTTAACCGGTGGACTGGAACAGTCGTCGAGCGAGCAAAAATCCATGGCTAACCCGAGCGTCCTGTCCGTTGAAGAAAATGAGAAAAGATTACTTCGCAACGCTCTCCTTCAAGCTGGAGGGAACAAGACAAAAGCGGCGGAACTCATGGGAATCAGTAGAAGAACCCTCCACAGAAAATTGGTTCGTTGGCCAGAGTTGGGCGTGGACTGAGTGGATGGCTGCTCGGGCTGGATTCGAACCAGCGACCAAGTGGTTAACAGCCACCTGC
>JAYOEB010000079.1:0-11093 GCA_038116775.1 Opitutia bacterium | reverse complement strand
TCAAGAAATTTCAACCGCGCTCTCCATGCTCGAACTGGAGGGAAGAGCTTGCAAGAGACCGGACGGCAAATACGAAATACTCATTTCAGGTTCGAAGTGAAATCCAAGAATTCAAAATTTCGATCCGGCGAATTCTTAGGGTTGCAATTATTTTCTAGAATCTTTGAATGAGACCTTGAGTTTAGGGGAGCCTTCGGCGAAGACTGAGAGGCATCCAAGATCCGGATGCGACCCTTCGAACCTGATGCGAAATCCATTCCGCCGTAGGGAAAACTTTCCGCTAAAAACGGAATGATCTTCGGCGAAAACCCTAGATACCATGATTAGAAAAGTCGAAGATCCGAATAACCTCCAAAACAATTCCAAAAGAGTATATCTTCAAGGCTCGTTACACGGCGTCCAGGTCCCGATGCGAGAGATTCGCTTGTCTCCTACGACCGAGGCGAACGGAGATGAAGTTCAAAATCCTCCAATTAGGATCTACGATACCTCTGGGCCTTGGGGAGACGCTGATTTTCATGGAAAACACGATTTGGGTTTACCCCGCTTGCGCGAGCAATGGATCGCTGACCGGAAGGACTCTGAGGTCGTCGAGGGACGCAAGACGACGCCTGCGGACAATGGCTATTTATCGGAAACGCATGCCGAAACATCCACTTCAAAAAACAAGGAATTACCCGACTTCGACCGTTCCGGGATTGCTACGAGAAAGCGTATTACGGGTAAGATAGTCACTCAACTTGAATATGCCCGAAAGGGAATCATCACCCCTGAGATGGAATTCGTGGCAATTCGGGAAAACATGAAACTTCAAAGTTTATCGGAGGAATTAAGATGCTCCCCCAACGCGGAAACGAATTCGTTGCTTCATCAGCACCGAGGAGAAGCTTTCGGAGCATCCATTCCTGAGGAAATCTCGGCAGAATTCGTGCGAAGCGAAGTGGCAAGGGGGCGGGCCATTATACCTGCCAACATCAATCACCCGGAATTGGAACCGATGATCATCGGGCGTAATTTTCTCGTAAAGATAAACGCCAACATAGGAAACTCCGCCGTCGCATCCTCAATAGAGGAGGAGGTTGAAAAGATGAGATGGGCTACCAAATGGGGAGCGGATACCCTTATGGACTTATCCACTGGCAAAAACATCCACCGCACCAGAGAATGGATTATAAGGAACTGTCCCGTGCCAGTTGGAACGGTACCCATTTATCAGGCTCTTGAAAAAGTTAATGGGAAACCCGAGAATCTTACTTGGGAAATCTTCAGGGATACCCTGATCGAACAAGCCGAGCAAGGCGTCGACTACTTCACCATTCACGCAGGCGTCTTACTGCGTTTCATTCCCCTAACCAGCAAGCGAATGACCGGTATCGTAAGTCGAGGCGGTTCCATTATGGCAAAGTGGTGCCTCGCTCATCACCAGGAAAACTTCCTTTATGAGAACTGGGATGAAATTTGCAGGATCATGGCGGCATACGACGTTTCCTTTTCCATAGGAGATGGACTCCGACCGGGGTCGATTGCCGATGCAAACGACGAAGCCCAGTTTGCGGAGCTTAAGACTCAAGGCGAATTGACTCGGCGGGCCTGGAATCTTGGGGTGCAGGTAATGAACGAAGGTCCCGGACACGTACCCATGCACATGATCAAGGAAAACATGGACAAGCAACTTGAATGGTGCCATGAAGCCCCATTCTACACTCTGGGACCGCTAACCACCGACGTCGCCCCCGGGTACGATCACATCACCAGTGGGATCGGAGCGGCAATGATTGGCTGGTATGGCTGCGCCATGCTTTGTTACGTTACCCCCAAGGAACACCTTGGCTTGCCTGACCGCGAGGACGTAAGGGAAGGCGTCGTCACTTATAAATTGGCAGCTCATGCCGCTGATTTGGCCAAGGGACACCCGGCCGCTCAATTTAGGGATAACGCGCTGTCCAAAGCTAGGTTTGAATTTCGGTGGGAGGATCAGTTCAATCTTTCCCTCGATCCCGATCGGGCCCGAAAGTTTCATGATCAAACCTTGCCGAGTGAAAATGCCAAAACGGCTCATTTTTGTTCCATGTGCGGTCCAAATTTCTGCTCTATGAAAATTACGGAGGAAGTTAGAAAATATGCTGAACAAAAAGGGCTGGAGGAAAACGACGCGCTTTTCGCGAAAGGGATGAAGGAAAAAGCGGCCGAATTTAATTCTCAAGGGGGGGAAATATATCAATCCTCGCCAAAATGAATATTCTAGTGAATGACGAACCTTATCAAGCTGAAGATGAACTCTGCCTTTGCGAACTGCTTCAAAGGCTTGATTTGAAGAATCGGCGAGGTTGGGCCTTTGCGGTGAACGGAGAAGTCGTGCCCCAAAGTCAAGTCGACTCATTCCAACTAAAGGATGGAGATGAGCTTTTGCTTATTCAAGCCACTCAGGGAGGATGACGGCTCGTTTGAAAATTTCCGTTATCTCATCTCCTAATCCTAAGGAAGACGAGGCTGCGCTAATCACGGACTTGCTGGAGAGTGGACTCGAAAGATTTCATCTACGCAAACCAAAATGCAAAGCCCAAAAACTAGCAAGCATTCTCAACGAAATCCCCCATGAATTGCATCCTAAAATCGTTATTCACCGAAACCATGAACTTCTAAAAGACTACAACCTAGGCGGCTACCATCATCGCGCGGAAGAGAAATTGAAACCTTGCCCAAAAGGAACCCGCAGTCGCTCCCTGCACAAAGTGCATGAGTTGCTGGTGGAGAACGAGGTGTTGGATTATGTTTTCATTGGCCCGGTTTTTTCTTCCGTTTCCAAAGCCGGCTACAAAGCCAAAATGTCTTTGTCTTCGCTCTCGGCAGCGTTGGAAAAATTAGATTCCCAAGCCAAAAGACCTTTGGTTTACGCACTGGGTGGCATCAGAAAGAATAAGTTGCCTGCGATTCTTGAAACCGGATTTGACGGGGTGGCCTTACTGGGTTCGATCTGGGGAAAACCAGACCCTGTCCGTGCATTCAGGGAGTTTAAGACCGCAGTTTCAAATGTATCAAAGACCTACCCCCGGTGGTAAGCGTTGATTCCCATTCCTTATGATGAAAGCCCTTGAGCATGATCTTTATTGCCTAACCTCGGATCAAGTCGATGAATCCCATCCAAGACAGTTGGAACGGATGTCCCTTTCCGGAGTGAGACTCATACAAATTAGAAGCAAGAAAGAACATTCATCCTCCTGGCTCTCCGGGTTGTCGAAATCGATCAGATTCGCAAAATCTCAAGGAACTTCCATCATCATCAACGATTCCGTCGAACTGGCCAAAGAACTTGACGCGGATGGCGTACACTTAGGCCGGGGCGATTGCCATCCTGAGGAGGCCCGCGAACTTCTTGGTGATCAGAAAATCGTTGGTCTTACGATTCACTCCGAAGAAGAGGCTAAGAATGCCCTCACTCTTGGCGTTTGCGATTATTTCGGGGTCGGTCCCGTCCGTTCTTCGAAAACCAAGACCCAATTGATCCCAACGCTGACATTGGATAAGATAAGGGATATCGTTTCACTCCTGAGACCACTTCCTGCTTTTCTAATTGGTGGACTTGACCAGAATGATTTCAGCTTGTTGCCGAAAACAGGGGCTATGGGAATCTGCGTTTGCTCGGCTCTTAGTTCAGGCAATTCATTCGGAACTTTCCTAGCCGACTTTCTCGGAAACGCAAAGGCAAGGTTATGAGCGAAAATTCTGAAAGACTTTCACTTGGGGGCGAGGATTTGAGTTCGCGCCTTTTTCTCGGCACCGGAAAATTCTCATCAGGCGAAGTGTTGGCTGACGTCGTCGAAGAAAGCCGAACGCAGATGGTCACCGTTGCCATGAAGAGAGCGAATCCAAATTCCGAGCAAGACTCGATTCTCAAATTTCTTGATCGAGAGAAAGTCCGTATACTTCCCAACACTTCCGGCGTAAGGAATGCAAAAGAAGCTGTTTTTGCCGCTCAACTTGCTCGGGAAGCCCTTTCCACCAATTGGTTGAAACTGGAAATTCACCCAGACCCAAAGTACCTGATGCCCGATCCCGTGGAAACCTTGCTGGCGGCGGAAAAATTAGTAAAGGAAGGCTTTGTGGTTCTTCCCTATTGCCACGCAGACCCTGTGCTTTGCAAAAGACTTGAGGAAGTAGGTACGGCCGCAGTCATGCCACTTGGTTCGCCTATCGGAACAAACCAGGGCTTGAAAAGCAAGGAGTTCCTCAGAATCATCATCGAACAAGCCGAAATTCCCGTGATCGTTGATGCGGGGATAGGAAAACCTTCCGATGCCGCCGAAGCCTTGGAAATGGGAGCCGACGCCGTTTTGGTGAATACTGCGATTGCCGCCGCCCACAACCCCGAGCTTATGGCCAGAGCCTTTCGTAAGGCTGTGGAGGCTGGAAGGGAAGGGTACCTGGCTGGACTGGGGATGGAAAGCCATCGGGCGACGGCAAGCTCACCCCTTACAAGCTTCCTCGATTAATCCATCGGACGCAATGACCGGCAGAACCTATTTGGATTTGTTCGAGAGCACGAATTGGGATGAAATTTCCAAGCTCATCGAAGGAGTCACCGCGCAGGACGTGGAGCTTGCCCTTGCCAGGCAAGGACAAGGCGGACTTTTTGATTTTGCATCGCTCATATCTCCCATTGCCGCCGAAACATATCTGGAAGAGATGGCTCAATTAAGCAGTCGCCTCACCCAGAAGAGGTTCGGCAGAGCGGTTCGTCTGTTTGCCCCTCTTTACCTTTCAAACGAATGCAACAACGTTTGCGATTACTGTGGGTTCAGTCTTGAAAATGAAATTCCACGCAAAACCCTATCCAAGGCTGAGATTCTCAAAGAAGCCGGGGAACTTCGCAAGATGGGTTTCCAACACATACTTCTGGTCACCGGCGAATCTTCAAAAGACGTCGGCGTGAGGTATATCGCCGAAGCTTTGAAAACTCTAAGACCTTATTTCTCAAATCTTTCGATGGAAGTACAGCCATTGTCTCAAGAGGAATACGAGGAACTCATCAAGGAAGGACTTCACTCGGTTCTAGTCTATCAGGAGACTTACAACCAAGTCAGTTATCTTAAGCATCATCGTAAAGGTAAGAAAAGAAATTTTGAGTGGAGGGCGCAGACTCCGGATAGACTTGGAAGTTCAAAGATAAATAAAATTGGACTCGGGTGTCTTTACGGGCTGACGAATGAATGGCGCACGGATGCCTATTTTGCGGCCCAACACCTTGAGCATTTGGAAAAAAAGTATTGGCAAACCACTTATTCCATGTCTTTTCCTCGGCTCCGACCCTGTGAAGGCCAAATCGAACCAGAGGCGGTCTTGAGCGATCGTGATCTCGTTCAGTTAATCTGCGCCTTTCGAATTTTCAGCCATGAGCTTGAACTCAGCATTTCCACCCGCGAATCATCCTCTCTTCGAGATAATCTCCTGCCTCTGGGAATAACTACCCTAAGCGCGGGATCAAAAACCAATCCCGGCGGATATTCGGTGGCTCCAAACACCTTGGAGCAATTTGAAATTTCAGACGAAAGAAGTCCGGCTGAGATCTGTTCGTCCATCAAAAGTCAAAACTATGATCCCGTTTGGAAGGACTGGGATTCATCTTATGACGCGCGCGATTCGTCCATGCCTTCGCCGAGCCTTACCGGAACCGAAGGATTGAGCATCGGAAGCGAAGCATGATCGATTTCTCCGAAGAGGAAATCAAACACTACCAAAGGCATCTTTCGCTTGCTCAGATCGGTATTTCCGGGCAAAAAAAGCTAAAGAACGCCTCAGTTCTGATCGTTGGCGCCGGCGGCCTCGGTTGTCCGGCGCTTTTGTATTTGACGGCTGCGGGCGTAGGCAAGATCGGGATCGTCGACGACGACGCAGTGGAGCCTTCCAACCTGCAAAGGCAGATTCTTTTCGATTACGAAGACTTAGGCAAACCAAAGGCGGAAGTGGCCGCCTCTCGGCTTTCGGCGAAAAATCCCTTTGTAGAATTTGTGGTTCATCAAGAAAGGTTGGTGGAAGGCAACGTCGAGGAAATTCTAGCCCCTTATTCCTTGGTCGTTGACGGAAGCGACAATTTCCCGACCCGATACTTGGTGAATGATGCCTGCGCAAAGCATCAAAAGACCTTGGTCCACGGCTCTATATTTGAGTTCAGCGGACAGGTCAGCGTCTTCAACTACAAAAGCGGACCAACCTACCGTTGTCTCTTTCCCGAACCTCCGACCAGCAATGCATTGCCATCCTGCGCGGAAGCTGGAGTAATGGGAATACTTCCGGGGATCATTGGTTCGGTCCAAGCAGTTGAGGCCATCAAGGTAATTACGGAAGTCGGCGAAGTCCTGAGCGGAAAACTTTGGCTCTACGACGCACTGTCACAAAAAGCGAAAATCGTAAGATTTAAGAAAAATTCCACTTTTGACTACTCGCAACCCCTTGCTGCCTTGGAAAATTCTTGCCCTTCCGGACCCGTTGAGGATTCCTCCATCAGCGAAATTTCCCCAGATGGATTACATTCCATGCTCACCCGGGGAACCCTCGATTGCCTGATCGACGTCCGCGAAGAATGGGAAAGGGAAATCAGTAGAATCGATCCTTCCGTTCACTTGCCCCTTAGTCGATTTTCCATGCCTTCAAGCTTAGTTTTGCCCAAGAAAATCAACAAATTCTCGAAAATCGGAATCTACTGCAAGGCCGGGATACGAAGCAAAAGCGCTTGCGAAACCCTTGCCTCCATGGGCTATCTTCATCTCTACAATCTTGATGGAGGCATGCTCGCCTGGGAGGATTCGTCCCGTCGACCGACTTGTCCTTGAAGAAAGCTCGTCGAATTCTTTTGATTGGCGGAACCGACAGTTCCGGGGGAGCGGGATTGTCGGCGGACAAGGAAATATCATTTCAACTTCACTTTGCGGCTTCGATTGCGGTTGCTGCAATCACCGCCCAAACCGATCAATCATTACTCGTAACTCACCCGGTTCCCGACGACGCCCTCAGAGCCCAATTGAAGTGCGCCGAGCAAATGGGGTTCGGGGCAATCAAGATCGGTATGTTACCCAACCGGCAAAGCATTGCAACGGTCAGAGATTTCCTACTTCGGCATCCGACTGTTCCAGCGGTGCTGGATCCGGTTTTTCAAACTTCGAGCAAAGCCGAACTTCATACGGAAGAGACCAAAGACTTTCTGGTTTCCGAATTGCTTGAATTGGTGTCGCTGATCACACCCAATGCGATGGAGGCAGAACTCATTAGCGGCGTCTCTTGCAAAAACAAGGAAGATCTCGAAGTCGCCGCAGAAAAAATCATGTCGCTTGGGGCCCGTGCAGTCTTGGTCAAAGGGGGACATCTTTCGGGAGAAACTTGCCTGGATTTGTTGAAGCAACCAACAAAAACTCATTACCTTGAACACTCGCGCTTGCAGGCAAGACCGATATGTCGAGGAACCGGTTGCAGGCTAGCCACTGCCATCGTATGTCAGCTAAGCGACGGAAAAGGTCTTTTGAAGTCGGTTAAAAAAGCAAATGAAATGGTTCGTGATTACATTGCCTCGACCCCTGAAGGATCTTGATCAGCGTCCGAGAGCCTTCCTGATCAAAGCTTCCGTACTTGCCTTTTCCCCCAGCGATTCGGATGCCTTTCTAACCGCTTGATCCGCTTCAGTGGCTTTGTACCCTAAGGTCAGAAGTGCGGAAACCGCATCTTGGTAAGAGGCAAAATCGACGGAAAACCCTACGGAGTTTTCAGCGGAGGCGGTTTGAAGACTTGTCTTCACCGGAGACTCCAGAGGTGACAACACCTTATCCTTCAGCTCAACGACTATTCTTTCAGCAGTCTTCTTTCCCAAACCCTGAGCTTTGGAAAGCATGCCTATATCACCATTGGCAATCGACGACTTAAGGATTGGAAGAGAAAGAGAACCGAGAAGATTCAGAGCGATCTTCGGGCCAATACCGGAAACCTTATCGACTATCATTTTAAAGAAGTCCCTCGTTTCCCTATCAAGAAAACCATACAGGGTCTGGGAGTCCTCTCTGTATGCGGCGTGAGTAAAGAGCTTAACTTCACTTCCAAGAGATGGAAGTCTTTCGGAAGTCGTCAGGGGCACATGCGTCTCATATCCTATGCCGCCCACTTCTATGATGGCCAAATTCAGTTGGCACTCCACCAGTTTTCCTTCGATAAAGGCAATCATTACCTCAGGAAACCGTTAAGCCAAGTACGTCCTGCATGGAATAAAGTCCCGGAACCTTACCCCGGACCCACTCCGCCGCCTTGAGGGCGCCGCGTGCGAAAATCACACGGTCCGTCGCCCGATGCGTAAGTTCCAGGCGCTCTCCCATCCCGGCGAACATAACCGTGTGCTCACCCACAACGTCTCCACCTCGCAAGGAATGAGACCCTACCTCATCATCTTCTCTTTCACCAACCAGTCCTTGCCTGCCATGGGTCACCTTTTCAGGGGCAAGACCTCTCGATTCCCTGATTATTTGCAGAAGTCTTTCCGCAGTTCCGCTAGGGGCGTCTTTTTTCAAACGATGGTGCATTTCCAGAACCTCGGGATCAAAATCACTTTCTCGATCCAATACTTTTGAAGCCTGCTCCGTCAGAAAGAACAACAGGTTTACGCCCATGGAATAGTTTCCCGACCAAACGATGGGAATTTTTTCGGTTAGTTGAAGAATGCGATCTCTGTCGACTTGGTCATGACCGGTGGTTCCAATGACCATGGGCTTTTGGAATTCGGCTGAAATCCTTGCAAGGGGCAGCGTGGCTTCTCTCAAGGAAAAATCGATGACCAGGTCGCAGGTGGAGATATGCTCTTGAGGATCATCTCCAACATCGACCGGGAAGGAAACCTCAAAGTCATATTCCGCGGCGACCGACCGTATCGCTTGTCCCATTCGACCATTTGCCCCGCTTAAGAGAATCTTTTTCGCAATCATCTTATTTGTAGATTCGATGCGATCTTTTTCAAAAGGTCCGCATTCATTGCATCTGGTGGCGTAAGGGGAAGTCTTACCTCAGGGGATTGAATCAATCCCTTCAGATGCATAAGGGTTTTAATTGGTACAGGATTCGGTTCGCAGAAAATATCATTGAAGAATTCATAATGCGAAAGGTGTAATTCCCTGGCCCGATCAAAGCGACCCTGATTGGCATGAGAAACGAGTTCGGACACGACTTCGGGGATAAGATTGGAGGCAACGCTTATCACACCCTTGGCTCCACAGGCCATGAAGGGAAGAGTCAATCCATCGTCTCCGGAGAGAACGACGAATTCATCGTCCAACGCGCAAACGGTTTCGGAAACCTTGGAGGATTTTCCTCCCGCTTCCTTGAGGGCGCAGACGTGGGAATGCTTTTCCCGGAGCCTTGCAACCGTTGTCGTCGAAATTTCCACTCCACATCTCGAGGGTATGGAGTAAAGAACGATCGGCTTTTCCGTCACTTCGGCGAGAGCCGAAAAATGAGCGTACAAACCTTCCTGGCTTGGCTTGTTGTAATAAGGGGCGACCAAAAGAAAGGCATCAGCTCCGAGTTTATCGGCCTCCTTGGTAAGAAGGAGCGCCTCTTGGGTGGAATTTGCCCCCGTTCCCGCGATGACCGGAATCTTTCCACCGACGCTCCTGATGGTTTCCTCAATAACCTTAAGATGCTCATCTTCTTCAAGGGTAGGGGATTCACCGGTCGTTCCACAAGGGACAAGGCCGGAAATTCCGGCGTTCAACTGCCTCTCGACAAGGCGGTGAAGATCGTTGTAGGAAACACTCCCACCATCCATAGGGGTGATGAGAGCCGTATGTGTCCCGTGAAGTAGATTCTTGTCCATTTTGAATAAATATGTGAGAAAGGAGATCCCACTTAAGTTTACCTTCTCATTTCAGAAGGAAAATTTCAGTGGTCAACTTTTTAATGGTGGAAACTCACAGGATTCGCAACTTTTGTATCATAGCCCACGTTGATCACGGCAAGACGACTTTGTCCGATCGGCTCTTGGAGCGTACCCAAACGGTCATGCAAAGAGAGATGAAGGATCAACTGCTTGATTCCATGGACTTGGAAAGAGAACGTGGAATCACCATCAAATGTCACCCTGTCTCCATGAAATACCTGGCAAGAGATGGGCAGGTATATCAATTCAATCTCATTGATACGCCGGGTCACGTCGACTTCTCCTATGAAGTTTCCAGAAGCCTCGCTGCCTGCGAGGGAGCTCTGCTTCTGATTGACGCATCGCAAGGAGTCGAGGCCCAAACGCTGGCCAACGCTCAACTCGCTGACTCGCAAGGTTTGGCGATCATTCCGGTCATCAACAAGATTGACTTGCCCAGCGCAGACCTCGAACGCGTTTCCAGGCAAATCGAAGACATTCTTGCCATTCCCGCGGATGAGGCTGTCCTTGCGAGCGGAAAGTCCGGGATTGGTATCGATGAAATCCTGGAGGCCGTGGTTCACCGCCTGCCTCCCCCAAGATGGACCGAATATCCCAAGCCGAGAGCCTTGGTTTTCGACAGTGAATTTGATTCTTTCAAAGGGGTCATCTGCTACGTGAGAATTTTTTCCGGAAAATTCTCCAGAAACGGCAATCTGCTTTTGATGAGTGAGGCCAGAAAAACCCAGATTAAGGAAATCGGCAAATTTTGCCCACAACCCGTGCCTGTCGACGATCTTGAAACGGGAGAGGTCGGTTACGTAGTCACCGGCATTCGAGACGTTTCCGAAATTAAAATCGGCGATACGCTCACACTTTGCGATCAAGAAGCCCAAGAAATGCTTCCGGGATACAAAGAAGTGCGACCAATGGTCTTCAGCGGACTTTACCCACTGGACACTTCCGATTACGAAAAACTCAAGAAAAGCGTCGGCAAACTTCGCCTCAACGACGCCGCCTTCACCTTTCAATCCGAGACCTCCGTTGCTCTTGGCTTCGGCTTTCGCTGCGGATTCCTCGGCCTTCTTCACATGGAGATCATTCAGGAGCGTCTGAGGAGGGAATATGATCTGGATCTCATTTCCACATACCCAAGCGTTGTCTATAAGGTGCATTTGACAACGGGAAGAATTCTGGAGGTGGATAATCC
>JAYOEB010000078.1:0-11233 GCA_038116775.1 Opitutia bacterium | reverse complement strand
ACTGGCAGTTCTTGAGACTTTCCGAGATGCTGGGAATTCTTACCCCTTAAATGATCAAGGATTATTTGCGTTCGCTGTCTCATTTTTCAGACTCTCGATTTTGGAGACCAATCCTTTGGGCCAGCTTGCTGAGTCTGGGGTTGATCTCATGCGTCGTCTTCTTGGTCGGGGCTTCGATTTACCAACTCGTTGATTACTTTTCCAGTGAATTGACGACTTCGATGGAATGGGCGGATGGTTGGTTGCAATCGCTGTGCGCCCTCATTGGCACTTTTTTCATTGGAGTTTTGGGATATTTCTTCTTAGCCAGTTTGTACGCCGCTTTCATAAGTCTCTTCATCGACGACCTGCTTGATTTGGTTCACGCCCAGAATTACCCAGAGACGTCTTGGGTAAAGCCTCCCGGCATCATTCATTCGTTTCTTGCCTCGCTTCGCCTTATCCTTTGGAGTCTTCTGGTATATACTCTGGCGTCACCATTCCTATTGCTCGGATATTTCATTCCCCCATTGGGCTTGGCCTTGCAGTTTTTGCTTGGGGGTTTTCTTCTTGGTCGAGAATACGGATTAATGGTCGAACAGAGAATTCCCAAAGACCTTAGAAACCCTAAGCCCAAAAGTCTTTCTCACGGAATCTTTGCCCTTGTTTTGTGGTCCGTTCCTCCGATTAATTTGATTGCGCCATTACTTTTGGCCATTTCTCTGGTTCATTCTCGATTGGGCAAAGCCTAGCATTCGAAATCTTTTGCCTTCCGCCCAATCCCCTTTCAGGCGCAGTTTCTTGGCTTCCGAAAAAGAGATCGTCGGTTTCGTCGATGTGGCGAAGCAACGCTTGAACAAGGATAGTCCCCCAAGGGTCCGACAAGAAAATTTTCACTCCTGTAAGGAAAAATTCTTGGAATTTCCCGGCACAAAGGCATCAAGCGTTGATCATTGACGAACCCAGTCACCTTCTGTATTGCTAATCTGCTTACTTGCGGGTCGGTAGCTCAATCGGTAGAGCAGTGGCCTTTTAAGCCATTGGTTCCGGGTTCGAGTCCCGGCCGGCCTACCAAGTCAGGCAAGCAAAATCACCATAACCACAGACAGACCCTACGAACCCAAACGGTTCGGTCGTCTCCGGTCTTACTCTACCGCAATCTCCTTAAGTCTAGACAAATCGAGCTTGCCGCTTGCCAGAAAGGGGATTTCCGAGACTACTTTTTTTTCCTTGGGTATCCACAGGTTGGGCATGCCCCTCTCGACGAGTTGCTCTCTAAGTGCTTGAAGGTCGAAATCTTCGGTCGTCAGAAGCACGAGCCTCTCACCTTTATTGGTATCACTCAATCCAACGACGGCGCATACCGTTTTCTCCACACCCTTTGGAAAAAGAATCTTAGTCGTCTCGAATTCGACCTTGGCGTGGGGTATCATCTCGCCACCAATTTTCGAAAATCTGGAAATCCGTCCTTCGATGAACAAAAACCCTTCTTCGTCCAATCTTCCGAGATCACCCGTGACGAACCATCCTTCACCATCAAATGATTCCTTGTTGGCTGCGGAGTCCTCAAGATAGCCACCGAAGACGTTGGGTCCGCGAAAGCACAAGATGCCCACCTCGCCCATGGGCAATTCCGCGAAGGTTTCCAAGGCAAGGCTTTTGCACTCTATTCCCGGAAGCAATCGACCAACCGAATTTTCCTTGGCTCCCCGTTCGGGCAGATTGAATGAAATGGCTGGCGAAGTTTCGGTCAATCCGTAACCCTCAAGATAGCTGCAGTTGCAAAAGGACTCCCATTCCTCCTTAAAACCGTCTGGCGTCTTTTCAGCCCCCGCCACCACAAAGCGTATGCTTTTCAATTGCTCTCTTTTCGCCCTGCGCAGATAACCGCGTAAAAAAGTGGGGGTTCCCAAAAGGACCTCCACCTTTTCTCTCTCGATGGCCCTTAGACTCGACTTAACGTCAAGAGGAGAAGGTACGGAGATCATAACCAGATCGGAAAGGAGAGGATAAAGGGTGGATACCGTAAACCCAAAGGAATGAAAAAGGGGTAAGTTAGCCAATACCCGATCCTGTCTTTGAAAGAGATTCGTACTTCTGATTTGAGCGCAATTCGAAAGTAGGTTTCGATGACTCAAAACCACTCCCTTGGGATTGCCGGAACTGCCGGATGTGAACAAAAGAACCGCCTCTTCATCAATATTTTGCTCACTTGTCGCTATTTTTGAAATCAGACGAAGCGGGCATAGGAATGCCAAAAGGTGGAGATAAGACAACTTCCATTTCCTCCGCTTTTTTTTCCTCAACCAATCACCGACGTCAAAAATTTCATTCGTCCAAGGAAACGCGGGGAATTTACTCGTCAATTCGTCCGCAGAGAGCAGAAGCCCTACCCTAGCCTTCCGCATTGATTGAATAATGCTATCCGGACCGGCTGTAACGTTCAAGTTGACCGGAACCTTATCGGCGAAAATCAAGGCAAGGTTTGCAATCGTTCCGGCAACCCCGGGAGGCAACACCACCCCAATTCTTCGATCCTCGGTCAAGGTCCTCAATTCACGAGCCAACCCAAGCGACAAGGCCAACAAGGTTCCCTTGCGCAAACGGAACGGTTTGGGAAAACCGTGATCGATTAGCGCCAAATTCCAAAAATTTCGTTGGAGAGAACGGATTAGTTCACGGGCAAGGTTGCGGTTAAATGCGTTCAATTTCTTTATTTATTCCGTTTTGTTTGCCGTTGCCAAGAAAAGATGCGCTCATAGAATAAAATAATGCCTGTTAAAGTTACCCAAAAGTTCTTCTGCCCCGGCAACCCTGCCTCGAATCGAATTTCGTAGCCCGTTCCACTGCGAAGATCCTCGCAAGGTTCGGGCTCATCTTTACTGCAGACGACTGAAGGAACTTGCTGTTTTACTGGCGTCGAGGCTCTCTAATCACTCTTTTCCCCATTTTCCCATGAACGATGATAAAATTCTAATCTACGACACTACCTTACGAGATGGCTCGCAGGCTGAGGGCGTCTCCTTCACGGTGGCGGCCAAGTTGCGGGTAGCCGAAAAACTTGATCAATTCGGGGTGGATTACATTGAAGGCGGTTGGCCCGGCAGCAACCCCAGAGATATGGCTTTTTTCGAACAAGCCGACGATTTGGAACTTTCGCATTCCAAGGTCGCCGCCTTTGGTTCCACCCGTCGGGCAAATACACCGGTTGAGGATGATGCCCAAGTCAAGCTTCTCTTGGAGGCAAATACCCCCGTCGTCACCATATTCGGCAAAACCTGGTTGCTTCACGTAACCGAGGTTTTGAGAACTACGCCCGAAGAAAACTTGGCCATGATCGAGGATACGGTACGTTTTCTCAAGGAACAAGGGAAGGAAGTGGTCTATGACGCCGAACACTTCTACGATGGTTTTCTCGACAATCGGGACTATGCGCTTTCAACTCTCCGGGCTGCCCAAAATGGTGGAGCGGATTTTCTGACCTTGTGCGAAACCAATGGCGGCAAGTTGGTGACGCCTTTTCGGGAAATCACCGCATCCGTAGTCGACGAATTTCCTGATTCCGCCGTTGGGGTGCACTGCCACAACGACGCAGGGGTAGGAGTTGCCGTAAGCCTCGCTGGGGTTGAAGCCGGAGCAGTTTTGGTACAAGGGACCATGAACGGATATGGAGAGAGAAACGGCAACGCCAACCTCACTACCATCATTCCCAACTTGGAACTAAAGATGGGGAAATCCACCAATTGCCGCAACCACTTGCCCAAACTGCGGGATCTCTCCCTGTTTGTGGACGATGCCACCAATTTGCGATCCGACATAAGAGCCCCCTACGTAGGAGCCGCGTCTTTTGCCCACAAAGGAGGCGTGCATGCCGATGCCGCCGCCAAATCAACCAGAAGCTACGAGCATATCGATCCCGCTGTCGTTGGAAACCGGACTCGCGTGTTGGTTTCAGACATGTCGGGTCGAAGCAGCATTATGATGAAAGCCAAGGAAATGGGCATGGAAGTTGACGGTCGCTCCCCGGAAATGAAATCCTTCCTGGAAGAACTCAAGCAACTTGAATTCAAAGGCTACGAATACGAGTCCGCCGACGCCTCCTTCGATCTTTTGCTGCGAAGGTTCCTCCGGGGTGAAAACCCTGCCTTTGAAATCATTCGTTTTCACGTCGGGGTAGGCAGTGGAAAAGAAGGTGACGAAACTTCTTCCGAAGCCACGGTCAAGTTAAGGATCGACGATGAGGTCAGGCATACCGTGGCCGAAGGCAACGGACCCGTTTCAGCTCTCGATCACGCCTTGAGGCAAGCCCTTGAGAAAGACTTCCCCTACATCAGTCAGGTTAGGCTTGTTGACTTTAAGGTCCGGATACTTGAGAGCAATTTGGGTACTGATGCCATAACTCGCGTACACATCGAATCAACGGATGGCGAAAGAACCTGGGGAACCGTTGGAGTAAGCGACAACGTCATTACCGCAAGTTGGGAGGCTCTGGTGGACTCCGTATCCTACAAGATCTTACTCGGTTCCGATTAGTTTGACCCTTGGACCCAGAGGCCTCCAAATACCAGGATCGGTCGAGACGAAGCACGCCTCGGTGGGAATGCCCATCATGGCCGCCAAGTGAGTGGGCCCGGAATCATTTCCCAAATAGGCTCCCGCTCGGCTCAGCATCATTTCCTTCAATTCCGATAGAGAAGGAAATCTCTCAACGCCGACCGAATGTATTTCCCTAATCGGTGATTGCTTAAATGCCAAAAACGGATTCTCATCTGCCTCACCAAAAGAAAAGACCACTCTGTTGCCTGCATCCGCTGCCAGCCATTTTCTTGCTTTTTTTTCAAAAAAAGCAAAGTCGGCATTTTTTGTGACACTCCCACTGCCAGGATGAACCCATAAGGTTTTGCTTGCATGATTCCACCGGTCCCCCAACCAAGGGAAGTTGAGCGGATCTGGAGTCGTCTCCCACCCAAGATCGAGAAAGAATCTGGTGACGACATGAGGTTTCTCGAGGGGATTTGATTGGAGGCAAACCACGCTTTTCGTACCGCAAGATCGCAAAGATTCGATCCATTCCTCATCACTCCAGAAAGTAATCACGTCCGCTTTCAGGCAAGAATCGAGGATTTGATCAAACTCCGCGTCCATGTCATGAATAAATAGATTCGGAGGGCATTCCCCCATTAGCAAAGCCTTGTACGCAAGCCTCGTGTAGAGATGAACCTTTGCGTAAAGATTGCACGCTTCGAAAATCAAAGGGAGAGTGAGCAAAAAGTCTCCCAAGCCTCCTCCTCTGATCAAAAACAGATCGTTAGAGGTCGGCGTATTCATTTTGGCTGCGAATGAAACGACCAAGGATCGTTCAATTCCTTACAGATGATCCAGAATGAATGACTGAATCGAGTTCGCATCCGTTTTCACGTCATATTTGACGGGAGTTGAGGAAAGCAAAGCTTCCAATATCCCAGACTTAGGGACTTCCATTCCAGCCTTTACGAAAACTGCGGGAAACTTCGCTGGATGAGCGGTTGCCAAAATCACGCTCGGATGATTGGGATCCAAGTCCTTGAAGGCGCAGGCGGTGTGCGGATCTATCAAATACTGGTGTTCCCTCCAGACCTTTTTGATGAGGTTGGGAATTTCGTCGTCCGTAGCCGACGAACTGGAAAACCCGGATGCGGTGAATTCTTCGAAACAAAATTTTCCCTCTGCTCGAAAAGCGGACATAACTTGCCTTACCTTGGAGGAGTCTTTTTTCAAAAGGAAAAAAAGCAGGCGTTCGAAATTAGAGGCTACTTGTATGTCCATGGAGGGGGCAAAACTGGGACGAACTTCGGATAGCGAATACTCTCCGCCGCCAAACAACCTGTGCAGAACGTCGTTTTGATTGGTCGCTACCCGGAACTCATAAAAATCAACCTTCATTTGTGTCAAAAGCCAACCGGCGAAAACGTTGCCGAAATTACCAGTCGGAACCACAAAAGTTGTTTTTCTTCTGATTTCAGGCGACAAGCGTAGCCAAGCGAACAAATAATAAACGCTTTGGGCAAGGATGCGGGCGAGATTGATGGAATTGACCGCTGACAAACCCACTTGATCGCGAAAGGGAAGATCACCGAAAATGTCCTTCACCACGCGTTGGGCATCATCGAAGGTTCCTTCGATGGCGATGGGAAAGACGTTGTCGGCTCCGGTACAGGTCATTTGCCTTTCTTGAAGAGGCGACACCTTGCCGTTGGGATAAAGGATGAATACGCGAACCCCCCTTTTGCCCAGTAATCCCGAAATCGCGGCCGCCCCCGTATCTCCGGAGGTTGCTCCAAGGATAGTGAGTTTTTTTCCCTCACGACCGATCTGAGCTTCGTAGAGATTCCCCAAGAGTTGTAGAGCGAAGTCCTTGAAGGCGAGAGTCGGTCCGTGAAAAAGCTCCAGCACCTTCCAATTTTCCGACAAGGAAATCAAAGGGGCAACCTCGGTTGCGGAAAACTGGGAGTAAGCTCGAGTAATGCAATCTCTGAGAATTCGAGGGTCAATGTCCGTGGCAAAGAGTTTAAAGAACTCAAAGCAAAGCTGATCATAGCTGAGACTTTCCCAATGATCCAAAAACTCCCTCAGGTCAGGAAATGATTTGGGAAGATAGAGTCCCCCGTCGGGCGCAAGACCTTCCGCAACTGCTTGGGTAAACCCGACCGAACCAGTCAGTCCACGAGTGCTGATGAACTCCATGCGAAGAACCTTTTTCGGCTCAAAGGTATGAAGTCACTTGCCGAGACCAAAGGCAAGGTGAGCGACGCGAGTCGCTTCGTCTCCCTGCTCAGGACTCACTGCTACGGAAATCTTGATTTCGGAAGTGCTGATCATGAGCATGTTGATGCCAGCATTGGCCAACGCTTCGAAGAATGCGGAAGCCACCCCCGAATGGGATCGCATGCCTACGCCAACCACGGAAACCTTGGCTATGTTGGTACTTTTCCCAAGCTTTCCGCTCAAACCATCGGAAAGGTGTTCCTTGAGCGCTTTCTCCGCACGAAAGGCATCTTCGGAGGGAACCGTAAAGGTCAAATTCGCTTTACCATTGCGAGCCACGTTTTGAACGATCATGTCGACCACTACGCCCGCATCAGCCATTACCTTAAAGATCGCGGCGGCTGCACCCGGTCGGTCAGGAAGTTCGGTGATGCTCACTCGAACTTGATTTTTGTCAATGGCCACACCGCTGACAAGGGTGTCTTCTAGGGATTTTGCTTTCTTTTTCACATTCGTTCCGGATTTGGTTGAAAAGGTCGAGCGCACTTCGAAGGGGATATTGTGCTTCTGGGCAAACTCCACTGCTCGGGTCTGCATTACCTTCGAACCGCTGCTGGATAGTTCCAGCATTTCTTCGTAATTGATGGTATTGATCTTTCGGGCATTGGGCACAATCCTGGGATCTGCGGTAAAAACCCCCTCCACGTCGGTAAAAATCTGACAAGTCTTGGCCCGCAGCGCTCCTGCGATGGCAATGGCGCTGAGGTCGGAGCCTCCTCTTCCAAAAGTGGTCAGATCTCCGTGATCGTTGACGCCTTGAAAACCTGCCAGAACCACGACTTTTCGAGCCCGCAACTGCTTTCGTATGTCTCCGCCGGAAACTTCGCGTATCCTCGATTTAGCATGCAATCCCTCCGTGACGATGCCTGCCTGCCAACCCGTCCGGGAGACGGCCGCCACGCCCAAGGCATTCAAAGCCATGCACATCAAGGCGATTGTCTCCTGCTCTCCGCAGGTCATCAAGACGTCCAATTCCCGATCGGTCGGATTTTTCTGGATGGCTTTGGCTCGTTCTATCAAAGAGTTGGTCACACCTGCGCGGGCGGACACCACGACAACCACCGCATTGCCATCGTCCCAACATTTCTTAACCCTCTTGGCCACTTTTTTGATACGGTCGACGTCACCGACGGAAGTACCGCCGAACTTTTTTACTACAATATTCATTGTTGGCCGGTATTGGGATCAAAAATGCGAAATAAGACCGGTTTTTCCTTCACACCGGGAAGTTGCTCGAGGGATTGAATGGCTTGGCCGATGCAATGCTCGTTAGTCCGGTGAGTCGTTAGAATAAGACTGGCAGGGGCGTCTTCGCCCTGAGGGCTTTGAGAAACCGTGGCCAAGCTGATTTGATGATCGGCAAGAGTTTCCGCCACATGAGCCAATTGACCCGGACGGTCATCCACCGACAACCTCAGATAGTAGCACCCCTTGATTTCCACGGCTGGAGCAAGCTTGCATTCCTCAGGGGAAACATGCAGCAGTTTGACCTGAGACTGGGCTCCTCTCATTCCCTTGACCACATCGACGACGTCACTGATGACGGAGCCGGCCGTTGGGTCTTGCCCGGCGCCTCGCCCGGTAAGGACCACCGTTCCGACAACTGAACCGCATAGACTTATTCCATTAAACACCCCATCGGTTCGGGCGATTATTTCCGCAATCGGAACAAGAGCAGGATAGACTCCAACCGAAACGTGATTGTTTTCGAAATCCCTACGAACCACTCCGATGAGCTTTATCTTGCAACCCAATTTTTGGGCAGCGTCCAAATCAGCGTTGGAGATTTTACTTATGCCCTCTACCGTCATATCTTCGAGATTTACCCAAATTCCATGAGCGAGATAGGCAAGAATGACCGCTTTGTGCGCTGCGTCAATTCCGTCCAGGTCGAGCGATTCATCGGCCTCGACGTAACCAAGTTCCCTCGCGTCTTGCAAAACCTCCTCAAAGCCCACGCCCTCGGTTTCCATCCTTGTGAGAATGTAATTGGAGGTGCCGTTGAGAATGCCGTATATCAGAGGGAATTCATTGGCGACCAAACTCTCTCTCAAGACCTTTATGATAGGGATTCCCCCTGCAACGCTTGCCTCAAAGGCATAGTGAACGCCGGCTTTTTCAGCGGCATGAAAAAGCTCGTCTCCATGTTCGCAAATCAGCGCCTTGTTTGCGGTAACCACCGACTTTCCGTTGGCAAAAGCCTCCAAGGTCAATTTCTTTGCCTCTTCCACCCCTCCAATCAATTCACAAACAAGATCAATCTCAGGGTCAGTCACAATCGAAAGGGAATCAGTGGTAAGAACTCCGGGAGGAACCGTAAGCCGTCGACTCTTGTCCAGACTGCGAACCGATGCCCTGGTTGCCTGCAAGCGAACGCCGAGAATCTTTTCCCAAAAATCTTCATTTTCAAGCAAATGCTTCCAGGTTCCCTGCCCTACGGTTCCAAAGCCCAATATCCCGATTCTAATGGTTGGTGTCTCGCTCATAGTGACTAAAGATTGAGGTTATGGATTTTTCTTTTTCTCAAATCGGTTTTCCGTACCTGCTTTGAGACGACGCAAATTTTCACGATGCCTCCAAACAATCCATCCCATCACCAAAAAACCCAAAAGAAGCCTACCCAACTGTCCCTCTTCAGCTTCGCTGGTCCAAAGTCGAATCAACGAGCAAATCGGTAAACTTACTCCAAAGCCAATCGAAGCCAAAGCCACGTATCGAGTGGCAAAAAAAATAATCACCCAGCAGACTAATCCGAAAATCAAACAGTCTGGCATTACTCCGAGCAATCCACCCATGGCGGTGGCCACTCCTTTTCCTCCCTTGAACTTGGCGAAAAGGGGAAAGGTATGACCGAGCACGGCTGCAGGCAACCCCCACAAACCCAGACTCGCGTCACCTGAAAATGAAAAGATGGGCAACGTAAACCAGACCGTGGCGACGAAGCCCTTGAGGAAATCGAGAAAGAACACGAGGTACCCGGCTGTCTTGCCGATGGACCTGAGTACGTTGGTGGCCCCGGGGTTTTCACTGCCTACGCGATAAATGTCGACGCCGTACCTCTTGGCAACCAACACCCCAACCGGAATGGATCCCAAAAGATAGCCGATCAAGGCTACCGCTATTGCTTCGACGGACATTCTACTCCCGGCTCATCAATTTTTCCTAACCTTGGCGGGAAACGCGAGCCTCTCGAATGTCAGGATCATCGACCAAAGTCTGTAGGGCTGTGGCAGGCGGTTCTTCATCGAGTTCGCAAATGGTCAATGCCCATTCTCCGTCTTGAGCCCGGCTCAAGGACATGTTGGCGATATTTACGGAGAAGTTACCCAAAGTCGTGCCCAACTTCCCAACGATCCCAGGTTTGTCGATGTTTCGGACGACCAGAAGTTTGTCGACGGGTCTGACTTCGATAGCCTGACCATCGACCGCGACGATCCTGGGTTCGTTCGCCTTGCCCAAAAGCGTTCCCCGAACCGATTGTTCGGATCCGTCTCCGGAAACAGTCTTAACCTCGATCAATTCATTGTAGTCGATCGGGGATGAGGATTTCGTGGTCTCGAGCCTTATGCCCAAGGCCTTGATCTTGTAAGGGGCGTTCACGTCGTTAATCCCTTCATCGCCGGCGACGCCTGCCAACCAACCTTTTTGAACCGCCCGAGTCAGAGGGACGCAATCGAAGTCGACGATTCCACCAAAGTAGGTGATGTGTATTGCTTCGACCGAGCCCTTCGCCGCTTGTCGGGCGAAAGCTCCAAGCCTCTGACAAAGATCAAGATAAGGCCTTAGGGACTCCAAGTCCTTAGGATCGATCGAAGGCATGTTGATGGCATTGCGGATGCGTCCGCCTTGCAACACTTCGGCAACCGCTTCCGCGATTTCGACTCCCACGCTCTCTTGGGCCTCTTCGGTGGATGCGCCCAAATGAGGCGTCAAATTAAGATTCTCCAACTTGCGAAACTCATGATCTTCGGGTAGGGGTTCTTGCTCATAGACGTCCAAGCCCGCCTGAGCGACTTTGCCGCTTTTGAGCGCTTCAATCAGAGCGGATTCCTTGATGATGCCCCCACGAGCGCAATTGAACACCCTGACCCCGTCCTTCATTTTTGCAAAGGCTCCCTCATCGACGATGTCTCTGGTTTCGTCGGTCAGGGGCATGTGCACCGTCAGGTAGTCGGCTTGCTCGAAGGCTTCATCGAGATCGACTTTGATCAGGTCCAATTCCTTGGCCCGGTCCTCCGTCAAATAAGGATCGTAGGCCACCACTTTCATCTCAAAGGCAAGGGCTCGTTTGGCTACTTCAGCCCCGATACGCCCTAGACCTAGCACGGCTAGAGTCTTGCCCCTTAGTTCGGAACCCTTGAGGAGTTTTCGCTCCCATTTTCCCTCTCTCATGCCGGAAGCTCCCCGCACGATGGGTCGGGCCCCGCATAGCATGTGGGTAAAGGTAAGC
>JAYOEB010000077.1:0-11361 GCA_038116775.1 Opitutia bacterium | reverse complement strand
GTTGTCGGAAGTTAGAATAGGAGTGGGGCTGATTAGCGGCAGTTGGTATTGAACCCCGATGTTTTCATCCCGAAACAAAAACAACCCGTGTTCCTTCTTGTGGGATTTGTCGAAAATGACGAATCGACCCGCCGTCTTGGAGCGGTTGGGCGCGGGAACCGCCAAGGACCCTCCGATCACTCGAGCTAGCCGAGCCCACTGGCAAAGATAGCGGGCTGCATCGAAGTTGGCGATTCGGGTGGTGTGATTATCCACCGTATTCCTCTCCCCGTCACGAATGACGAGATCGCCTTTTTCCTGATCCAGGTAAGTGACGAAAAAATATTGGAACAAACGTCTCAACGCATCCAGATAAAGAGGCATTTTTTCAGGCGGAATCCATTGATCGCGCATTGCCTGCAAAATCATGCTTATGCAGTGCAGTTGTCCGTAGGCTCCCACGGATCGGCCGTAGTTCCAGCCCAGACCGTCCTGCCGGGTCATGTCGGGAAGCATGCGGAGATACTTCTCCGCGAAAGTTCTCAGTTTCGGTAGTTTGCGGTCTTTCAAATGCACGTTTGCATGCAATTGCAGCGCTTGGCGGATGAAAATGAAGGAGAGCAGGCCATAGACGTCGAAAACTCCGGATTGACCGGAGTCGTCGTCATTGAAGAATCCACCACTGCTGTGTTTTTCAAGGTGGTCCACAAAGCGGTCGATTACCTTTCCGGTATCGTCCTTCTTGGTTAGCCCAAAGCTGAAGCGGGCGACGGATTTTGCGACGTTGAAGGCCTGAAAGTGATCTCTGCGCTCGGTGCGGGTAAGCAAGCAATGATCGAGTTGTTCTCGAGTGGGATCCAAAAGTCTCTCCCAAACCAAATTTCTTTCCTTGGATGCCCCGAAGGAGAGAAGTCCGAGAGCGGCATAGGCCATCCCGTTGTCGCTGGCCTCTTCCGCAAACGCCTGGTGGGTTATGCATCTGGCCGAAAGATCAAACAGATCATAGCCCCCCAACTCGGTATCTCCCGTTGCCCGAAAGAATTCTCCGATGGCCAGGGCGGCGTGCCCGGGTTCGTCTATTCGACTGGCTTCACCCTCGGCCGGGGTGATCGTACCATCTTCGTTGATATGTTTGAGATTGTTGCCTAGAAGGGATCTCGCGAGGTCTAGACATTGATCAGAGAAATTGTGCATCGGATGCCTGTGTCAATAACTTGGAAAAAGGGTTCAGAATGCCGAAAATGAAGTTTTTTGTCAACGAGTTATGCAGTCTGAATAAGGTCTAGAAATTCCGCATTGGAAGCCGTGGAGGACATCCGGTCGATGAGGGATTCGGTCGCATCGATAATTTTCATCGGCGACATCGCCCGCCTTAGAAAGGAAGTTTTCTCAAGAACTTGGGGATCCAGCAAGTCTTCCTCCTTGCGGGTACCGGAGGCAGCCAAATTAATGGCCGGCCAGAGTCGAAGTTCGGCAATCTTTCGATCGAGAATGATTTCGCTGTTTCCAGTGCCCTTGAATTCTTGAAAGATCAATTCGTCCATTTTCGAACCCGTTTCGACGAGAGCGGTGGCGACAATGGTCAGAGAACCTGATTCTTCCGAATTGCGAGCCGAAGAAAAAATCTGTCTGGGCTTCTCAAGGGCTCGTACGTCGAGTCCTCCCGTCATGGTCCGTCCGCTTTTTCCGGATGCCGCGTTGTATGCCCTGGAGAGCCGAGTGATCGAATCCAGCAGCAGGACGACGTCTTGTTTGGCTTCGACCAGACGCTTGGCTCTTTCAATGGCGAGCTCGGCCACGCGCAGGTGACTTTTTACCTCCTCGTCATTAGAGGAGGCGAAAATCTCAGCGGGAACCGTTCTTTTGAAATCCGTGACCTCCTCGGGGCGTTCGTCTATCAACACCACCATCAGGTGGCATTCCGGATGATTTTCCTCCACTCCTTTTGCAATGTCGTGAAGGATGGTGGTCTTGCCCGCTCGAGGGGGAGCGACGATTAGACTTCTTTGACCTTTTCCGAGAGGGCAGAACAAATCCAGAACTCGTGTGGTCATGCGACCGTCTTTCCCTTCCAAGTTGAGCTTTTCCCTGGGCTGAATGGTCGTCAGCTGATCAAAGCGAAACAATTTCTTTCTATCATTGAGGCTCACTCCGTCCGCCTCATGAATGAAGCGTACCTTGGGATTGGGACGAATTTTGTCGGGAATGGCGTCAGCCTTGATGACCGAACCCTTCTTGAGCTTGAAACGACGAATCAGTTCGCGAGGAACAAAAGGGTCATGAGGAGTGGTCTTTCCTCCTCGCTTGGGATCAAGCAAAATGCCTGATTTATTTTCATTTATATCTAGCAATCCCTCAACCTCAATGGTTTCAGGAGCCGTTGAATTAGTTTCGCTCATACTGATCGGTGAAAGGTTAATCCATCGACGCAAACTTGAAAGGAATGAAGATATCTCGACGGACGGGTGTAGTAACCAAAAAGTTCCCTACTTCACAAAAGGTAAGGGCTGAAGTCAATCATGTAAAATGATTCTTTTTAGCTTTGAGATGGTTCTTTTGACGGTTGTGGTCTAGTTATGGGCGGAAGAATGAAAAAGTATTATCTCACCACTGCGATTGATTATGCGAACGGGTCGCCGCATTTGGGCCATGCCTACGAAAAAATCCTGACGGACGTCATTGCCCGGACGATGAGGCTTGAGGGCAGAGAGGTACACTTTCTGACCGGACTTGATGAGCATGGCCAAAAAGTGCAGCAGGGCGCTCAGGCCGAAGGCATAGAGCCGCAGGAAAGATGCGACGCGGTTGCGGAAGAGTTTTTGAAGATGTTGTCCAAACTGAACATATCCAACGACGACTACGTCCGCACCACCCAAGACAGACACAAAAAAGTAGTTTGCGAAATATTGCAGAGCCTTTTCGAAAAGGGTGAAATCTACAAGTCCGAATATCGCGGTTTTTATTCTACCCGGGCGGAACAATTCCTTCAGGAAAAAGATCAGATAGACGGAAGATGGCCGGAAATCTTCGGAGAGGTTACTGAAATTACGGAGACCAACTACTTCTTTAAGTTGAGCAAATATCAGGATTGGTTGATCGACTACGTCAAAAGCAATCCAAAATTCATCCTTCCGGAGAATCGTCAATCTCAAGTGCTGGAGTTTCTGAGGGAGCCCCTCAACGACCTTTGCATTTCCAGGCCCAGAGAAAGACTTTCATGGGGGATCACTCTTCCGTTCGACCAAGATTTCGTCACCTACGTTTGGTTTGACGCCTTGGTAAATTATTTCTCGGCGGTATCTTCCGACGAAACCAAGACTGGGGATTGTTGGCCGGCGGACCTTCACGTCATCGGCAAGGACATACTTACGCCGCCGCATGCCGTTTATTGGCCCATCATGCTCAAGGCCAGCAATTTGGACCTTCCTCGGTCAATCCTTGCCCATGGATGGTGGACGACTTCCGGGGCCAAGATGTCCAAAAGTACCGGAGAAACCGTGGACCCCCTTAGTCTCGTTGACCGTTTTGGCCCCGATGCGTTTCGTTATTTCGTCATGCGGGAAATGACGGTTGGCCAGGATGCGGAATTTTCCCTGGATCGATTCGAGTCCCGTTATCGGGCGGATCTTGGAAATGATTTAGGCAATTTGGTAAGCCGTCTTCTGCACATGTTGCACAGCTATGCCGACGGAGTGGTTCCGGTAGCCGAAGCGGACGAGGAGTTTGAACGAGAGTTGCGGGCTAATTGGAGGAACAAGAGAGATCGGATGCTCGATCATTTTCGCTCCTTCAAGTACAATTTCGGACTGGAGGAAATTTTTGCCTTCATTCGACTGATCAACAAGTATGCAGACGATCGGACTCCTTGGAAGTTGGCAAAATCCACTGATCCCCAAGATCGGAAAATTCTCTTCACTTGCCTGTCGACCATGCTTGAGGGGCTGAGGTTGTCGAGCGTCGCCCTTGCATCGGTCATGCCTGGAGTACATGCCAGGATCCATCAAAGACTCAATCAGCAACCATGCGCATCCTGGAAGGAAGAATTGGAGTGGGGAGAATCCCTAGTCGGGCAAAAACTAGGCGAAAAGATCATTCTCTTTCCTCGAGAGTAATTGGGAGGTTGCCTTCGGATTTAGCCTGGATCTTCCGTGTTAAGCTTGATTTTGACGCTCCTGACTTTTGTTTCGTCGGCATCGAGGATCTCCACGGTGTAACGGGAAAGGGAAAACTTCTCACCGGCTTCTGGTATCTTGCCGATTTCGCGGGTTATCATTCCGCTTAAACTGGTCATCTCCTGATCCTCTTCTTGAATGTCCAGCGCGTCCGGCAATTCATGCAGCGGAGTAAGACCGGAAATCTTCCACTCCGTTTCACTGATGGTTTCCACGGCCTCTTCGTCGGCGTCAAACTCATCCTGAATTTCACCAACGACTTCTTCCAGAATGTCTTCGAGCGTGATGACACCGTCGATCCCTCCGAACTCATCTTTTACCAATGCCATGTGGACCTTCAGCTTCATCATTTTCTTCAAAGCGACCGGCAGCAATTCATGGCCATCGAGAAGGGCGGGGGATCTGGTGATCTTCTTGAAGTCAAAGTGAGTGGTTTCTTCGACCAAAGTCCGAAACGCATACTTTACGTGAATGATTCCGAGGCAGTGATCGAGATCGCCGTTGCAGAGCGGCAGCCTGGTGTGTCCGCAGGATTTCGCGATCCTCAAATTTTCCTCAAACTCTTCGTTGGCATCCAGAATCTGCACTTGATTTCTGGGAATCATGACGTCCTTGACCTTCAAATGACTCATTTCCAGAGTATTCTCCATGATCTCGAGTACGTCCGGATCTAGGTTTGTCCCTTCCCTGCCAACCATCTTGATATGATCGGCAAGGTCGCTTTCCTCGTCTTTTTCCTTGAGAATTTTTTGATCCGAGTTCTGAAGCAAGGTCTCGAGAGTCCGCAATCCAAAGCCAAGCGGACTGCACAAGGCGCGCGTCAGCAATATTGGAAGGAAGCCCATGGCGAGATGGGCTTCCAAGCAATTGGATTGGGAAATTTTTCTGGGATAAAGCCAGCCCGTCACTCTTTCGATGATTATGGAAAGCAGGGCCGCGAGAAAAAAGATCGTCCATGGTGAAAAGATCGCCGGAACCAAGGATTTGAGAAAATAAAGGCCGGCAACCACTTGGAGGGATGAAAGTACCGCGGCTTCCAGATGCAGCGGTCTTTCATGGTTGGGCAAATCCAAGGCGTGGGATATTTGCCTGGAGGAACGGCTTTCGTCGGTCGGGGGACCGGCAAGACCGGATCGAACGCGGTCAATGTATGAGCGAAACACCCCCAGTAACGCCGAACTGACGATGCACAGACCCCAAAAGAATCCCAGTAGGAGAGTGGTGTTTTCCGAAGTCATGAAAACGTCGATTCCTCCAAAACGCCTTTTAATCCCTGGAGAACCCTTTCGTTTTCTTCATGAGTTCCGACGGAGATGCGCAGGTAATCACTCAGCGAATCCGGCATGGGTCGGGTAATTATTCCCAATTTCTGCAGTGATCGAAAGACTTCGAGACCATCTCCCACCTTCACGAGGAGAAAGTTGGCCTTGCTTGGGACCCAGCTTAGCTCCAAAGCATCCAGACCGGTCTTTAGTCGTTCCAGCCCCTCGTTGTTCTTCCGCCTGCATTCCGCTACCCATGACTGATCTTCCAAGGAAGCGACTGCGGCGCTCATGGCGACGGAGTTGGCGTTGAAAGGTTGCCTGGCAAGATGCAGCAAATCGATCAATTCCTTGCTTCCATATCCGTATCCAATCCGAAGTCCGGCGAGACCATAAATTTTGGAAAAGGTTCTCAGCCCGATCACCTTTCTGTTCTCATTGAGAAGCGTTTTGAGATTGGGGGGATTCTCAAGATATTCGGCATAGGCTTCATCGAAGCAAAAGACAACGTGCTCGGGAAGACTACGAACGAATTCAAAAATCTCATCCTGCGAGTTCCAAGCGCCGGTTGGGTTGTTGGGGCTTGGGAGAAAAACCAGTTTGGTCCGGTCCGTTATTTTTTCCCTCATCAAATCGAGGTCGTGCTTAAGTTCGGGCATGGGAGCCGCAACGGGACTTGCTCCCATGAGCATGGCGACCAGCTTGTAGACTACAAACGAGTGCTCTCCAAACAAAACTTCGTCCCCTGGACCAAGAAAGACGTGCCCAATCAACTCGATGACTTCATTCGAACCATTTCCTAGAATGAATTGCCCGGGGGACAAGCCATGAAGTTTTGCAAGGGACTCCTTGAGCAGGGCCCCGCCGCCGTCCGGGTAGCGATGGACCTGGTCAAGGCATTTGCGACCAGCCAAGACGGCGGCAGGCGAGGGCCCCCAAGGGTTCTCGTTGGAAGCAAGCTTACAGACTTGATGCAGTTCGAAACCCTGCTCCTTGGCCACGACTTCAATGGGCTTGCCGGGTTGATAGGTGGGTTGTTCCAGGATGCGACGATTCGCAAGTTGGGAATAATTCATTGGATGGAGCAACGCTATTCGAAAACCTTGATATGTTCAAGGAAAAGCAAATCAGGCATGGTAAAACTCTCGGGTTGTGAGAATGCCCCGATTGTCTATTCTGAGATCGTGAAGGTTGCATTATTTGGTTCAAGCGGATTGCTGGGGGCATCGGTTCATCGGTCCCTGCTGGCCAGAAATCATCAGAGCTGCAGATACGTTCGTAATACGGATACAGCCGGCTCGAAGAAAATTTGCCTTTCAGATCCCGAACAATTGAAGAGAGAGCTTTTCGACGAGTGGCCCGACGCAGTCGTGAATTGCGCGGCGATCTCTTCGCCGGATACGGTCAATGCGAATCCTGACTTGGCTCGGGCCATCAACGTGGATGGGGCGGTCAGACTGGCTGAAATATCATCTCATCTCGGAGCTCGCTACGTCCACCTATCCACAGACATGGTATTTGACGGAACGACTGCACCCTATCGATCGACGGACCTCCCCAATCCCAGCGGCGAATACGGAAGGCAAAAGCTCGAAGCGGAAAAGGGCGTACTTGCCGTTACCGAGGAAAGCTTGGTGGTGTTGCGGATAACTTTGATGAATGGAAACAGTCCCAAGGGAAACCGCAGCCCTCACGAGAGGATTCTCAGGAGCATTGCCGATCAATCGCCTCTTACCTTGTTTGATGACGAAATCAGGCAACCTTGTTCCGCAGAGAACGTGGGCGCGGTCATAGTGGAGCTGCTGGAAAGACCGAATTTAAACGGATTGTTTCATTGGGCCGGCTCTGAAGAGATCAGCCGCTACCAATTGGGCCTTGAGATCCTCGATCATTTTGGCTTTAGGGAAGACAGAATATTGAAGGGAAAAAGTAGTGATTACCACGGAGAGGAGAAAAGACCCAGACACCTGAGCTTTGAGTTGGCGCCGTTGGTCGGAAAGCTGAAGACGAAGCCAAGCACCCTGAGGCAGCAGATTGAGGAATTGAAGCTACCGCCCGACCTGTATCATTGGTACAGGGAAAAGGTTGATTTTCAGGGTAGGTACCTGCCCAAATTTTAGCTTTCGAATGAGTCTGCGGGCATATCCTACCTTGAGGGAAAATGGGGTCGAGAACATGGCCACGGATTGGTGGCTTCTGCAAAAAGCCGGAGACGCAAGGCAAACGGCGTTCAGGCATTACCTTTGGCAAAAGCAGGAAACCAGCTTCGGCTACGGACAGAACTGGAAATGGGTCGAGCGAAAGACCGAAGAACCCATCGATCGACTCATTCGACGACCAACGGGAGGAGGAATCGTGCGTCACGGGGAGGACTGGACTTATTGTCTGATTATTCCTCGGGGGCGCCGGCATTTCGATTTCTCATCCTTGACGCTGTACGAGGGAGTGCATCAGGCCATGGGAGACGCTCTTGAGGAATTGGGGATACCTAGCCGCCTGCAGCCTTGTCCGTCGCAAAAAAGTCCGGGAATACCGGGAGATTGCTTTGAGGAACCGGTCGGAAAAGACTTAATGAACGAAGGTTCGAACCTAAAGATAGCCGGGGCGGCGATGAAAAAAACAAGGGCAGGGATTTTGTTTCAAGGAACCATGGCCCCGCGCTTTCTATCTGGGGCGGAGTTTCACTCGGAAAAGTTCCTCGAGCATTTCATTGATCGACTGTCCGACTTTTTCGAAGAGGAAAGAGAGGATGCGCCATGGCCGAAAACCTTTGCCGAGGACCGGGCCTCGTTCGTCCGGCAGTTTGACTGCTTGAGTTGGAAAATGAACCGAGATAGAGACTAGGCGGAAAAGGTGACGACGTTTTCAATATGCCTGGTCTGAGGGAACAAGTCAAAGGGTTGAACGCACGAAATCTCGTATCCTCCCTCCACCAGGATTCTGGCATCCCTGGCTTGCGTGGAAGGGTCGCAGGATACGTAGACGATCCGGGAAGGACGGAAGCTCAGGGTTTGACTCAAAAAACTTTCGTCGCATCCTCTTCTCGGGGGATCGATGATGAGCGAAGAGGGCCGCGGCAAATCCTCCAAATCGGAAAAAATCGAAGCCGCATTACCTAAGAGAAAATCCGCGTTCTTGATTTGATTGATCAGGGCGTTGTTTCGGGCAGCCTCAAACCCGTCGCGACTGATCTCGATCCCCACGACCTTTTCGAAACGGTCGGCCCCCGACAGACCGAACAGACCGCCCCCGCAGTAGGCGTCAATCAAAGACTTGGAGTTTTCAGGATCGGCCTGTTCGATCACATGGCTTACCAAAGACGGCAAAATGAAAGGGTTGTTTTGAAAGAATTCACCTGCCTTGAATTGAAAGGTGAGGCCCAGAACCCGCTCGGAGACCAATTGGTTGGGATCACTGACTACGCCTTCCTCGACGTCTCTAAGCAGAAGCGTCCCGGCTTTTTTCCCAGAGTGACTTGCAAATAGACGAGCCCGAGCCGCGGGCATGGCTTCATTGATCGCAACCGTGGCGATGGGACACTTCCGGACGTCCACAATCACTTTGCGGGATCCTTGCCTAAGGAACCCAAGCTTTGGTTCCTGGCCCGCCTTTGGCTTTTGATGGTGTGGCGTCAATTTCGATCGATAACCGTAAATTTGCGGCGAAGCTATCGTAGGCAGTACCTTCGGTGAAAATCCGCCTATTCTTGATATGCAGTCTTCGACCTGCTTTTGTTTCCAAAGAAGTTGTTTTTCGTAGGAGACGCATTGGTACTGACATCCCCCGCAAGTCTCGAACAGTTCGCACTTCGGGGTTACCCGGTCGGGAGAAGATCGGAGGACTTCCGTACAATCCGCTTCGGAATAATTTTTGTGATTCCGGAAGATTCTCGCCCTCACCAACTCACCGGGAAGAACAAAGGGGATCTGGATTACCCAGCCATGGTCGCGGGCGATGCCGTGACCAAGGTTGGTGAGACTTTCAATTTCGACTTCGAGCTCATGATGGTAGGCATAAGGTTTGTCGTTAAATGCTTTTGGCGACCTTTTGGACATGAGCTTTTTCGTATCGGGCTCGCCCTTTTCTTGCAAAACCCTTTTTATTGATCCGTGAAGGAAATCATTAACAGCTTGTCCAACCCCACGGTCAAGGAGCTTGTAAAGCTTAGGGAGTCTGCTCGCAGAAGAAGGGAAAGAAAAAGATTCGTGGCGGAGGGTGTGGATGAAATTCTCGCCATGGTGGAGGCGGGCAGAGAGGTAGAAACCATCTTTCATAACCCAAATCTCGCCTCAGATTCAAAAGCGATGGAGGAATTGATGGAACGATGCCGAAACAAGGAGCTCGACTTTCAGGAAATGGGAAAAGATGCCTTCGGGAAAATTTCTTACCGAAGAAATCCCGACGGTGTTCTGGCGGTGGTTCATAGTTGGAGCCTGAGCCTTTCTGAAATGAGAATCGGTCCGCATGAAAAAATCGCCCCGATCATAATTCTCGATGAAGTTGAAAAACCGGGCAATCTGGGAGCTATTCTGAGAACGGCGGAAGCCATGGGCGCTCAGATCGTGTTGCTCAGCGATCCGAGAGTCGACTTCTTCAATCCCAACGTAATTCGTTCGTCAAGAGGACTCATGAGCAAGATCCGCGTTGCCTCGGCCGGCAAGGAAAGGGTCTTGGATTGGGTGCGGGCCCGGGGTCTGAAATTAGTGGGAACAAGCTCCAAGGCGGAATGCCTATCTCATCGGTATGCCTATCATCCGCAGACGGCATTTGTTTTTGGTTGCGAAAGCCAAGGCCTTGGAGATTTTTGGAAAGGAAACGCTTCGGGATGGGTTCGCTTGCAAATGCCTGGAACCGCGAGTTCCCTGAACCTCAACGTTAGCGTCGGCTGCATCCTCAATGATTTTCTTCGGGCAACGCAATCCGATTAGAGCTGCCTCAACCAAGGCAGCGATTTCTTCATGGCTTGCTCCATGTCGATGATGGGTCGATAGCCCAGGTCTACGTTCGCGGATCTCGTTGAAAACCAATGATCGTGGGCAAGCTGGGAGGCGACGAATCGAGTCATGGGAGGGTCGGTCGACAAGCGTAGGGCGGACCAAGCCTTTTCAAGGACAAACCCAAGAAAGTAGGCTTTGGGGAAGGATATGGTTTGGCTCAGAGGAGGCATGCCGAGTTCCTGGAAAATATGGTTAAGCCAAGGCCAAAGCTCGACGGGTTCGTCTTGGGCGATGAAGTACGCTTTCCCTCCGAGCGTTTGATTTTTCAACATGGACTCCAAGGCGCAGAGGTGGGCGTGGGCGACGTTGTCAATATGGGTGAGGTCCATCTTGTTGGTTCCATGACCAACTATTCTGAGTCTTTTTTGTCTGTGTCTGACGATGATTTTGGGAAGCAAATGAGGATCGTTCTCACCCCATACCAAATGCGGCCGGATGGCTAGCGTCTGGAATATTCCGGGCTTGTGAGCGCCGAGAACCAGTTTTTCGGCCATGGCCTTCGTAAAGGCATAGGGAGAAACTCTCCTGGTCAAATAAGGCATCGACTCGGACCCGCCCCGAACGTCCGAATTGCTAAAAACCACGCTTGGGGTACTGGTGAAAATGAATCGCTTGACGCCGGAGGCTTCGGAGGCGGCCAGCAAATGTTTCGTGGCTTCGAAATTGGCGGCTTGGTATTCTCCGAATGAACCGCGTATCCCGGCTTTGGCGGCAATGTGAAAGACGGTATCCACCTCTCTCAGCCAATCGAAAGAAGTTTTTCTCTGAGAAAGGTCGCAGGAGACGTATTCCATCCCTTCGGGAACGAGACTCGATTTCGGGGAAGGGTTGCGGCCGATGGCGATGACCTTGCGAACCCCGTCTAAATCCAAAACACGCTTGGAAACCGCCGTGCCGACGAAGCCGAGGCCTCCGGTAATCGCCACTTTCACCGCGGGCAGACTTCCTCTG
>JAYOEB010000076.1:0-11389 GCA_038116775.1 Opitutia bacterium | reverse complement strand
CCCATGACCACAAACTCCGCTTTATACGTGCGCACCGTGAGGCTTATAATTGAAAGTAAAAATGAGCTCGAAGCGACCTGCATTAGGCTCGCTCTAGTGCTGGTTGTATCGGCCAGTCAGCCCGGGGTGAGCGAGCCCACGGTTGAAGAACTTCTGGCTCCGGCAACGGAAGTGCCCTTGGAAAGTAGGGAAACCAGCGTAGAAGGATTTTTTCAGGGCACTGCCGACGAGAGACCGATCATCGACGTATCGGAAGAAAATCCGTAAGTAGGAAAGGGTAGTGGAATAGTCATGGGTGTGGAAACTAAGAGGTGGCGGCGAAAGTAGAGCAAAAACAAACGAATGCTGGAGATTGGGTGATGATCTACGTGATCTTCATCGCTCTCGGCCTGACCATGCTCGGCTTGGTGATGCTATTCAGCGCCGGAGTGGTTCGCGGCGCCCAGGCTCTCCTGACGAAGCAGGTGGTCTGGCTGCTTCTTTCCCTGCTCATGGGCGCATACGCGGCCTACATGAATCTAGAATGGCTGCGCCGACGCTCATGGCTGTTGTTCGGATTGTGCATGCTGGGGTTGATTCTCACTCTGGTTCCCGGCATTGGCGTCAAAGTAAACGGAGCCCAGAGATGGATAGGGTTGGGACCTTTGCGGGTGCAGCCCTCGGAGTTCGCCAAGATCGGGCTGGTTTTGGCATTGGCCGCCTATTTCGCCTCCCGGCATCGGGAGATCAAAAGCTTTCTCCATGGATTCTTCATACCTTCCCTTCTCATCGGGTGTTGTTGCGGGCTGATTATTCTACAGCCTGATTTCGGCACCTGTTTTCTTTGCGGGGCTGTGGCGGCGACCATGATGTTTCAGGCCGGGACGAGCCTGCGCTGGTTGTTGCCGGTCGCGGGGCTCGCCATTACCGCCTTTTCGGTGCTGGTTTATCTCGACCCTGTCAGAATCCGCCGCGTCACTTCCTTTCTCGACGTCGAAGCCAATGCCAACGACAGCGCCTATCAACTTTGGCAGGGTATGTTGGCCTTTGGGGTCGGCGGCATCGACGGGGTTGGTTTGGGAATGGGCCGTCAGCAGGTTCACTTTCTGCCCGAAGCTCACACCGACTTCATCTTTCCCGTAATCGGGGAAGAGCTCGGGTTGATCGCCACCGCCGCCATCCTCGTCAGTTTCGTCTTCTTGTTTGTCAGCGTCTTTCTCCGTCTTCGCCAAACGCCCCGTCTTTACGAATATCTCTTGGCGATGGGAGCGATTCTTTTCGTCACCCTGCAGGCGGTGATCAACATGGGGGTGGTGACCGGTTCCCTGCCTACCAAGGGGATGTCCTTGCCCTTCATAAGCTATGGAGGATCCAATCTGATGGTTACTTTCGTTCTCCTCGGATTCGTGCTCAACGTGCTCAGATCGATGCACAAGCCCAAGAGTATGAGGGCCCGCGAATTATGAGAAACGTGGTCATTGCCTGCGGCGGAACCGGGGGGCATCTGACTCCTGGGATCGCCTTGGCCCAGTCTTTGGAGGAAAGAGGGTATCCGACTTGGTTGTTCACCAGTCAAAAACAAGTAGACGCCCGACTTTCCAGCAAATACCCCAAGCTTTCCTTTCAATCGATGCCGGGCGCTCCTCTGATCCGCACTCCCATGGGCTTGGCGAGGTTTGGCAAAGGCTTTGCCCTTTCCTTTTTGCGTTCCCACCGATTTTACCGACGGATTGGAGCCGATGCCTTGGTCGGCTTTGGGGGCTTTTCCACTTTTGGCCCCGCCATGGCGGCGAAAATGCGTGGAATCCCGGTATTCGTTCATGAGGCGAACCGGGCCGTGGGCAAGGCGGTCCGCTTTCTCGCCCGCAGCTCGGCTCGGGTTTACCTTCCGGAAGGCATGCGTCTGGACGGAGTTTCTCCCGAGATCATCCGCAATTTGGGATACCCCCTGCGCAAGGAGTTCCGGCGAATTCCCCTGGAGCGGGCCAGAAAGCAGCTGGGCATTTCCCTCAACGACCGTCTGCTCGTCGTCATCGGCGGAAGCCAGGGGGCGTCTTCGCTCAACCAATGGGTTAAGGACAATCTTCAGGAACTGGCGGCGGATGGAATTTCCACCTACTGCATCACCGGCATGGGAAAGGACAGTTCCGGGGTGGTGCAAATGGAGGGACCTTCGGGCAAGACCATTACCAGTCGCTTCGTATCCTTCACCGATGAAATGAACGTGGTTCTTTCGGCCGCGGATCTGGTGGTTTCGAGGGCTGGAGCCGGGGCCATTGCCGAAATCATAAGCTGTCGGGTTCCGTCCATTCTCATTCCCTATCCATTCGCCGCCGACGATCATCAGCATTACAACGCTTCTTTTTTGGAGGGGAAGGGTGGAGGCATCATATGCCGCGACGACGAGATCGGGCAAAATTTGCTCAATGAGGTCAGAGAAGTCATCTTCAACGAGGAATTCCGGGCCATCTTGCGACGCAACTTGTTTTCCATGGATAGTGGAGACGTGGGGGGTCGCATGTGCGCCGACTTGATCCAGTGTCTGCAGGAGATCTCGGTTTCGAACAAAGTGGAAGGAAGGATTTTCCGATTCGTCTGATGAAGACGCCCAAGAACGTTCTACTTCTCGGGGCCGGTGGCATGGGCATGGCTCCCTTGGCTCTTTATCTGCAAGAAGCGGGCATACGAGTCGCGGCCCACGACGATCACTTTCGCGAACCTCTCCGCAGCCGTCTTTTGGATGCCGGCGTCGAAGTCCTTTCCGAACCCTTGCCCAGTCGGACTCCGGACTGCGTGATTCGCTCCAGCGCCGTCGACGCGGATTCTTCGAGTCTTGAGATTTGGCGGAATCGCAAGATTCCCATTTACCGCCGTGGAGAGTTCATCGCCAGGTTCACCTCCGGAAGAAAGATTCTGGGAATCGTCGGAAGCCACGGCAAGACGACCACCGCGGGCATGTTGGCCTGGGCTTTGGAGCAAGTCGGTCAACCCGTGTCCTACCTGGTTGGAGGTCTTTATCGGGATGAGGTTCTTCCTCCCGGCAAGTACCGGAAGGGCAGTTGGCTGATCTTGGAGATCGACGAAAGCGACGGCACCATCGACGAATTTTCTCCTCAGGTCACCCTTTCGCTGAATTGCGACTGGGACCACGTCGAGCGTTATGCCCAAGCCGCTTCCTTTTCCGACACCTTGCGGGCCCTGTTCTCCCGGACTTCGGACAAGGTGGTGATGCATGAGGAAAGCGAGCTTTGGGGATCCTCCGGTTCGATTCCCTCCAGCAAGTCGCGTCCCTTCTCGGCAAGCCTCGATCCCGCCGATTACCTGAGTTTCAACGCTGCCGCGGCCATGGCCGGCGCTGCGGCCATGGGCATCGACCTGTCCGGGGTCGACTTTGGTGAGTTCCCGGGTATGCAGCGTCGGCAAAATCTGCTTTTCGACAGTCCCAACCGGGCCATCCTCGAGGACTACGCGCATCATCCCACCGAGATTCGTTCCTTTCTCAGCGAGCGGCGCTCGGCCGAGCCCGAAAGTTCGATGCGGGTGGTCTTTCAGCCTCACCGCTTCAGCCGGACCAAGGCGCTGGCGGCTCATTTCGCCGAAGAACTTGCCCTTGCCGACGATCTCTTTCTTCTGCCTACCTATTCTGCCTTCGAAAAATTCGACCCGGAAGGAACGGTGGAAGCCCTGACTGGGTTTTTGCCGCCTCGCATGCGTTCGCTTACCCGGGTGCATGAAGACTTTGGCTCCCTTCGCGAAGCGGTCGGTCCCGCCCCGGTCGGTTCCGCCCGCGAACAAATTCTTTTCATCGGGGCTGGTGACTTGGACCGCTGGGCTCACGCCTTCGCCTCCCTGGAGAGCGCCAAGGGCGAAAAGTACGATGCCCTCTCCCTCTTTCTGCGCGCCCGCCTGTCGAAGGAGTGCGTGCTGCGGGCCGACGAACCCCTGGCTTCGAAGACCACCATGAAGGTCGGTGGCCGCGCCCGTTGGTATGCGGAACCGGCGAACTCCGAAGACCTCGGGGTTTTGGTGGAAAGCTGCAAACTCCTGGAGATTCCCTACTGCATGATGGGAAGGGGGTCCAACCTGATCGTTCCCGATGCGGGCTACGGCGGCATGGTCTTGCGCCTGCGCGGTCCCTTCTGGACCGAGATCAGCCATCGGGCCGAAGACAGTCTCGTGGTCGGGGCGGGGGCCCGCCTGCAGGAAATTTGTCGATTTGCCTGTCGTCGCAAATTGAAGGGCTTCGAATTTCTCGAAGGCATTCCCGGAACCCTCGGCGGAGCCTTGCGGATGAATGCGGGAGCGATGGGTTGGGAAACCTTCGATTTGGTCGAATGGGTCAGCTTTCTGCTTCCCGACGGGAGCATTCGCGAAATACCCGGCACCGATCTCGAAGTCGGATACCGCTATTGTCGTGAGGCTTACGACGGCATTGCCCTGCGGGCGAAGCTCAAGGCGGAGGGCCGCTCCGATCACCGGGCTATCCGCAAGGTGATCGACAAACTGGCCCGTCAACGCCGGGCCACCCAACCCCGCGAGGCCAGCGCCGGCTGTATCTTTCGCAATCCCGACGACCAATCCGCCGGTCTTCTCATCGAACAGGCGGGCCTGAAGGGCGAAAGGGAAGGAGGAGCGGTGGTATCCAACTTGCATGCCAATTTCATCATCAACGAAGGAGGGGCTTCGGCGGATGAAGTGATCTCCCTCATCAGAAGAGTCCGTCAGCGCGTCAAGGAATCCAAGGGCAAGATCCTGGATCCCGAGGTTGGAGTTCTGGGACACGAATGGAAGGAATTCCTGTCATAAGCGAAAAAATGGAACAACTAAGCGATCCCATCCAAATTACGGTGCTTTCGGGCGGAATCGGTCCCGAGAGAGAAGTTTCCCTGGCATCGGGCAAGGCTCTGGCGGAGGCTTTGCGCAACCACTACCCGGTCGAGTTGGTCGATCTCCGGGAAGCGTTGCTTCCTCCCGCCTTGGACCCTAGGGAGACGGTGGTTTTTCCGGTCATCCACGGCACCTTTGGGGAAGACGGTTCCCTTCAGTCGATGCTGGAAGACGAAAATTTTTGTTACGCCGGCAGCGCCTCCGAAGCCAGTCGTCTTTGCATGAACAAGGGAAGGGCCAAGAGAATCGTGGCCGAGGCGGGCGTACGGGTGGCGGAGGACTTGTTGTTCGAGGATCCGGGCTCGCTCGATCCCCAGGAGGTCTGTCGATCCTTGGGGGCGGATCTCATCCTCAAGCCCACCGATCAGGGGAGCAGCGTCGCCCTCTACGTTTTGCGTGGGGCCGAAGAATTGCAGGCTACCCTCGCGGAGCTCCCGCAGGGGAACTGGATGTTGGAACGTAGGGTCTTTGGTCGCGAAGTGACCGTCGGAGTGCTGGGAGATCTTTCCATGGGCATCGTCGAGGTCATTCCCCAGGGAGGGGTGTACGACTTTGAGAGAAAGTACACCGCCGGTTCCACCGACTACAAGTATCCCGCCATCCTGCCATTGCATTTGGAGGAGGAGATCAAAAACCTCGCCCTTTCCTGTTTTCGAGCCTGTGGTTGCCGAGACTTTGCCCGGGTGGACTTTATGGTCTGCGAGGACGGCCATCCCCATTTTCTCGAGGTCAACACCTTGCCCGGCCTCACCGCGACCAGTCTGTTGCCCAAGAGCGCTTCCTGTACCGGATACGACTTTTCGGCCCTCGCCAAACAGTTGGTGGCTCCCGCCGTCCGTCGGTTTTCCCAAATGCATTTACTACCCGCCGCATGATGAACAAAGACAAGAAAAAAACCACCCCTTCGACCTGGAGGGACCTATTACCCCAATCCCCACGGAGACCGGCTTCGAAAACCGCTTCCCGAAAGCGATTCCTCAACCTGACCAAATCCTTTTTCATCCTCCTTCTGCTCGCCGCTCTGGGGAGTGGAGCCTGGTGGATGAGCCGGAGTGATTTCAAGGAGGAGATTCTCTCATGGAACCGCATGGATCCACCGATCAGTCGGGTCACTTTCGAATCCGACGGAGCCCTCGATCATTACTGGTTCCAGAATTGGTTTGGTCCCCTCCGTGGCCGCTCGCTGATGCAGATAGACATCGAGGAACTGCAGTCCGAATTGAGCAAAGAGCCTCAGATCGCCCATGCCCGGGTCAGCCGGTTGTTTCCCTCCACCTTGGAAGTCAGGGTGATCGAGGAAACCCCGGTGCTTGTTCTCCGCCTCGGCAAGCGGGGCGGAGGGTTTCAGGATTGGATGGTTTCCTCCAACGGCGATCTTTACCAAGGTACGCGATATTCGCCCAACGCGGTCTCCTTGTTGCCATCCCTGTCGATTTCCCCCAAGCAGCTCAAGATCGATCCGGCCGGCAAGGGCTACCGGCGCTTGGAAGGCATAGCGGCGGTTACCCCGCTGCTGGAATTGGCCCGTCGGGAATATCCCGCGATCTACCGGGACTGGAAGGTGGTCAGCTATGCAAACCCCGAAGAGACGGGTCCCGGTTCCTACGTCAAGGTCGTCGCCGGCAAGGTCAGAAACCTCCGCTTTTCACCGACGAATTATGCGGCTCAAATGAAGAGATTGCAATATTTGCTGCTCGAGCCCGACTTCCGACGCCAGCCGGTCGTCGAGTCCATTGACTTGTCCCACGACCGTTCGGTCTTCGCCAAACTTTAAGCGAGCCGGATCCCCATGCAGAATTCAAAACCAACCTTTGCAAGACTATGAGTAAAATAATCGGATCCGTAGAAATCGGTACTTCTCATTCCAAGGCCCTGGTCGGGGAAGTGGGGGAAAACGGCAGCCTGCGCATCATCGGGATGGCCTCCCGGCCCAACGAGGGCATGCGCAAGGGAGAGATCAATGATTTCCCCAAAGTCGCCTCTTCGGTCCATGCGGCCATCGCCGATGCCGAAAAGATGTCCGGCACCACCATAGACTCGGTCTATCTGGCCCAGTCGGGATCGCATCTCAAGGGGCGCATGCTGCATGGTTCGGCCTACGTTTCCTCCTCCGACAACCGGGTGGCGGTAACCGACTTGGAACGGGCCTCCGAGGAAGCCCACCGCAGGGAGGCCGACGAGGGCAGAAACTACGTTCATTTCGTTCGCACACCCATTCTTCTGGACGGTCAGGTCAGGGAAGACCCCGTGGGCATGCAGGGCAAAAAGGTCGATCTCAGCTATTGGGCGATCGATGGCGACGAACAAGCCATGCGATCCTCCATTCACGTCATTTCCAACTACAACATCGAGGTCGCCGATCTCATCGTTTCCTCCATCGCATCGGCCACCATGGTGGCGGGGCCGGATTTGCGCCGGGCGGGAGTGTTGGTCATCGATTTGGGGGCGGGCGTCACCGACTTCGTTCTTTACCGGCAGGGATTCGTGGCTCACAGCGGGGTCATCCCCGTGGGTGGGGATCACGTTACCGGGGACCTCAGCATGGGCCTGCGCATCCTCGAGCGCTACGCGGAAAAACTCAAGCTCGAGCACGGCAAGGCCGCCCCCGACCCGACCGACGAAAAGCAGGAGGTTTGGATGGTGGGAGACCGTACCATCGGGGACCGCTCCGTTTCCCGCAAGGCGATCACCGACGTCATTCACGTCCGCATCGTCGAACTCTTCGAAATCATTCACAAGGAACTCGGCGAACTTCTCAGTCCGGAAGACTTGAAGGGTGGCATCCTTCTGACCGGAGGGGGTTCGCAACTCCCGGGCATCGAGCAAGTCGCGAGCAAAGTTCTCGGGCTACCGGTGAGCAAGGCGGGCTTTCCCGCAGGCATTTCGCCCGAACTCGCCCAACCCGAAAACGCCACCGTCCTCGGGTTGCTTCATTACGGACTTCAGGACCACGGACTGCCCGGGCAGAGCAAAACCGCCCACCAGACCGGATTTTTCGGCAAGATCGCCGAGATGGTCGGCATCAAGCCCTGAATTGAATTTTCTCTTTGATATCCAATCCCCAGAACCACCAGCCAACGAACGACATGAGCCAAGAAAACTTTCTCGATTCCGATCTCTCCTTTTCGCCAGCCAATGAAAACCCCGGTATCCGGGTCAAGGTCATCGGGATCGGAGGGGCGGGACTTTCGCTGGTGGACGGTCTTACTCTGGACAATTTCCACGGCGTCGAACAACTGGCGGTCGACGTCGACTCCCGGGCCCTGCAGGACTGCATTGCCTCCGACAAGCTACTGATCGGTCGTCGGCACACCCGGGGCATGGGCACGGGGGGAGAGCTTTCCATGGGCCGCAAGGCGGCTGAGGAGGAAAAGGACGTCATCCGCAAAAAACTCGAAGGCGTCGACATGGTCTTCCTGCTTTCCGGACTGGGCGGTGGCATGGGGGGCGGGGCCACCCCGGTAATCGCCCGTCTCGCCCGCGAGGCCGGAGCCCTGGTTTTCGCTTTTTCTCCCCTTCCTTTCAGTTGGGAAAAAAGCCGGCATGCCCAGTCTCAGGAGTCCTTGGGCGAAGTGCGCAAGTTCGCCAACGCCGTCATACCTCTGCCCAACGACTCCCTTCTGCAGATTGGAGGGGCCGACGCCACCGCCCTCGAATGCTTTGCAGAGGCCGGACGCAACGTCAGCCGGGGCATATCCGCGATTTGTTCATTGGTTTTTCGCCGCGGCATGATCGACGTTGACTTTGCGGATTTGAGAAAAGCCTTCAATCGGCGTGCCGGGCGTACTTTGTTCGGTTATGGCGAGGGCAGCGGGCAGGACGCCATCCGGCAGGCTCTGCGCGAGCTTATGCTTTGCCCTATGCTTCATCTGCCAGAGGTTTCCAAAGCCGCTGACGCCCTTCTCATTCTGATCACCGGCGGAGCCAATCTCGGCATGTCCGCCCTTCAACAAGCATCCTTGGAAATACGGGACGAGTTCAAGGCGGGCGAACACGTCGTCTTTGGGGCTCACGTCGACGAAAACCTCGGCGACCGCGTCAAGATCGTGGTTTTGGGCGCCACCGATCTGGAGGCCGGCATGAAGGCCGACGTCGCTCCTTCCGCCGAGCAGGTCATCTTTGCCTCCACCAAGGCACGGCAGGCTCACGAGTCCAAGCTTCGCCGGCAAGGCAAGGAAGTCGTACAGCCCAGCCCCCGGGTCATGGGCAAGCGGGGCAAGAAAGAATCCCTCGAGCAGAATACCTTCGATTTTATGGATGAAAGGAACCAACGGGGAATCTTCGATGATTCTTCGCGAAATCTTTACGAGGGGGAAGACCTCGACGTCCCCGCCTATCTTCGCCGTGGGGTCAAGGTTGCAATCTAGTAGCATTCCTCCGTTTAAAGTCCTTTTTGCGGTGGGCATGCATTTTGTCCCCTGTCGGGTGCTCTAATTCTTGATTTCTTAGCCAGGTGCAGGCGTTGTAAGATGCCTTAAATTTCTTGCCTATTCTTCAATTCTACTGAAGAAAATGGATGTATTCCCTTTTTTAGTATGAAATCAGAATCAAGCGCTGGGCCAATTGCACGGATTCTTTTCATTTGTGTAGTCTTCTCCTGCTTCGTACTTCAGCCTGGCCTTTGGGGTGGTCAAGCCAATCACACGGTTTTCTTGACCGAGTCCGACGTGGTCATGGGCACCGGTAATAATGCCAACGGCCAACTGTCCGTTCCCGTGGTTACTCAGTCCAGTGTTCCCATACAGTCAAAATTCGGCGTTAGGGAAGTCGCGAGCGGTTGGTCCCATACTTTGTTTTTAATGTGGGAAGGCACGGTCTGGGCCGTGGGTAAAAATAGCTATGGCCAATTGGGTGACGGGACCACCACCAACCGCTCCAACCCCGTGCAGGTGGTGGACGGATCGGGCAACCCGCTGGTCGGGGTGACTGCAATATCTGCAGGTGATGATTTCTCCATTTTTCTGATGGATGATGGGACTTGCCAGACAGTTGGTAAGAACACAACAGGCCAGTTGAGTGACGGTACGACGTTTGATCGTACGAACTCCGTTCAGGTATTGGATGCCCAAGGTAATGTTCTGGATAAAGTAGTTGGGATTTCAGCAGGTGCTAATCATTCTCTTTTTCTCAAATCTGACGGTACCGTTTGGTCATCGGGTGAAAATTCTGAAGGAAGACTTGGGGATGGAACCACGACAAATCGTACCGGTGCTGTGCAAGTCATGAAAACTTCCGTTGAATCATTGAATGGAGTGAGTTCTATTTCAGCTGGGTATTTCCATTCGGTTTTTTTAAAGAATGACGGATCTATTTTCACGGTTGGATTAAATGCTGATGGCCAACTTGGTGACTCCACTTATTCAAACCGCATTTTTCCCGTACAAGTCAAAGACAGCCTTGGGAACGACATAAGCACTGGGAGCCAAATTCATGCTGGTGGTTGGCATACTGTCATATTGGATAAAGATGGCACAGTTTGGAACGTAGGCAGAAATCAATTCGGGCAGCTTGGAGACGGAACTAATACAAACCGAAACAATCCAATCAAAGTTTCACTGTCGAACGGTAATCTATTTGACCAAGTGATCTCAATATCTGCGAAAGCCAACCAAACGATTCTCATAAAGGAAAATGGTACGATATGGGGCATAGGAAAGAATACGGAAGGTCGACTTGGAAACGGATCTACTTCCGATACGAGCAGACCGGAAAGTTTCGTTGATTCTCAAGGACTTCAAGTCACAGATGTTATTTCTTGCTCGTCAGGTAACTTGCATACGACATATCTCAAAGCAAATGGATCCTCGTGGTCTACAGGTTCCAATGCGTATGGTCAACTCGGAGACGGCACCACCACCGATCGCACCACCCCCGTCCGGGTGCTTCAATCAATTGAGGGTGGGATGTCCGACCTGAAGGAAATTTCGGTCGGGCAATATCATACCCTATACTTAAAGGTAAACGGTACGGTCTGGGCGGCAGGGAGAAATAATTATGGCCAACTGGGGGACGGAACCACCACCGACCGCATGAATCCGGTACAGGTAATGGATGCCTCGGGCTATCCTTTAAGCGGCGTAGTCAGGATCTCTGCAGGTAGTGAATATTCGGTCTTCTCAAAATCAGACGGGACGGTATGGGCCACTGGTTACAATGCTAGTGGTCAACTAGGCAACGGCACTACCAACTACAGTACGTATCCTGTGCAGGTGGTAGAAGATTCGGGCAGCCCATTTGAGGAGGTAAAAGAAATTTCAGCCGGGATGGGCGGCTCGGGGTCCACCTTCTATTTAAAGGCAGACGGCACGGTCTGGGCAGCGGGATATAATGGTGTGGGCACATTAGGGAACGGCACCTATAACAATACCAGCACCCCTTTGCCGGTTGAAGACCTATCGGGCAATCCGATGAATGGAGTGGTGAAAATCTCAGTAGGCGTAGATCATTCGGTTTTTTTGAAAGGGGACGGCACGGTGTGGGCGGTGGGTTATAATTCTAACGGTCAACTGGGGGACGGTACCAA
>JAYOEB010000075.1:2098-11454 GCA_038116775.1 Opitutia bacterium | reverse complement strand
GGCATTGCCCTTCTCTAAAACCAAAGAGGAGGCCGAGTCGGATGCTTTGCCGCAGGCATTCGAAGCGTTCTGCAGGTCTTCGACAGAGCAACCGGTCCAAGCAAACGCAAAAAACAAGCTGAGGGAAAACACCACTCGTCCCTTGAGAGAGGAAAATTTAATGACTTTCATGCTTTGACACTCCAATATCTTACGTGTTTCGTCAACAACTGTGAAAAATAACCCTCATCGCGTCTCTTCATTAAGAATCTAAAAAAAACTACCGTAATGAAGCAAAAAATCAAATGGGGCATTCTCGGTCCGGGTAGAATCGCCAGAGCTTTCGCAGAGGGACTGAGACACACACCCGAGGCAGAACTCACAGCCATCGGCTCCCGTTCGCTCGAAAGGGCTCGTGAATTTTCTCATGAATGGGAAGTTCCCCAGGTCTTTGGTTCTTATGAGGAACTCGCCTCTTCCTCCTCGGTTGACGCGGTCTACGTCGCCATTCCTCACTCCGAGCATCATGACGCGGTCGTCTTATGCCTGAGAAACAAGAAAAGCGTCCTCTGCGAAAAGCCTCTGGGTGTTAACGCCAAGCAGGTAGGATCGATGATTCAAACCGCTCGGGAAGAAGGGGTTTTGCTAATGGAGGGAATGTGGTCGAGGTTTCCTCCCATGATGGAAAAAGTTCGGGAACTTGCGCTTTCCGGATCCTTGGGCGAGATTCGCTTACTGCAAGCCGATTTTGGCTTTTTGCCCAAGGACAAGAACCCCGCCGGAAGACTCTACAACCCAAATCTTGCCGGTGGGTCCGTCCTCGATCTCGGCATCTACCCCTTATCCTTCGCATCTATGATCATGGGGAGCCCAACGGATTTCGCCACTCTTGCGACCATGGGCGAGACCGGCGTCGACGAACAGGCCTCCTGCATCCTCAAGTATGCAAATGGTGCGCATGCCCTGCTCAACTCCTCCCTCCAATGCCAATCCGCCCAAGAAGCCTTCCTTGCCGGAACCAAAGCCAGTCTTCGCATTCACAAACAATGCTGGAAACCCCAAAAGATTTCCATTCATTGGCACGAATCAGACCAACTTGAGGAAATGAGCATGCCCTTCGCCGGAAATGGCTTCAACTACGAAGCTCGACACTTCGGCGAACTGATCAATCTTGGCAAGAAAGAGTCCGATATCATGCCGCTGTCCGAAAGTCTCTCCATTTGCGAAACGATGGACGGACTTCGCAAGGCATGGGCGATGAAATATCCGTTTGAGGATTGAGGAGACGCCTTAAGGCTTATCGGGTCTTTGATACCAAAACGCGCAAAGTCTTTTCGATCTCAAAGCCAAAGGAAAAACCAAAACGAGGCAAAGGACGGAGAAAATCCCGAGATTTCCGTACCACTGGAGCTTTCTGGAAGAGGTGATCACAGGGCATTTGGCAAGGATAAGGAATTTTTGTTTTTTTCTCTTGAGAATCTTCTTTAGCCGCATAACGAAAAAAATCTCCTCCCCTGCATACAATTTTCCAGAAAACCCACCCACCTGATCAAAATCATCTTTTCGGCAAAAGACAAAGCTTCCGGCCGCCAGTTTGAGACTTCTGGACAAAAGGTTCCATAGCGCCGGTACGACAATGCCGAAAAGAAAGCGTCCCCGATGATCGTCGAATCTTACCGTGGCCCCTCCCCCGCCGATCGAAGGGTCCTTCATTAGAGAGATCGCCGACCCCATGACCTTTGAGGGAACCAAAGTGTCCGCGTCTACGAAAATCAGAATTTCACCCAAGGCAACGCTTGCCCCCTTGTTTCGAGCCCTGGCTATGCCTCGCTGTGATTCGGAGACAACGCGGGCTCCGAGAGATTCCGCCATAGGGCCGGTTTGATCCGTGGAAGCATTGTCCACCACGATGATTTCCCCCGACAGCCCCTCGATTCCGGCCATACATTGCCGTAGAGACTTCAAAGTCGAGGGCAGGAGTTCTTCCTCGTTGTACGCCGGAATTACGACTGAAAAGTCCACTTGGCTCATACGCTCAGGCACCCCGGATCCCAACAGAGCAAATCCTGCAGGCAGGATTTACTTGGAAAATTTCTTGGCTCTTCGGTTCGCCCCGAAAGACAACCCGGAAATCCATCCATCCAACCGGGAAGTGGGCCGGGTGGAATAACGATCGCAATCTCCCTGGGGAAACATGGGCTTTTTGCCCTGAATATCATCGGCAATTTCTTCCAAGGATGGCAAAGGTTCGCCTCCTTCTCGAAGAGACTTGTGAAGAAAAGCAAGTTTGTCGACTTCCAACTGCCTGGCCAGATTAGCCAAGGTTTTCCTAAATTCGGACACTTCTCCACCACCATTCGCATGAACCGAAACGGACTTCGCGTCCGGCTTTGCCGATTCCGGCAGTTGGGCGGCCGTTGCAGGCTCCGGAAAATCACTGCCCTCTGATTCGGATTCCTCAACACCGGCAGGGGGAGAATCCGAGGACCCGGAGAGATCCACGGCCTGGGAGGCGCTGAGGGTAGAGTCAAAATCATCCATGCTGAAAGTTTCCTCATCGGAGGAAAATTCGGAGTCCTCTCCATCGATCTCCGGAGGAATTCCAACCTCAACGCCTGCATCGGCATCTTCAGCTTGGCCGGTAGTCTCGCTGTCGTTCATCAAATCCGCAAGTTCTTCGTCCGTGGGATTTTCCTCAGGTGCAGTCATCGTCGAAATATCAGTCCTTTAAAAAGACAATTTGGTTTGGGGTGGTTCGGGTGGATTGATTATTGTCTTAATCCGTTGTATTTGAATCCCCAGTTCTAATCAAGAAAAGTTTTTCTCCTTCTTGAACGTCGAGACCGTCTGCCGATTTTCCCATCTTCACGAATTCAAGGAAGGCAAATTCATCTTCCACGATCGTTGACTTGAGTATCGTCGGAATTTCCTTGGGCTTGGGAAGCTTACGGGATACGAAGAGCATATCGTCCCTCAACCCGGCCCGCCTGCCCTGGTCAATGAATATGCCCTTCCCCGAGGGGGCGATACTGGATACGACGACTTCAGTCTCATCCCCGAAATACAGATGCCCCGGATGCCTGACCGTTTCCAAGATTTCCTCTCTCTTGGACGAAAAGTTTGCTTGAGCGACCTCTCTCTTTTGGGTCAGGGCGTTCAGATCTCCTCCCAATGAATCCGCCTCTCTTTTCAAATCCTCCAATTTCCGATTGGACTCTTCGAGCTTTGCCAGCATTTCTTCGTGTTCGTCGTAAATGGGCGCGTTTTCTTCCTGAATCGCGTCCAAGGGTTTCATCGCTTTTTCGATTGCAGCCTCGACCTCCGCCATCTTCGAATCGATTCCTTTTTTTTCTTTTTCGAGTTTCTCCAATAGAGGGGCCAAAAGAGCCAAATCATCTTGATTTTGCTTGATGGCATTGGCGCTTTCCTCGATTTGCTGACGGAGTTTGCTTCTTTCCCGATAGAGAGCGTTTATCAAACTCTCGGATTTGTTCTTATCAATGTCCAATTGCAGACTGGAATTTCTTTCTTTTTCCAGGGCCTCTCTCAACGAGTCATCCAAGGAAACGAAAGAATCCATATTCATGAAGTAGTAAGCCGAAAGTCCGACAACGGCAAGAACTGCAGTGATTCTAAAGATGCTTGAGATCAAAACTTTGAATTTCCAGTAATCTTCGCGGATTTCCGAATAAGGGCATAATCAGGGCAACCGCTCTGTTCTGACCGGACTCCTTGATCTTGACCTTGCAGATAAGCTCGCCGTCATTGGCGATCGAAAAGAATTTGCCGGTCTCCAGACCAATCTCCCTGCCCACCGGCAAGCCGAGCAATCCGTTCTTAAGATCGAGGGTGAACTTGCTCAGCTTGATCATCTCTCCCTCTTCGATCCAGGGTCGTTCGTACTTATCTTCAAGCAGGGAGTCTATCGTTCGATCAAAATGTTCCTTCAGCACTTGGGTTATGACGTTGTATCCATTCAAGGACTCCTCGATCTGCAATCTCCTCGTCCTTTGATTCTCACATTCCATTTCGATCTCGTTGATCTTTGCCTGCACTTCGGGAATTTGCCGCTTTACCTCAAACGCTTTCTGCTTGGCTGCCTCCAATTCCTTACCCAACCCCAGCAATTTCACCTTCAGGTCGACCATCTGCTTCTCATTTTCTTCCTTTTCGCCTTTGAGTTCGTCGATTTGCAGGTTTTTATCCGAGGTCTCGGTCTCCAGAGTCGTCTTTTGGGTAGATGAATCCAAGAGTTGCTCTTCAAGTTCCTGATTTTTTCTTCTTTCGCGTGAGTACCTTGCCGCGTGCTCCTTGGAAAAATCTTGTCTGGCGGTCTCCAATCTCCTGCACTCCGACTCGCTTTGGGTGATGGATGCGCCCTGAGTTTCGAATTTTGCGATGACCTCGCTTATTTGCCAAAAGCCCACGCTACAGACCACAAGGCTTAGGCAAGCGAGAATAAGAGCCAAATTTTTCATCAAGCCTTGCGGGCTAGGGAGTCAGAGGCAAAAAGGGGGATGGCTCGTCGTCGCCGCTGGAATCCATCGGAAGAGGCAAAAAAGGACTGCCGCCATCCTCACTTCCCGCTTCGACGTTAATCTCAAGCCCAGCGGGTATGAAGGGAGTCGGTAGAAAATCCATGCCGTCGTCTTGGGCATCGGCATCCTCGCTTTCTTCTTCCGTTTCCTCGAGGTTTCCCATAAGACGATCGCTTATTCTCTTCATTCGCTCAAGGTTCAGCTCATCCCATCTGCGTCCTCTTTCAAAATCGAGTTTCTCTTTGTGGAGGGCAAGCAAGTCTTCCTGCAGCTTGCCGTCGCCATCGTAGTAACCGGAATAATTGATTCGGCCCTTTTCATCCCTTCCCCATGCCTTGCCGACTTGTCGATCCTGGTAGATGGGAATCATTTGCCTTTTCTCATAGTCGTAATGATATCGGGCATCCCACGCCTTGTATACCGATGGACTGCTCAGGACCCGCTTGTCTTTCTGGGTTTGGCTACAGCCCGAAATCATAAGGGCCATGACGAAAAAAAAAGACACTTTCGAAAAAAGATGCATAAAGTATGATTTCAAGAAAGTGAAATTGGGCATTAAAGGCAAAAAAAAAATACCCGGAGACAAGGCGGTTCCCTGAATCCAATCCTCGCGAAGCTAACTAATAATCCTTGTCTTTCGAATCCAGCCAGATGCTTACCGGGCCGCTGTCGACGGCATCGATCGACATTTCCTGCCCGAAGGCTCCCTTTTCAACCTTTCCTTGATGATCCTCACTTATCCTGCGGACGAACCGAAGATAGAGGTCTTCGGCTAAATTGGGTGGAGCAGCCCGATGAAAAGAGGGTCGAAATCCCTTTTTCAAATTTCCAAACAAGGTAAATTGACTTACGATCAGAAGACCCTGTTCTTCGGCGATCGACTGATTCATCCGTCCTTCTTGGTCATCGAAGATTCGAATTCCGAGCGTTTTTCGACGCAACCAATCAAGATCCTCGTCCGAATCATCGGCGTGCACGCCCAAGTAAACCAGCAGACCACTCCCGATTTCGCCTATGACCCGACCATCTGCGCTTACGCTTGCCTTCGCAACCCTACGCAAAAGAGCCCTCATCGAAGGAAGAACGCAAAAGAAAAACCATGACGAAAGCGAAAACTTCCGCCGAAAAGAGAAAGAAACGCGTCAATCTTCCGCCGCAACCGCATCCATCATTTCCTCCGCAGCCTTGGCCGCAAGAGGTGTGGAAAGATATCGCTCGCCGCAACTGGCCCCGACCACGACGACGTTCTTGCCCGCCATTTCCGGACGACGGGCAATGCGCAAAGCAGCCGTGACGGTGGCTCCCGTGGAAATGCCTCCCAAAATTCCCTCTTTCAAACTCAGCTCGCGGGCCATCTCAAAGGACTCTTCGCTACTGACGAGTTGAACTTCGTCAAGGATGTCTACGTTTAGGTTGTTGGGAACGAATCCCGCACCAATTCCTTGAATCTTGTGAGGTCCGGGCTTCACTTCCTCACCGTTTCTGGTTTGGGTGATGACCGGACTTTCAATGGGTTCGACCGCCACCGACAGCATATTCGGGTTTCTCTGCTTGATCACCTCCGAAACGCCGGTAATCGTGCCTCCCGTGCCGACGCCGGCCACGAAGCAATCCACTTTCCCGTCCATTCCCGACCAAATTTCTTCGGCGGTCGTCTTGCGGTGAATCTCCGGGTTGGCGGGATTATTGAATTGTTGGGGCATGAAGGCCATGGACCCATGCAGCTCCATCAACTGGCTTGCCTTGGCAATGGCCCCACCCATGCCCTTGGCGCCAGGGGTCAGAACGATTTCAGCCCCCAACAGACGAAGCAAGAGCCTTCTTTCCTTGGACATGGTTTCCGGCATGGTCAGGATGCACTTGTATCCCTTGGCCGCGCATACGAAAGCCAAGGCTATCCCGGTGTTTCCAGAAGTCGGCTCGATCACCACGCTTCCCGAGTCTAGGGCCCCATCTCGTTCCGCAGCCTCGATCATGGCGGCCCCGATACGGTCCTTGACGCTGGCCAAAGGATTGAAGAACTCGGATTTGAGGAAGACGCGGGCTTCGCAATCTTCGGTCACGCGCTGAAGTTCGACGAGTGGAGTTTTCCCAATGGATTCTATGATGTTCATGCTTTGTGGGGGCTACTTATTTTCCTTTTCCTTTCGGACCAAAACTGCGAATGGGGGCGTTTCGATTAACCTCCGCGTTCTTCAGTCGATACACGATTCGGGCCTTTTCCAAATCTCGGGTGCTCATTTCCATCTTAACGACGTCCCCTACCGTAATCTTGATGAAATGCTTACGGAGTTTGCCGGAGATGTGGGCCAGCACTTGATGACCGTTGGACAATTCCGCCCGAAACATGGTGCTGGGCAAAACGGCGGTGATTTTTCCTTCGACTTCTACGATATCTTCTTCGGGCATAATTTTAAATTCAAGGACTCATCACACCATCTTACCCGATCAAGTCAAGATTCTCCTTTAACGAATTGAATTTTGTCCTATTTTGAAAAAATCAAAATAGAATGTCCATTTCCCAAGCTTTTTCCGTCCCAACTCGAAAAAGACGATCTTTTTTTCATGCAGCACGCCTACAACGAAGCGATTCGGGCCTGGGAATCGGATGAAGTCCCCGTCGGCGCGGTGATCAGACTCAACGACCAAATCATAGCCTCCGCCTACAATCAAACCCGCGTCCAAAAGGATCCCACCGCCCATGCGGAAATGATCGCCATCACCATGGCCGCCAAATCGATTGGGGATTGGAGACTGAACGAATGCGAACTCTACGTCACCAAAGAACCCTGTCCGATGTGCGCCGGAGCCACCGTAATGGCGAGGATCGGAAAAATCCACTATTCGTTTCGCGACCCCAAAATGGGCGGACTTGGAGGAGCGGTATCCCTGCACGCCCTCGAAGACTCAAATCACAAGCCCCTCATTTCCGCAGGCATCATGGAGCAAGAGGCAATGTCCCTCGTGAGGGCATTTTTTCAAAAGCACCGAAACGACAAGAGACAAACCTGTTCCTGATCCCCCGCCTCTTGGCGTTTCTATTGCTTGACCTGCGCACATTAAATCATTTGGATATAAAGACTTATCAATCTAGTCTCATTATGTCTCACACCTTACCTCCGCTCGAGTATTCCGTAGATTCCCTGGAGCCGCACTTCGACTCCCGCACCATGGAGATTCATCACGGCAAACATCATCAAACCTACGTCGACAAACTAAACGACGCCCTTTCCTCCCATCCGGGGATTGCGGATCAATCCATCGAAGACCTCATCCGCGACTTGTCCTCCGTTCCCGAAGCCATCCGCGGAGCCGTTCGCAACAACGGAGGCGGTCACTATAACCACAGCTTTTTCTGGAAGTGCGTTTCCCCATCCGGCGGAGGCGTTCCTTCGGGAAGTCTCGCCGACGCCATCGCCTCGGACTTCGGAAACTTCGAATCCCTCAAGGAGCAATTCGCTCAAGCCGCCCTTACCCGTTTCGGATCGGGTTGGGCGTGGTTGGTCAAGCAGTCGGACGGATCGCTCGCAGTCACTTCCACCCCCAATCAGGACAACCCGCTGATGGAGGGAGTCGCCGACGTTCTCGGGGCCCCCATCATTGGCTTGGACGTCTGGGAGCACGCCTACTACCTCAACTATCAAAACCGTCGCCCAGATTACGTCTCCGCTTTTTGGAACCTCGTCGACTGGGACCGGGCGGACTCCTTGTTTTCCTAATCCGCCCTTCTAATCTCATCCGCCAAATCCCATGCGCCAGCCGAGCTTTTCGAAATCCCTACGCTACCTGATCGTCTTCCTCACCTTGAGCGTTCTTTCCCAACGGATTTGGGCCCAAGCCGGGGGTGAGGCCAAACCCGGTGCGATCATCGTGCTTTCCTCCAAGGGCCTGGTGCAAGCCATCGACCCGCAAGGCAACGTGGTGGCAGGCGCCTTGAAACCGGGCGCCGTGCTGGCAGAGGGCTACTCCGTGAAGACCGGATTCGGCGGCGAGGCAGCGGTGCTTTTTTCCAACGGCACGATCGCCACCGTCGAACCCCGCACCCAAGTCAAGGTTTCCGCTTTTCTGCAAAAAGACTTCCAGGCGGGCGATCAAAAGTTATCCGAGGTGCAGCAAGAGCCAAGCTCCAGTCAAATCGCCCTCGATCTGAACACCGGTTCCCTGGTGGTGCAGACCAAGAAGCTCGACCGATCCTCCAACTTCACCATCAATTCACCCTTGGGAACCGCGGGCATCCGCGGCACTGAGTTTCAAATGGGAATCTCTCCTGCCGGAGAAACCAAGCTGGACGTCTCCTCCTCCGCCGTATCCTTTACTCCAACCGGAGGAGTACCCGTCTTGATCAGTCAGGGCAAGGGCTTGGACGTTTCCCCAGGGGGGATCGTCAACCAAAGACCCATCGATCCTGTCATTTCCATCAACATCGGGGCCAAGAATTCCGCCGCCGGCGACATAGCCGGTCAAATCCCCATGTCCACAGTCGGACTAGCCAAACAAAAGGCCACTGCTCTCTCCGCGGTCAGCGGCGGGCAAGGCTCGGGTGGAGAAAAGACCAAGTCCGAAGATAACGGCGACCAGGAGGGCGAAAGTTCGGAGGATGGCGAAGATGCGGATTCCAGCGAGGCAGCCGAAGCCTTCATCGATCAACAAAGCGAAGCCTTCCGAAGCGTTCCGGGCGCCCAAACTGGCGCGAGTTACCTAAATCTCATCCTCGGTCTGGCCAACAACGAGTTCAATGAGTTCGAGCTATCCGCAGACGGTTTTCTCAAGCTCGGCCTGCTCTCGCTTGATTCCGTTGGCCAAGACCAATTTGATTCGATCTTGTCCCAAGATCTAAGC
>JAYOEB010000075.1:0-2088 GCA_038116775.1 Opitutia bacterium | reverse complement strand
GCCTTTTACAGAATCAAGGATGAATTCGAAAACGACGACATCAACGATGCCCTCCGTGGAGCCTTGGATTTGTCGATGTTGTTTCTGGACGACGTAACCATCGGCAGCGGCTCCCTCGCCTACTCACCCCTTGATCAATCCTCGGACATAAGCTCCGGAAGAGTCCTCAACGCAAGCAATTTGGTGAGTACGGGAAGCATTGGGGGCAACCCCTATCTCTATGAGGTCGGCATGATCCTGGCCGAGTATGGCGCCCTGGGTGGCAGCGACCGAGAAGCGGCCAGAAACATCGCCATCAACATTTTTGATTTTCTCGGAGGCTCCGATGGAAGTCTCATACCCGCTTCCTTTTCCCTCGGCGACGAAAACAACGACAAGCTCATCGGGGCCGCCCTGCTCGGCTCCGAGCGAAATGATTTGATTGATCCGCCAAGCGACGGCAAAGGCGACGAAGGCGTGCTCGACTCGGCGGCCAAGAAAAAACAAGCCGACGGACTCTACAAAATCTACCGCGACAACGTCTACGGTGTGGTCGGGGCCGACGTAACCGTCGGCTCGTCCTCATCCGATACCGAAGTCGACGTCTCCGACATTCTCACCAAGGCCACCCGTTTCGAGTCCGATCCGACAGACGACGCAGATGGAATGTCGAATGACAAAAAGATATTGGCTTTTGCCGCCGCCAAGGACTTGCACCTCAAGGGCAACGTTACCTTTGCAAACGACAATGACTCCGAAGATCATGCTCTGATTCTGGGAGCGGGAGATCACGTTGAAATCGAATCTGGGGCCAAGATTCGTTACGAAGGTTCCAACCTGGGGGTAGGCTCTTATTCCTCCCTGACTCTAAATGAAGTGGATATCGACGTCGGAGGCAATCTTGCCATTGGCTCCCTGAACGACCTAGAAATTCATGATTCCACCTTCAGCGTCGGCAGGTATTCCGACCGCGACAACGTCTACCTCTATGCCGAAAACCTGATGAAGGTGGATGGCTTGAATTTCGAAGACAGACCGGATGCCGACAACAATCGTTTTCTCGCAGGTCGGGCTCGCGAGATCTATATGGAGGCTATTACCATTGACTTGCAAAAAGCCCATTTTCCCGCCGAATCCAAGGTCATGCTCAGAAGTAGGGACGGAAACCCCAACTTTTACGGCGGTACGGGTTCATACTCCTCCCCCTTCGCACCGGGAGCCGTCAATTTCTACCAAGACAGTAATTCCTATGGAGGAAAGGCCATCACCCCCGCTGCCTTTACGACCTCTCCGAATGCGAATCCGAATCGCCAGCGTCAATTTACCGGATATGATTCGATCGGCTCGGACTTCACCACTTCAACGGGCGCTCCCGGCATAAGGATAAGAAAGTTTCCCGAGTAATTGATCGCATCCTTATCGAATTTGTTTTTCGCAATGACAAAACCTGCTCCTTTATTAATTTCATTCTCCCTCCTGCTTTCTCTTGCGGCATCCCTCTTCGCCCAAAGCGAAGCACCCCAGAGAAGCTTTGATGCCCGACCCGATCCAATCGAGGAATACAGACAAAGAAATTCCGCTTCCTTCAGCAGCGCGTCCCAAGCGGTCGCCGATTCTCCCGATTCCTTGCAGAGCGACCTTGGCATCCAACGCCCCGTCGAAGCCAAGGAGAAGGGATTTGGCTATCACCTTGGCTTTGAAACCAAGATCTACCACAGCAATAATCCGGCTTCGGTGGACGGCGGACCCTACAAGACCTCGGCCGGCATCTGGGAAAACGCCCTGCGAAACAATTTCCTCCTCGGAGCCTATGATTTGGGAGGCGCCAGTTTCTCCCCCATCTTGAGCTTCAGTTACATGAAGTTTACCCATTTTGGGGATGATTTCTTCGACACCTTCGACTTCGACACCCTCGGGCTTAGCTTTGCCGGAATCTTTCAATTCTCCAATGGGTGGAGCCTTCGCCCAAGTCTAGGCTTTAACGCCGACCTGAACCCCAGAGAGGGCTTGGAAAGGCAATACAGTCAGTTTGCCCCGGCTCTTGCCCTCGGCAAATCCTTCTCCATGGATCCCGTGCAGGGATTTCTGGAATGGTCGATGGCCTACAAC
>JAYOEB010000074.1:1556-11490 GCA_038116775.1 Opitutia bacterium | reverse complement strand
CTTCTCCGTCGACCGATGATCCAGGGGCGTCCGCCAACCTGCCGTCCAGATAAATTCTGGTTTGGTTGAGATCCGCTCCGGATCCGGGATAACTAACCAGCAAGTGATGCCACTGGTCGTCGTTCATGTCGTAAGCGCCTTGTCTTTTGCCGGAACCGTTTCCGGTGGTTATGGCCGGACCTTGGGAATTCCAAGAGAGGTTCCAGAAGTTTCCGGCTATTCCCCAACCGAAGAGATTTCCGTCGCTTGCCGTCGACTTGATCCACATGCCGATGGATCTGGGGCCGCTTCCGGAGATACCGCTGAATCCTGAAATCAGCAGACTGGATGCGTCGAGATCAGCCGCCTGACCAATGATCCCCGCAGTGGAATAGGAAACACTGCCAATTGGAGTCCCGACTCTTCCGGAAGCGCTTGAATCTTCGTGATCATTCATGTGCCAAACTCCCTCGTATTCGCTCCAGACCGCGGACGGAGGGGACGTTAGGTTGTTTTCATTGCCCCAGCGGGCAAAAATTCTCGAATCCGGTGAAAGTTCGAGAGTTTTTACCCAAATCAGGGAATCGCCGGAGGCATTCCATTCGTCCACCGCATGGGGAAGGGATCGGTTTTTGTGGTCAAAGAATCGAAGGTCTCCACCGGTAGCGGGGTCCGCAAAGGTGGTCAGCGAAAAATCCGGATGTTGAGACTGACTTAGGCGCACCAGAAGGGGAAAGTTCTCAAGGGAACCGCCCAACCACTTGACCCGCAGGCTATTCGAAAGGTTCTCGATCTCGCTGGAGGATAGCGAACGACTGAAGAGCATTACTTCCGCTATTTCCGAAATTGAAAAATTGGAATTTGCCTGAGAACCTCCCAAGGCAAGCCTTCGGGGCTTGGAGTCGTCAGTGGGAGAAATGCTTTCCTGAATCACGGAAAACCCATCCCTGAGCAATTCCAATTCACCGTTTGAGTCGAAGGTGCCGGCAAACGCGTGCCAAGAATCATCGGCAGCCCCAACGGCAAATTCGTTGGCCGGACCAAGCTTCCAATAGGCGGAGTGTTGATTGCCCAATCCGAAGGTCCAATCCGAGCCCACGGATGAAACGACCGCTTCGTCTTGCGAACCGGCGTGCCGGGCGACCGCCAGAATCGAATATTCGCTGAGGATGGTTGCAAAGTCAAAAGTGGAGAACAACTGCGAAAACCCATCAAAGCGAACGACTTTTCGGCCGTGGAGTTCTGAACTGAGAAGCAATTTGGGCAAACCTCTGGATTGATCGAGATTTCTGTCGTTGCCGGAATGATCAGGCCAGGAATTCAGGATCGTACCATTTTCTTCCACGAATTTGCCGGCGTCGAACCAAGCGACCAAATCCGGCAGGTTTCGCGGATCCGATCCAATTACTTCGTCATCCAGCTTTATCTCCATGGAGGCCGAATAAAGATTTGGATCGACCACTGAAAGAAGGTGGTTTTGGACAGAACTTCCGAGGACGGGGTTGGTGGCGGTAATCACAAGGTTGGCGGAGGATGCGCTTTGGGGGGTGCCGAAGATTTGCCTGCTGGTATCGTTGAACTCGAGTCCTGCGGGGAGATTGGCGATGGATACGGAGGTGGCGTCGCTGGCGATGACTTGGAAAGTCGAAGACTCACCCACCGACCAGTAGGAGGCGTCGGAGGAAAGGATGGCTGGGTTGCCCGGATTATATTCGATGCTTGCGCTTCCGTCGGCAAAGGGTTCTCCGAATACCGAGGTGTAGACGTCCGTTCCGTTTATTTGAATTCCAATCGTCGCGGGACTGGCGGGGTCGATGGGCGTGACTTCGAACTTCCAAACGCCATCTTGCTCTTTTGCAAGACCAGCAGCGGTTCCGTTGGTGAGTTGAAGATCTCCGATTTCTAGATTTTGAGGTGGGTTGGCCCCGAGCTCGACGGGAAATCCATCCTCAAGAAAGTGAACCGTCACTTCAATGGGAAGCCTCAGTTCTTCGGGATATGAAAAGACGATGCTTCGGGTACCGAAGTCTCCTTGTCGATCTCCAAAGATTAGGGAGATTTCGAATTCGTTGAGAGCTCGTTCGTAAATGCGAAAGTCATCAACTGCCCCCAAAGTGGTGGAGGCCTCGGTTCCATCTTGCGGTCCCAAGCGAAAGCCTGCGTCGAGGGGTAGGGGGATTTTACCTGCAAAGACGATCTCCGCATCCAATTTTCCGTTGAGAAAGAACTTCGCTTGCTTGGAATTTAGATCGTAACTGACCGCCAAGTGATTCCATTGATTGAGCGGGATATGGCCATGGCTCCAAAACCTTTCCTTGTCGACGCCCGGCAAAGTTTGCTGGTTCATTCCAGCCAGATGGAAAACTGGTCGTTGGTTTTCAAGATAAACGGCCAAGTTCGAGCCCTGAGTGTTTTCCAGACTGAGGATATGGAAGTTAGAACTACTGGGTCTGATCCAGAGGCTAATGGTTGCTTCGGGCAAAGGACCGGCGAGGCCGGCTTCGTTGACGACGGCTCCACCGTTGCTTCCATTCCATTCGATCATGGAATCCCCGAAGAGTCCGGGAGCAGACCAATTGCTTCCGGTAGCCCCTAGGTTTTGCCCAATCGGCAGAGCCCATTTTCGGGCGAGATAGTTTTGGACTCGCAATCTTTTCGCTTCCTCGACGGAAGAGATTGCGATCACCTCGGCAACGGCCCCTGCCGTCGGTTTGTTTCTGCCACGGTTGCACATGACGGAAAACCGTTTGTTTTCCCGATGAGGGACGGGGTCGTACAATTTGTAGTCGTTGAGGTTTCCATCCAGCCAATTGGAAAGCGATTGATTGCCGCGGTCGAGTTCCACGCAATACAAGTGGTGGCTTCCCGAAAGATCCTGGTTGGAGAAAACGGAAGTTCCCACCCAAGATCCAGTGATGTTTTTCATTACCCTTCCTCGGAATTCGGATGCGTTGCCGGCTTGGATCTGCCAGTTTCCTGCAATCCATTCATCATAGGCGATAATGGCGTCATCAGCCTGATCGACTCCTCCAAGCTCGACTTTGGCCACGATGAACCAGGTTTGGTCGGAGTCGGACAGGTTGGTCAGCGCATCGCGGGTCAAGTAGTCGTCTCCGTCAAAAGTCAGGACGTTCAGTCCGTTTAAGTTCTCGGTTCCCGTACTTGGGTCGGCGGGGTTGGGGGCGGAAAGATGATTGGCGGCTCCGCTTTTGTCATTCCAAGCCGTTACGGTTCCGGCACTTTCGGTGATGCTGGATGCATCACTTGCGTCCAGCCAAATCAAGTTGTCGGTGGGATCTGAAGCGGGCGTCCAGTTCGGGTCGACTTCAAGGGAGGAGTCATAAGCCTTGCTTCCACTTCCTTCATCCAGTTCCCACCAAAGGACAAGCTCTCCTTCGGCTGTCCGATGGGGGCGGAAGTCGACTTCTTGAGAAAACGATTGGTTGCCCAAGCCGAAGGAATCAGTGATTGAATTTTCCTTCAACTGCAAACTAAGCTGACTTGGAGCAAGTGAATCGGGGTTTCCCGAAAAATTCCAAGCCTTGCCCCCGGAGCCATCGACTTCGGTAAACTGAGAAAAGCTAAAACCGATAGCATCGAGGTCTTCGGTGGGGTCGAAGCCGGCGACGGCCTGATTGAAGACTATCTTTCCATTTAACTCGAGGCTCCATGCCGGACTTTCGATTTCAAAGCGGCCTCTCGGGCCCAAGTCTCCCATGCCATTACCCCAGAGCTTATCGACTTCATCAACGCCCAGTGGACGGCCCCAAACCCTGACGTCGTCGATCAAGCCATCAAACGCCCGTCGATCGTAGTCTTTCCCGATGCGTAAGAACTCGGAGTCGTCGTCGAATCCCAGGGAGCTCGTGGTTACCTGAAGGTTGTTCAAATAGGAGATCACCCTGTTTTCGGCCGGGTTGAATACTGCGACCAGATGATGCCAACGATTTTCCATAGCGGTTTGAGGGGTTTGCTCCCTTGCCGTCCCCGTCCATAGGTTCAAGGCTCCAAACCGAAAGGAGGCAGACCAATCCCACCCGCCCGAGTCAGTTGAGAAAATCACGCGTTCGCTGTCCTGGGCTCCTCCGCTGACTTGCCGGGGGTACGTCCAGACTGCCAAACTCAATCCATCCCCATTCGCCTCCTGCCTCGTCTTGATAGGCAGATCAAAGTATTCCCCATTCAAGTCTATTGCCTTGCCGAACCTGCCTTGGTATGAGTTTGGAGCGGGAAACAATTCAATCTCTCCTACTCCGAGATAAGCATTGCTGCCGACAGCCTCGCTGAAAACGACTTTGTAATACTGGTAGGCTCCGACCGAAGAAATACGAAAGTCTCTTGCTTCCCAGGCAGTCCACCCGGTTTCTCCGCTCACGCTGTGCAAGACGACGTAATTGGAGTCCGGCTCCATGGAACCTTCGAAAGTCCATGATTTCGGGCTTCGGGTTTCGATCTGGGAGTCTTGGTTGACGATTCTATACCCGCCGATGACAATCGGGGCGTCGAATGCATAGCGGACGTAGACGTTGGGCAGTTCGCTTTGTTCCGCGAGCCACCTTCCGTTCGAATCCAGTTGATCGTCGAAAGCCCTCGCGCCAGGTTCGGAGGAAGTGGAATAATCAAGATCGCCTTCTCCTGGGGCGGTGGCGTCGATTTTGGCATACTCGGCATGTCGCATTCTTCCCGAGCGGTCCGTAATTTCGATTCCTTTGAGATCGTCAAGGTCATACCAGGCCAAGAGGTCGTCTTCAACTGCGGTTTGAATACGCTTGCTGAATTCAAAGGCTCCGGCCACGCTTGCGTTTCCTTCGTATTCAACCGCGCCTGAAGGTATGGAGATACGAATTTCGGAAGGAGTTTCGCTGACGTTCAAATCATAGGTCAGGAGAACGGAGGAAAAATTATCAATCGTTCCAGTCGTCGCATTGACTTCACTGCTTTCCAAGGAAGTGGCGGGAACCTCGAGGTTATTCCTTAGAAAACGAACTTGTTGGGGAGAAACCTGGGTTGAGAAAAGCCGGTCGCCGGAAATCAAAGGACTCAATCCAAGGTCTCCGGCGCCTTGTGACCAAAGCAGATTGATTTCAGATTCCACCAAAGCCCGTTTGTAAATACGGAGGTCATCTAGGATGACTTTTCCGTAGCGGTTCGAGTTTGCGTCGCGATTAAAATAAAGAGTGTGGTCTGCGTCGTTCTCCCAAGACAGGTACCCGTCTTGCGGGCTTTCGGATTTTTTTTCACCGTCTACGAACAAAGCAACCGTCTTTCCGTCATAGGAGACGACAAAATGACTCCATTGACCACTGGGTACCCTTGTCTTGGCTTCGGCCAAACCAGAACTGGTGAGGACGCCGGCAACCAGTTTGCCGTCTTCTTGAACCTCAATCGAGAATCGTCCGTCGTCAGCAATGATGCCATCGGAATCGTCCAGAACCTTGGCCCACAACGAAAGGGTGAAGTCTTGGGTAAGGGAAAGCCGGTCGCCATCGCTGAAAAGAAAATCCCCATTGTTGAGCGAAACACTGGTTCCGAATTTACCGGGTACGAGATCACCACCGGAATTGTTCCCATGGTTGTCTTGCCCGGATAGGTCCGAGATTTCCGTTTCATTGGCATCGGCAAAGAGATACCATAAAATCAGGTCGGTCTTAGCGGTGACCGGGGGACTCTGGGCAAATGCGAGGGTCGTGGGTTCGGATTCCAGAATCCCGTACTGGGCGGCGCCGCCTTCAAGAGAGATGATCGTTCTGGCGAAGGGAAGGGATGGAGTGATTTCAAAGAGATATCCTTCACCATCGGGGTTGAAGCTGGTGATGACCCCGCCTTCGATATTTAAGTCGGACGCGTCAAATCCACTTACCGCTTGCAGGCTACCTGCCTTGGCAAAGTCAACGCGGCCGGTCACCGAGGTGGCGGTGTTTTCGGCATCTACGGAAATAATCGGAGTAAGACCCAAATCGCCAAGGTCATTTCCGTAAAGGACGTTGACTTCGGAAGCGCTTAGAGAACGATCGTAGATCCTAAGCTCATCCAGGCTGCCTTCGAAATCAAAGTTGGCGTCGTCCTCCCATGAGCCCAAGCGGACATCGGAGCCTTCTACGGTAATTTGATTGTCGGAGCCAACTGACTGAGCCTTGAGCTTGCCGTTAAGATAAATGGATCGCGATTGGCCGTCCATAACCGCGGTCAAGTTTTGCCACCGGTTCTGCAGGGCCAGTCCGTCCGGACCATCCAAACGGTTGAGGTTGACGTCGGGGTTGCCGATATTCAGGGTAAAGGTCCGGTTGGCTGCTCCGGCGGCGTTTACGTTGTACCAGAAGAGCAGGTTGTTTTCCTGATTAGAATTGGTGGCAAAGACAGCCCCGTCCTCACGGTCGTCGTCAAGGCCAAGGTCGCTGAGTTTGACCCATGCCGATATGGTCAGGTTGCCGTGATCACGAATCCCTCGAAATCTGGGGATTTCGAGATAATCCCGATCTCCGTCCAAGGAAAGGGCGAGGCCGAACTTCCCGGAGACCAATTGAGCGTCCCCGCCGAGGTACCCATCGTTCCGACCCACTCCCATATCCCTGATGATGATTTTATTCCCCAGTTGGACCTCTTCGTCGAATCTCCAACGACTCAAGAGCGATGCTTCGTCGAAAACCACCTCATGTGAAAGGAAATCAAAGTGAAAGTTTTCGACGGGAAAACTTCCATCGTAGGAAAATCTTTTACCCAAGGTCACTACCGATTGGGCTTTGTAGGGATGGGAGGCGTCGAGATTCGATGCGAGTCCCCACTTGTGAGCCAGATAAGCCTCCACCTTTTCAATTTCATCATCGCTGAGGGCTCGATCGTAGACCAGCAATTCGGCGTAATCTCCGTCTAGATAATGAGACGAGTCGGTCATGGAGCGATCCTTGCCGATTCGGCTGGCTTCGACCTCGCCGGCGCTCCGAAGCGATATGAGGTCGAATTGACCATCCGTGAAGGAAGTCGAGCTGGTTGAGCCGGTGGTTCCGTTTAAGCGGATCAGCCCCTGCAGCAAATTCTCGTCCGCGTTTGCGGAGTGGAGAATGGTCGGACCATCGGCACCAAAATGGTTCTGGTCGTCGTCGGCCAAAACACCGCCATAGGTAGTTGATGCATTATTTCTTCTGATGACGCTGAAAACGGTTCTGACGTGCTGCAAGTCCTCCCATTCGTGATAGTCGAACTCGTTGGCCGCGTATCTCATGACGGGGAGATTATTTTGCTGATTGGCAATCAGGCTGGGGGCGCCCACGGCAACCGCATGGTTTTGAGATGCGCTCTTATCCTTCCAAAATCCACCGACAAGGCTATCCGCCGCTTGATTCTTAAAAGGATGCGACGCGGGTAATTCGGAATCCAGTCCCCACTTGTGAGCGAGGTATCCCTCGACGGACTGACGTTCGATTTCACGGAACACGCCGTTCCTTACGATTATTTCGCCGACCTTGCAGTCATAGGTGTTCCAGGCAGAATTGGGGAAGGTGAAGTGCCCCGCATTCATGCTTTGAACGTTTGTGGCTGACATGATCAGGGCTCCGTCCTTGTAAAATTCCCTGGTTGAATCGGTCGTGGAATAGTATCCCGAGACGAGCGTAGGCGTGGCGGCGCTGAAGAAATGACCGTTTATACGGCTGGGGGTATCCATGAAAATATGACCGTTGTTCCATGGGAAGTGCCCCCCGAAGTTGGTACCGAATGGCCAACTCGAACGAGTCAGGGTATCGATTTCCATGATTATGAAGAAGGCCATGTCGGAATAAGTTCCGCCGACGTCTCCATTAGCGGATAGGGCGCTCCAGTTTTCGGAACCGTTCTTCTTGGCCTCGATGCGTTCGTAATTGCCCGTGGCTCCGTCAAAATTGATGGCGTTCAACCCATTGATGGAATCGCCGCTGTTAGGGGGGAAACTGGCATGCCCATGCAATTTGACGGAAGGATCGATCTTGTTCGTCCAGGTCTTTACTTCATCGCCCGAGCCAGTTAGGATGGTGGAAGCATCCGATGCATCCAGCCATAAGGAAAAATGAGGCTTCTCGAGGATAGAGTCGCTGGCATCAAGCCAGAGACTCAAATCGTCGAAACGAACGGGTACGCTGGGTATGCTCAAGGAGTGAAGAGTTCGATTCGCTTCAGGAGAAACGGATACGATGAAACTGGCTCCCCCTTCGATCGGATTCGCCCCGACGATGCTACCGGGAGTTGCCTCCAGGTCATGGCTGCTGAAGTTGGAAACCGGAACGGGTTGACCGTCCTTGCCAAAGGATAGCTTGAATAATCGCGGGTTGGCGTCCCTTGATGAGTTGTCCTCGACCCTTACCGATGCAAACTGATCGCCAAAGCCTCCCCCGTAGATCTCGGATACCTCAGAGGGGCTGAGGGCGGTTCCGTAGACGCGGACGTCGTCCACGTATTCGGCGAAGAGCTCGCCGTCACTGGAGTTTCCGACGTAGTAGACGTCGCTGTCGTCCTTGCGGTCGGTGTCGCCGACGAATATCCCGTCTGCGAAGAAGGAAGTGCGGGAGCCTTCGCCAACGACGGTCAGGAGATGCCATCCGTCCAAACTCACCGCGTCGAGCAAGTATCCGGAATTGCGGAAGCGGTCTTCCTCATCCTCTTCGGACCCGTCAAAGGAATGAAGCATTCCGTTGGAACCGCGCATCACCAGGTAGCGGTCATAGTCAATCAGACCATTGCCTTGCCTGCTTTGCCCGCGGTAAAGAGTGGAATAAGCGGAGCTTCGGGGAGGAAGGACGTTCCGTACCCAGGCGGAAAGCGTCCAGGCTGCGCCAAGGTCGACCCCATTGTCATTGATCCGCATGCGGGCATCCGTCTGGTCCTTGTAAAATCTTATTCCTTGTCCGAACCTTCCGTATTTCGTGACCTCGGCATCAAAAAGATCGGCGGTTCTGGCCTCCTGGGATTTGCCGATTACTCGAACGTCCCCTCCCAGGGCGTCGTCGTCGAACGGCCACCATGCGATCAGGTCGTCGCCGGCGGTCACCGCCCGGTGCATTTTTCGGGTTACCGCAAAGGTCAGGCTGTTTCCCTCACCAAAGGCGTCCTCAACCTTATTTTCGCCGAGAATAATCATCGGGGCGGTATCGATCCAATGTCCAAGTCCCCACTTCGTGTTCAGGTATTGTTCGACGTTCGAAATTTGGGCGTCGCTTAGAGGCGTGTTGTAGATCAGCAATTCGGCAAGGTCGCCCTTGCCGTACCTGCCGCCGATGTTTCTGTCGTTGGAGAAGTTGGAAGCTTCGACGTTTCCGGTTGTTCTGAGCGAGAGGATGCTCATTTGCGATTGAAAACCGGTCGAGGTCACGTCGACCTGATTGCCGTTGAGGCGAAGGCTTCCGTTTTTGACGTAGTCGGAGTTTCCGGAATAGTCGAACATGTTCGACTGTCTGTGAAAATGGAATCGGTTGTCGTCGCCCAGCATGAAGTACCACCCGCCCGAGTGCTTCCATAGCCAGATCACGGTACGGATGTTGGTGATGTTCCCGAATTGATGATATTCTCCGTCGGTTCCGCTGTATCGCATGACCGGCTTGCCGTTGAGTCCTTCGGGAACCAGGGTCGGAGAACCGAACGCAGTCGCGAATCGAGCGCTCTTGCTTTTGTCCTTCCAGTGAGGAATCGTTTGCACGGTGGCTCCGTCATTGGCGTCTAGCCATAGGGCAGGCGAAACGTCGGCTGGATTCCATGCGGAGGGAGCGGAGGCGGAGTAGGGGTGCCCACCGGTTAGGTTGGAGGCCAGGCCCCACTTATGGGCCAGGTAGCCCTCCATTTTTTGACGGTTGTCGGCGCTTAAGGCACTTTGAAAGGCAACGACTTCGGCGACGTCGACGGAGGCGCACCAATTATTTCCCTCGTTGGTGGTGCCGATGCGGTAGTTGGAATGAGGACCGGTGGCGGCATCGTCGACTTCAACGCGCAGAAC
>JAYOEB010000074.1:857-1546 GCA_038116775.1 Opitutia bacterium | reverse complement strand
CCATGTACGAACCGATGTCAGAAAGCCCGAAATTACCACCCAAATCGACGCCGTTCTGACTGACGGCAAGTGGGTATTGATTGCTGTGAAAATGGGAATTGGAATTCTCAAAGAGATAATTTGAACTTCGAGAACTGGAATGACCCAGCACACCCCCGTAATAGTCGAATTTTGCAGTTTGGGCGCTTCGAAAGACGTAATAATGTTCCTTGGCGAAAAAGGCGGTGCCTCCGATGCTCAAGGCATCGTTTCCTCCTTCTCTTCTGATCTCGATCACCGGCATTCCACCTGGGCCGCCGCTGGAATTGTAAGTGGGCGTTCCGAGCGATACCGAGGCGTGACGGTTATTGCCGCTTTTGTCGTTCCAAACCCCGATTCCATCCAAGATGGCGTTGGAATCATTTGCATCGAGCCACAAGGTCAGTCCCGAAAACAAGTCCGGTTTGACTTGCTCGAGTACGGAGGGATCGGACAGGCTGGAATCGACTTCGTAATCGAAGGTGTAGGAACCATCCGACTCATCCCATTGCAAGCTGTCCGGGACTATGGCCCCTCCCGTCATCAGCAGGTCGGAACTCAGGTTGAAGTCAAGGGTGGGTATCGATTTCTGATTGCGGGTGAAGCGAATGCGACCTTGGCTGGGATCGCCGTCGACGATCGAATCGATAAGCCCCAGAAAGGCGTCCCAG
>JAYOEB010000074.1:0-847 GCA_038116775.1 Opitutia bacterium | reverse complement strand
GATCTCCAGAGAGGCCACGACTTGAAAGTCACTGGTGCCGCCACCGTAAATTTCAAGAACTTCCGTCTCGCTCAGGGCCGCGTCGTAGACGCGAAAGTCGTCGATCCAACCTTTGTAGGTTCTCTTGTGCCTTCCGTCCGCGGTCATCTGGGAGTTTTCTTCCGTCCAACGACCAATTTGCAAAGGAAAATAATTTTGGGTGTCCATTCCTTTTCTGGTGTCGGTCAGACGAAGCGAGCCGTTGACGTAAACCAAAATATCTCGCCCGGCGTACTGATGAGCGACGTGAACCCATTTGTTTTTGACTCCCTCGGCGATGAACACTTGCGGGTCGTGACCCCAGTGCGAGGAAAAGAAGCGTCTGTAACTGTCTTGGTCCCAAAATCCTCTGATTGCCCAAATGCCGTGATTGGAGCCTTCGAAGGAATATCTTCTGCCGATGCCGTAGACGCCGGGCTGATAGACGTCTCCTCCCCCCAGTTCGTGGTCCAAGGTATGCATCCAGAAGGAAATGGTGCGGTCGTTGCTTCCGTCGATTCCCAAATCCGCGGCGTAGGCATTGGTGGAAACCCAGGCGTTTTGGGGAAAATAGAGACAGCTTCCGAATTTCGCGTTTGAGGAATCGAAATTTGGAATGGCTCCGTTGACTCCTGCGAAAGTGCCGAGGTAATTTCCAAAATAATCATGGACTTCGGTGCCGTTGTTTTCGTCAAAGGTCCACCAAGCGGTCAAGCGGTTCAATCCCACAATCGGTCTTCCGACTCCGATTTGAATGGAGTGAGGTTTGCTTTTGCGTCCGCTTTCATCGATGCCGGCGGCTTCCAAGACGTCGAGACTAAGGCGGCCC
>JAYOEB010000073.1:0-11596 GCA_038116775.1 Opitutia bacterium | reverse complement strand
TCGAAGTCCGCATCGAAGCCGAGGGAGTGTCTTCCGACGAACTGGATTACGCCTTGGCCACCGGAAAGAATCACCTTCGCCAGGGCAAGAAAATCTTTCTTCTCAGCAAAGACTTGAGGGAAAAGGCCGGCGCCCTGCAGAAAATCATCTCGGGCGACGCGGATGCCCCTCTGCTCGCCCGGGCGCGTCATCCCGTACAAAAGTTCCAAGTTCCCGCGCTGGAAGAATTCCTACTCGAGTCCGATCCCCGATTCGAGGCCCCAGCCCGATGGAAAGAAAGAAGCTTGGCTCTGCGGGATCTTTCATGCCTGCCCCCCGCCCCCCTGGAAGAGAGTCTGACCTCTATTCTTCGCCCCTACCAAGCGACGGGCGTCGCCTGGATGCTGCATCTTTTCAGAAATGATCTCGGGGGCATTCTTGCCGACGAAATGGGCCTTGGCAAAACCCTGCAGACTCTAGCCTTCCTTTGCGCCGCCCGGAAGGAAAAAGATTCCCAAGCCGCCTCTCTAGTCGTTTGCCCGGCGACTCTGACGGAGAATTGGCGAAGGGAGGCTCAACGATTTTGTCCCCAACTCTCCGTTCTTCTTCATCACGGCGCCCAACGAACTGATGATGCAAGCGAATTGGAAGCCCATGACCTGATCATCACTTCCTACGGAACCTTGGTCCGTGACTTGGAGCTATTTGCAGATATGAGCTTTCTTTGCGTGATCGGGGACGAAGCCCAGCATCTCAAAAACCGCAGAACCAACAACGCCCAGGCCATGTCTTCCTTGGCTTGCGAAGGTCGGTTCCTGCTTACGGGGACGCCCATAGAGAACAGCGTGTCCGATCTCCTCTCCCTGATGGAATTTCTTCTCCCCGGGGCTCGGCCCAACCTTCCCTCAAGCTCGCGTGGAGAAGAGCGGATATGGCATGAGCGGAGAATTCTCAAGGAATCCGCCCCCTACCTATTGCGAAGAAGCAAGCTCGAGGTAGCCCCCGAGTTGCCCGATAAAATCGAACAAGCCCTGCACGTCGAAATGACCGAGGAGCAAAGGGCGCTGTACGGCGAAATAAGAAATTCTTCGGAAAAGCAACTGGACAAACTCGCGGAATCAGGGGCTTCGGAGGGCGCGATGAGGATGCAAACCCTTACCCAACTTCTCCGTCTTCGTCAAATTTGCTGCGACCCCCGCCTCGTGGTTCCCGATTTCCAAGCGGATCAATCCGGCAAAATCAAGGTTTTCCGCGAACTTCTCTACACCTGCCTGGAGGCAGGCCACCGCATGCTCGTCTTTTCTCAATTCACGCAAGTCCTCCAACTCTTGAAAAACGAACTGGAAGCCGCACACCTGGACTTCTGTTATCTCGACGGATCATCCAAGGACCGCATGACGCAAGTCGATCGCTTTCAGGGGGACGAGTCCATTCCCATCTTTCTGATTTCGCTGAAAGCGGGCGGTTCCGGATTAAACCTGACCGCCGCGGACGTCGTCCTCCACTTCGACCCATGGTGGAATCCGGCGGTGGAAGCTCAGGCAAGCGACCGGGCTCATCGAATTGGGCAGCAAAAAAGGGTCACGATCTACAAATTGATCACCTCCGGAACCGTGGAGGAAAAGGTTCTGGACTTGCAAAAATCAAAGAGAAAGCTCCTCGAACAAGTATTCGAGGAAGCGGAAGCGACCAACCTTTCCCTCGACCTCGGCGATCTCCGGGATTTGATTTAATTCCCGAGGAAGCTTGGGCGGAACGCTTTCGTCCTTGAAAAGGCCGGGTGTCTTTGGCATGTTAATAACTTTTCGAATCACTGATTATGAGCACGCAATCCATCCGACAACCCGATCCCGAAGCAAAAGGCGAGCATGGTCCCGCCATGAAAGGGGCTGACGTTCTCGTCACCGCCCTTGAGCGCGAGGGTGTGGAAGTGGTCTTCGCCTACCCGGGCGGAGCCTCGATGGAATTGCACCAATCCCTTACTCGTTCCGAAAAAATCCGCACCATTCTTCCCCGTCAGGAGCAAGGAGGCGGGTTCATGGCGCACGGCTACGCCAGGGCGACCGGAAAAGCCGGGGTTTGCATGGCCACCTCCGGTCCGGGCGCGACCAACTTGGTCACCTGCATCGCCGACGCCTTCATGGACAGTATTCCCCTCGTCGCCATCACGGGTCAGGTCTACCAGCAATTCATCGGCAAGGCCGCTTTTCAGGAGACTGATTTCTTCGGCATGACGTTGCCCATCGTCAAGCACAGTTATCTCGTCCTGACCGCCGAGGACCTCCCTGGAATCGTCAAGGAAGCTTTCTACCTTGCCGAAAGCGGACGCCCGGGTCCCGTGGTCATCGACATCCCCAAGGACGTTCAGCAAAAAGTCTTCGAACCCTTCTTCCCTACCGAAATTCCTCATCTCGAGGGCTACAAACTGGACGTGCCCCAGGCCTCCGACGAAGAACTGCTTGAGGTTCTCAATTTAATTTGCAAATCCAAAAAACCCGTCCTCTACACGGGTGGAGGCATCATTTCCGCCGAGGCTCACCTCGAACTTCGGGAATTCGCCGAACTTACCGGTCTTCCCGTTGCCCATACCCTGATGGGGTTGGGGGTTTTTGATCCTGACCACGAACAATCCCTGTACTGGTACGGCATGCACGGCACGGTCGCCGGAAACTGGGCGGTCTGCGACAGCGACCTTCTGATTTGCGCCGGGGCCCGGTTTGACGACCGGATCACCGGGGTCGTCGCCAAGTACGCCCCGGATGCCTACGTCATCCATTTCGACCTGGACAAGTCCGAACACAACAAGAACGTTCACGCCCACTTCCCCATTCGTTCCGACGTCAAGTACGCTCTGAAGCGAATGTCCGAACTCTTCAAAAGCGAGGGATTTGAAAAACCCGATCTTTCCGATTGGTCCTCCACCCTCCGAGGCTGGAAGAAGAAACACCCCTTCAAGTATGAAAAAGGGGAACACATCACTTCCCAGGAAGCGGTCGACGTTCTTTACCAGGAATCGAAGGGTGAGGCGATCATCACCACCGGCGTTGGCCAGCACCAAATGTGGGCCGCTCAACACTACAAGTTCAAGGAACCCCGTACCTACATTTCATCCCTCGGTCTGGGAACCATGGGATTCGGCTATCCCGCCGCCATCGGAGCCAAGGTGGCCCGTCCCGACAAGGAGGTCATAGACATAGACGGCGACGGCTCCTTCATCATGAACGTGCAAGAACTGGCTACGGCGAAGATAGAGAAGATAAACGCCAAGTGCCTGCTGCTCAACAACCAGCACCTCGGCATGGTGGTGCAATGGGAAGATCGTTTTTACGAGTCGGTTCGGGGACACACCATCCTCTGCGATCCCGAGAACATCGGCGGCCCCGATAATTTGGACGCCATCTATCCGGACTACGTGAAAATGTGCGAGGGTTTTGGGGTCAAGGCCCGCCGGGTATCCAAACGCGAAGATTTGCGTGATGCGATGAGGGAAATGCTGGAAGCAGAAGAACCCTATCTTCTCGAAGTGATCGTTCCCTACACCGAGCACGTCCTGCCGATGATTCCCCAGGGAAAATCAGCCAAGGAAATGCTCATCGATTAAGATCCTCCCGATTCCATCCGCGTTTGGCTTTCCCCACCTGCGCCAACCGGCCTTTTGCAGACCACGCATGGCTTTGAGACGATCTGTAAGACTCGTGCGACTGGGGCATGCCCTGAAAATTAGTTCTGCAAAGGAGTGAATTTTTTCTTTCGTTTTGGCTGGCTCGGTCTTAGCTTGGCGAAATGAGATCCTTTCATTTACCCAGACGGTCATTTCTGCAACAGGGCCTTTGGATCTCATCCCTGTACTGCGTGCCCGGTCTAATGGCTGAAATCCTCACCTTGACTCCCAAGCAGACGCAAGGTCCATTTTATCCAGACAATATGCCACTGGATACGGACAACGACGTGATCATAATAAACGACTCCCTTACCCCAGCGGTGGGTACGATCGCCCACCTCAGGGGCAAAGTCATGGATGCCCGAGGCAATGCGATCCCCAACGCCTTGGTGGAAATCTGGCAAGTCGACGTCAACGGCGTCTACCTTCACGGCAAGGGAGGTCCCCGGGCCAAATTGGACTCCAATTTTCAAGGATACGGCAAGTTTCTGACGGATTCGAAAGGCAGGTATTATTTTCGGACCCTGAAACCCAGTCCGTACTCGGGAAGAACCCCTCACATTCACTTTGCCATTTCTCACCAAGGACGCCGAAAACTCACCACCCAGTGCTACGTAAGGGGAGAACCCAGAAATGAGATGGATTTCATCCTCAAAAAAGTCGAAGACCCCGAGGCCCGCAACTCTCTGATCATTCCCTTCAAGCCGATTAGGGATTCGAAGATCGGAGAGGTAAGCGCCCGTTTCGACCTCGTGTTGGGATGGACGCCCAACGATTAGTCCTTCATTTCTTGAAGTCGTAGACCACGACCTTTTCTACCAAGGGGAGCAAGACCTCATCCTTGGCCTTTCGGTGGATGGGGTGATCGAGGTAGGCTTGCAGCGCCTCTTCGTCGCTAAGCACGACGAGAATGCCAACGTCGAAACCGTCGTCCACGATCGTTCTTTCGGAAGAAACCACCCTACCCGCCGCAACTTCCCTCACTTCGGGTATCTTCGCGAAGTTTTCACAGACCTTCGCGATTCGCTCGATTTGGGATTCGTTTCCGGGTTCCTTGAGCCAACAGAGAACCAAGTGGTAGAGTCTTCCCTCGTCTTGACCCGCCGGTGAATTCGAGTCGAAGAAAGAAGTCGCCGAGAAACAACCGTTCAACACCAACGGAACGACAAGGCAAAAAAGAAGAATCCTCACCCCACTCTTTTACCGAACTCACAAATCGGACGTCAAAATTTTGAGCAATGAAATCGAAAGTTTCAGGCTTAACGAAGCCCGAAAAGTGAAATTTTGTTTGTTTTTCGTTAAAGTTGACCGGCGAACAGTCGACTGTACTGGAAAATTCTAATCAGTTAACACCTAACCCGCTTCGTCATGGAATCCCTGTCCTTGTCTCGATCCGTCGTAAACAATTTAAACCAAGCTTTCGAAAATCACGCCAAGATCAACCGGCACCTTCAGACCGGCAAGCGCATCATGCACGCTTCCGACGACGTTGGGGAATCGAGCAAGTTGGGCAAGGTCAAGATGGATGTGATCAAGAACATGAAAATCCAGGAAAACCTGCAGAATTCCCTATCCCTCCTCCAAGCCCAGGATGGAATGTTCAAGGTAATCGGCAACATCTTGGATCGTAGCGCGGAAATCAAGATCAAATCCGAATCCCCCATAGCCAGCGCCACGGACAAAGCCGCCTACGACAAGGAATTCAACGAATTGCAAATGGAACTGCGTTCGATCGCCCAATCCAAATGGAATGGGATCAGTCTCTTTTCGACCCAGGATTCCAAGACCTTGTTCGGACCCGCCGTCGACACCGATGATTTGCTCCAGCAATCGAGCGACAAGGCCGCCGACGCCACTCTTCAATTATCGCGCTGGGGCATTTACCACACCGAGCCCGGCCAGGCGCCCAAAACACTCGATAAGAAATTACTGGCCATCACCTTGACCGATGAATCGGAGGGAGACGGACTCGGAGGTTATGCTCCAACTGCAACGGGAGAGCAAAAATTCATCGATGACCGGGCCGCCTGGGAAGCCTTTACGGAAGGGCTTGGCATAAGGGCGGAAATTGCCGTCGTAGTTTCGGAATCAGTAATTTCAGCTGCTGCGGGGGGCGGCATTGACGCCGACGGAGGAGAGGTCGTACCCACCGGTTACAATGAAACGACCGACTTGGAGGGTCTGGCCAAAGTATACCGGGGACTGGGCCGGGAAGAGTTTACCTTGAGTGCTAGTGGTAGAACTCCAAACATGCCGGACCCCAACGATCAGGCCGATTTTCTATGGAGCAAGTTTCAGGAGATGACGAACAACGGCACGGACTTACCCGATGCCATGGGCATATTCGTTGATAACTCGGGATCTCAATTTTTCAACGAAGTCAACGATGCCCTCTTTCTTTTTACCGACCGGGTGAAAGCGAATTACCCCGACATAATTCTGCCTTCCGACGATTTGATGTCGGGCTCTGCTCCCTCTGCGGTCGACCTGGCGACCGATCCGAACGGAGAATCCATATTGAACGGTCAAACGGGTATCTTTCGTGGTATTTCTTTGGCTGGGGCGGAAGATTGGATCAACCAGAGTCAGATCGCCTTAAAGAGACTCATTGACAACGACCCGAACTTCCAGGCCGCTCTCGAACCTGAAACCGATGACCCCACTTATTCACTCAACGACTATAGCGTGGAAGACCTTACGGGATTTATGGATACTCTCATTGAGGCCAGAGGGCTGAATGCAGCCGAACAACAAAGAATCATGAGCGAAATGGGCGAACTCCAGGAAAAGGTAATGGGCTTGGAAAAATCCATCGAGGTCGGAGAGTCCCTTGATATTCCCGCGGCGATGAGCGTATTTCACAAATCCAAGGACCAAGTTCACTTGAACGCCCAGTTGGTGGCGGCGGCCAAGAATATGGAAAATATTCTCTACACCGATTTCCTCTAAGACATTCGGTCTGAAAGTCTCTCCCAAGTATCCTCCCGATCACTTTTTTTTCCGAGTTTCCTTACTTCTTTCTTGCTGTTGGAATCTCCTTTTTGTTGAGCTGTATCTTTGCAAAAAGACTTAGGTAAAATTTTTAACCATTGAAATGAACGAAGTAACGATAAGGGGTGAGGTAAAGTTTGTGGACGAAATCCGCGAGTATGGGGCCAACGGCTTCAAGAAGCACCAAGTGGTGGTGGAAACCGGAGACGGTCGCTGGGACAACCCGATCCCCGTCGAATTCACCAAGGAGAGCATTCAAAAGAGCAAAGATCTGCAGGTTGGGGATCAGGTCAGGATCGAGGCCAGAATCAACGGGCGCGAATGGCAGGGCAAGGATGGCGTGACCAAGTGGTTCACTTCCGTCAATGGATTCAGCGTCGAGGTTTCGGGCAATGGCTCCGAGGAGATTCAAGCGGACAGTTCGTCCTTCGACACTTACGACGAATACGACGACGGCATCGAGGATGACGTTTTCTGAGTTTCTCCGGCGTCCTTTCTCCGATCCCTGCGCCCTGATTGCCTCGAGGAGGCAATTCGGCTAGCCCGCCCTCAGAACTTGATCTTCGCCTGATCCAGCAGTTTCTGGATTTCCCGGGTCAGTCTTTGCTGCTTGATACCACGGCTGAGTTGTTGACTCAGTTGTTCGACGGAGGGAGGCTTCAGGGCCCTGACTCCTTCGACCCGCACGACGTGCCAACCGGCTTGGGTTCTAACCGGAGACTCCAGCAGATCGCCCGCCTTCGCCTTCGACACCAAATCTCCCAAAGGCGGCAAAAGCAGGCTGGGGCTCACCCAGGGCAGCAAGCCCTTGCTTTTCTTTCCACCCGCTTCGGTGGTGTATTTCCTGGCCAGATCCCCCAAGTCCTTGCCCTCCTCCAACTGGTCGAGGATCAAGAGAGCGGCGGTTTCATCAGGAACCACGACTTGCCTCAATTGAAACTCGGTGCCCCCGAGCCTTTGAATCGTCGCATTGTATTCGCTGGCGATTTCCTTTTCTTCGACCGGGTTTTCCCTGGCCCAGTTTTGACGCCACGCATTGGACAAAATCGTTCGACGGGCGGATTCGAAGGCTAGTTCCACCTCTTTCGAAGCGTCCAATCCATTTTCCATCGCCAGCTGACTCAATAGAGTCTGAACAACCAATTCGTCGCGAACTTTTTTGCGCAATTCGACGCTGTCGTTGATGCCTGCCTGCAACTGCTCGATCAGCAATTTTTCAAAGTCGTAGGCGCTGACGGGCTGTCCGTTTACTTCGGCCACCAAAGGGGTTTCGCTTGTTTCTCTCTTTGCCTCGGGTTCTTCGATTGCCGGATTTGCTTGGGCCGCCGGCTTGGAACTCTCGCTTGAAGACCCGGGCTTGGGGGCATAGGTATTCGCCGGCTTCGGCTTTTCCGCAGGCGACTGCCTGCTTTCCTTCTTCGGAGCCGGCTTGGCTACCGGGGGCTTGGCAGGAGGGGCCTTATCCTCGGCTTTGGCAGGGACCGGTTTCGGGGATGCTTGGGGGGCGGTCTCTTTCCGGGAATCGACAGGTGACTTGGCTTTGCCAGTCGTCGCCTCCTTCGTTTGGGTTTTGGGTTTTTCAGCTATGGCCCGAGCCGGGCTTGCGGATTTCTTGGGCTGCGGTGTTTTTGGCAACGCTGACTTCGGCGATTCTTCCTTCGGAGTGGAGTCTGCTTTGCCGACAGCGGTTTCCTTTGCCCCAAGCTCCCCCGGTCCCGAAAAGACGAAGAAAGCCATTAAGACAAGGGTAAGATTATCAATCTGTTTCATGATATTTTATGGAAAGTCGTGGAGTTTATGAATGCAAAGCTGAAGAATTTGTCCGTATCGTCGACATTTTGAACTGATTACGCTAAAGATCAACCTTGAAGCTTGGATAAACTCTTGGTTCGCGATAGAAAGGGTCTCTTACAATTGGTCAAAGAATTCACAAGCTCTGCAATCAAAGATGAAATTATCAACGTTCAAGAATACTCTGTCGAAATGCCCGGATCTATGCATCGCCTTGCCCGATGGCTCGCTGGTTCCTTCCCATTTTCACTTAACGGAAGTCGGATGGGTCAGTAAGAAATTCATTGATTGCGGCGGAACCGTCCGTGATGAAGGCAGGATTTCCTTCCAACTCTGGACTGCGGACGACTTGGATCACCGCTTGAGCCCGGCAAAAGCCCTTCGAATCATCGAAGAAGCCGAAAAACATCTGGACTTGCCTGATCTGGAGGTGGAAGTGGAATACCAGACAGATACGATTGGAAAATACGGATTGTCCCACGCCGAGGGATGCTTCCATCTCCTGCCCACGGAGACGGATTGCCTGGCTAAGGAAAAATGCGGTCTTCCGCAAGTTCAGCCCATCGCCGTCTCCGCTTCCTGCTGCGACCCGCAAAGCGGTTGTTGCTAACTCCGCCTGAAGTTTCTTCTTTTCCTGGGAGCGGCGGAGGCTTTTTTTAGAGGCCTTCGCTTTGGCTTTTCCGTTCTCTTCACCCTATCCGAACCATGCCTTTGCTCGGCCTTGACGAAGGGTTCCGGGTTAATCACGAAACCTTTGGAACGGCGGCGTATGATCGACTTCTTCATGAAGCGCTCGAGCGTACGCAGGGCATTCCGGTCCTCTTCGGTAATAAAGCTAATCGCCACCCCTTCCGACTTTGCCCGCCCGGTTCGCCCGATGCGGTGAATGTAATCCTCGGGAGTGGGAGGAAAATCAAGATTCACGACGTGGGTGATGCCTTCGACGTCGATGCCCCGGGCCGCGATGTCGGTGGCCACCAACACCCGGGTCTTGCCATCCTTAAAATCATTGAGGGCTCTCGTTCTTTGGTTCTGGGTGCGGTTGGAGTGTATGGCGCTGGTGGAAACGCCCGACTTGCCCAACTGCTTGGCCACCCGGTCCGCTCCGTACTTGGTACGGGTAAAGACCAGCACGGAATAAAGTTCGTTGTCCCCCAGCAAATGCTTGAGCAATCCGATCTTCTGGGCCTTGGGCACTTCATAGAGAAATTGCTCGACCGTATCGGCGGGATTGCTTCTCTTGCCGATTTCCAAAAGTTGAGGAGCATGCTGGAATTCACGGGTCAGTTTTTCGATCTCCTTGGACAAAGTGGCTGAGAACAATAGGGTTTGCCTCTTCTTCGGCAGGGAAGAAACGATTTTGCGAACGTTGGGAAGAAAGCCCATGTCCAGCATTCTGTCCGCTTCGTCCAAGACGAAAAATTCGCATCCGGAAAAATCCGCGCATCCCTGCCCCATCAAATCCATCAAGCGACCTGGGGTGGCGATGACGACTTCAACGCCTTCGCGCAAGGCGGTCTTCTGGGGTTTGTCCCCCACTCCGCCATAGACCGTGGCTGCCTTCAGGGAGAGATACTTGGCGTAGGTGCGGACGTTTTCCTCAATCTGCACCACCAGTTCGCGGGTCGGCGACAAGATCAGCACCCGGATTCTTCTCCTATCCCGCCCATCTTGCCGCCGAAGCAAGAGCTCCAGCATAGGCAGGGTAAAGGCGGCGGTTTTGCCGGTTCCCGTCTGGGCAATCCCCACCACGTCCCTACCTTCCAAGACGATGGGAATCGCCGCGCTCTGGATGGGCGTGGGGTCACCGTAGCCCGTATCCTTTACGGCTTGTAGAATTTCAGGGCCCAGACCGAGCGAATCAAATGACATCCGCCCACGCTATGGCAATAAATTCAAATTGCGACTTTATTCGCCTCACCACTCTTTTCATAGAAGAAAACAAGGAGTTGCCATTTCGTCACGAAGCATTCATTGACTATCTGAAGATGGAACTTTCTCCAAGCGATATGGAAACGAGCGAAGACAAGCTCCCAACCTTGGCTCCACGAACCAAGCGTCTCGCCGCGGCGGTCGTGGACGTCTTTGTATTTCTCCCCCTGATCGTCTTCATAGCTCGCCCGCTGGGTTTGATCGACTTATCCCAATCTCAGGAAATCCAGGCCTTCGACTTGGAAAAAAACCTAAAGCTCTTTCTGATCGGCCAAATTCTCTTTTTGCTCGTCCAAGGGTATCTGCTGCAGACACGCGGCCAAACCATCGGCAAGATTCTCCTCAAGATCCGCATCGTCGGCATGAAGAGCGAAAGGCCGGGCATGATCAAGCTGTACCTCCTTCGCTACTTTCCCTTCAGCCTCATTGCCCAGATACCAGTGGTCGGCGGCTTGCTTGCCCTGATCAACCTTCTATTCATCTTCGGCAAGGAACAGCGTTGCCTGCACGACCGGCTCGCGGGCACTCGGGTCGTCAACGCCGCCTAAGGGTTCTCGCCGCTTGTCTTGAGCTTGGAATACTTATCCGAGCATCCCTTGGAAATCTCCACTGGATACTTCCGGGCATTCTTCTCGATTTTCCGACTGACGATTTGGGAAACCTCAAATCCGTAGTGACCGGCCAGCATCAAGGCATAGGCGAAAACGTCGGCCAATTCCTCCTGCAGCCTCTCCCGGTCCACCGAGCTCAAGTCATTTTCCTTTTTCCACAAAAAGAGCTCATTCAATTCGGAAACCTCAATGCTGAGGGCCAGGGCGAGATTCTTGGGATCATGAAATTGCCCCCAATCCCTTTCGTCCCTGAATTCCTCCAGTTTTCGAATCAACTCCTTGATTTCGCTCATCAACGCCCTGAGCCCTACAAAGAAACCGAAACCGCCGAACTGACTGCCTTGGCCTTCATTCTCGCCTCCTCCACCGAATCGCCCCGGGCGAGCCCGACTCCCATTCTCCGCTGCCCCTTGACTTCGGGTTTTCCGAACAATCTCAGTTGGGTATCCGGCTCGTTCAAGGCTTCCTCCAAGTTGCCGAAGCTCGGCTTCGCCGAATTTCCCTGGACTAAGATCACCGAGGAAGCGGAAGGACCCAAGTTTCGAATGAGCGAAACCGGCAAGCCCAATATGGCCCTGGCGTGAAGGGCGAATTGAGAAAGATCCTGAGAGATCATCGTCACCATCCCCGT
>JAYOEB010000072.1:5767-11633 GCA_038116775.1 Opitutia bacterium | reverse complement strand
CGTCAATACCACGCCCATCTTCCCCCAAGAGGTACCCAATGCGGCCCTGGTTAGAGAAAGCGATGAATTGAAGTTGTTTTTGGATGACCCCGAAAACGCGGATATCTATGAATTCTATGCATCGGCGCGCCGGATGCAGCACGTGACGCTGGAATTGGACGAAACCTATCCCGGCAACGACAAGCTCCTGGGAACCGGAGATGACGGAAGATCCCTCCTTCTTGGCTACGAAACCATTCCCTTCCGAATCGAGCAAGGCGACAAAGCCTTCATCATCGGAGACAATTTCTCCTTCGACGCGGTTCTGCAAAACGATTGGAACTTGGCGACCAGCTTACGGATCGACAATGACCTTTCGGTCGAAAATCTAAAATCCACTCACGACTTTGCAGACGGTGCCAACGACGTGGCCTTGGCGATTTCGGAACTTGCCAACGAGGGAGTGTTCACCGACCGCATTTCAACTATGAATGCCGATATCGGAAATTCTCTTTCCGATCTGAATGACAACCTCGAGCATCAAAAATCACTGGAGGATCTTCTCCTCGATCAGCGTCGGGCGGTCAGTTCGGTTTCCGTTGATGAGGAAGTAGCTGACCTTATGCAATTCCAAAGGTCTTTTCAAGCTTCCGCTAGAGTGCTTAATACTCTCGACAAAATGCTTGAACTCGTTGTCCTTGGTCTCGTTAAATAATTTTCTCCGAACATGCGATTGCCAAATCTAAGCGTTTCCGACTCCATCTCGAATACCATTCGAAGCTTGGATCTCCAACGCTACAAACTGGACAAGCAGATTTCGAGCGGACAAAAGATCACCTTGCCCGAAGACGACGGCATGCGCCTTGGTCGCGTCATCGATCTGGACACTGAAAAGGGTAAGCTCGCCCAATACCAAAGAAACGCATCCTATGCCTCCGAGTTCCTGAACGCCGGACATCTCAACTTGGATAATCTTAGGGAAATCAATCAGCGAGCCCAGGAAATTTCCAGAGTCGCAGGGTCCAGCCTCAATGGTCCTGCAATGGAGACCTACGGCAATGAGATCAATCAATTGATCGAAGAGGCCCTCAACCGCATTAACGCCAAGCACAGGGGAAGGGCGCTCTTTGCCGGCACCCAACTAAAACCCGAATTCGGAAATTCCGAGGTACAGCTCGGAAAGGAACAAAAGTCTGTTTTTGCGATCAATTCGAGTTTCATCGGTGAGCTTGGTCCGGATGGCCTCAGGCAAATCAAGGCAGGCGAGCAAATTGCGCTCAGCTTAAACGGCAGAGATTACGTCGTAGAAGCCAAAACAGACGGCTTGTCCACCGAAAAAATCACTTCAGTTCTTGACGAACTGATCAACAACGACACCGAATTGCTGGTTGATTCGCCTAGAGTGGAAGACGAATTGGACTACCGCGCGTTCGTTAGAGGTACGACGCAATCGGACAATCTTCGAAATGAAGCCGTCGAGTTGTATTCGAAAATCTCCGCGAACGGTGAACTCGTCGTCTACGGCACCGTTGGTCAGTCCTACCATGCCAGTTCCGAATATTTGACCCGTTGGGATCCCAACAACTACTACCCAAACCAGGTTGAGGAAAAAAGAGACCAACGAGCCGCCGTTTTGTTCAACGGCTTGTCCTACCAAGAACTCACCGAGTCCGAGAAAAATCAAGTGGATGACTATGTCTTCAAGGAATTTGAAAACGCTCCTCTTTGGTATCAGTACTCCACTTATGAAGAGGGAGACCGGGTGTTCGACGCTACGACCGATCCGGACAATCCTCGCCTGATCGAGTTTGCTGGAGCCGTCAGAGGAACCTGGCCTGTTGATGATTACAAGGCTGATGACTTCGTTTTCTATGCCGGCACTTGGCATAAAGTGGTTTCAACCGAAAATTCCGACAGCGACGTCCCTTACAACCCCGAAACGATCGAAAAATTTGAAACTTCCAAAATTTTCACTTCGGGTGATGCCGTGGCCAACGACCAAAAAGGAGTGGTCATTGCCCAAGCAATCATGACGGGAGAATTCGATCCGAAGAAAAACTACGAGGCCGACCAAGTCGTACAGCAAAATTCCGTCTTTTATCAACTCAATCAAAACACCGTGGACGCCTTGAGCAATGACTGGCAAGCCCAAGACTACGGAGTCGGAGAGATAGTCAGATATAACGGCGACTACTTTCAAAGCATAAACAACGTCAGCTCTCAAAACCCGAACGCCGCGGATTACGACGTCAGTTCCCCAAACCTCTCGGAAAACTGGGTTTCCTTGGGAACGGACTTGATCGATCTCGCTGGCGCCGGCATGCCGCAATCTCCCAATGTGACGAATTTGGTCGTAAGCGAAGCCCAAAACCCCAACGTCAACGGTGAGTTCTTCAGGCAATCCTCCTTTCAGGCTTTGGATCAGATAACCGGCAAACTTGCCAATCCCCTTGAGGATTATCTTCTCGACGTCGCCTTCACCGTCATCGACGACAACTCGAATGGCAATCTCCCCACTGATTCCTTGCCCCCGACTTGGACGCAAACCATTGACGTTGCCACTGAGGAGTCGGAAGGAACCTCCAAACTTTCGATGACGCACTCCATTCCGTGGAAGAGATTGCAGACCTACGAACTTGGCAATATCATCGAATTCGACGGGAAGCTTTGGGAATCCCAAATCAACGACAACTTCAATCACAAGCCTCTTGCCGGCAGTTCGACCTACTGGAAGGAATTGCCCTCCGGCTACGAAGTCGACCGCGAGGACTGGACCCTTGAGGCCACGGGCGTCACCCAAAAAGATTTTTTCATGACCTTGGACGGACGACTTTTCGACAACCTGTCGGATGCCGCTCTGCACAATCAGGATATCTTGCTGTTCACAAATTCCCTGCCAGTCAACGCCACCCCCGCCGATTTGTCCCAACTCTCATTTGACAAGGTAAAGTCCATCACTTATCCCGTGACTACCTACAGCGTCAAAGGCTCCGAATCCGAGGGCACCGTCTATTTCGACCCCCAAACGCAGGAGTATCGACTGGCCGCCGCCGCCCCAGGCAGCCAAATCATCTCCAGCAAGGTGATCACCTACAATCAGCCAGTCGTCCGACACGATGGTCAATACTTCATATCTCTGGACGGTTCGGACTTGGATAACGTCGACAATTCGCTTTGGTCATCCATACAAGACAATTTCCCACCCGATGTGGTCGAAATTCCGGATAATGCCCCCTTTACCATATCCAAGGGGGATTATCTGTACGACGAAACGGAGAACAAGTACTACATAGCCACCCAAGATTCGACCCACGCGGCAGGATCGGTTGACCCGGTCAATCCGCTCGCATCCATTGCCAACCTTATCGAAGCCTCCCCAAGGAGTGATGGTACCGTCTTCAAGCTTGCCAAACTACCTGAAGTTGGCATGGAATCAATTTTCTCCTCCGAAAACGAGGGCCAGGCTCCCATTGGTCTGAACACCGGAGAATACGTCTTTCACAAAGAGGAAGGCGTCTACTACGTCGCGACCGAAAGCATAAGCCTCTCCGACCAAAATGAAATTGATGCCTACCGAATCAGCGGGAAACTGGTCGAGGTGCCAGCCCAAATAACCAGACAGGGTACGGAGTGGGCATCCAACGTGACCTACAACAGCGGAGACGTCGTCCTTTATGACGGCAAGTACTACCGCAGCCTTCGCGACGACTTTAACAATTTCCTCCCGTCAGCGGATTTTCTTGGTTCCACCGAATTGGTTCTGCCTGATTCCGAACTGGTGCTTAGTGAAGACGGCAACTCACTTGTGGCCAACTACGTTTGGGAATTGGTCGAAAACCCCCTTCAACACGTCTTGCAATTCGACGCCACCCGCGATGATGCCCCGACCATTAACATTCCCACCGCCGGACCGGCAGGCAGAGATGCGACTTCCAAGGCCGTGGTAGACGTCAACGGAAACATAGTCGGACTCAAAGTCGAAGATGGAGGAAGGTATTTCTTTCAGGATGGCATCATACCGCCTGACTTCTCCAAAGCCACCGTTCAAGTGGAAGATCAGACCATGGAGGTCACTATCCTCTGGGAAGAAAATCCAAATGATCCGGGACCCTACAGGATCGCTGGCTACGAACTTCCCGAAGAAAGTCCAATTACAACCAAATCTCCCTACGGCCCGAGAATTGGAGACGTCTTTTCTTTCGCTACGGGCGCCAAAACATTTCTTGACCACAGGAACGAAAAGGGAGAAATCATCAACGTCAGCTACACTGGATCGGAGAACAATTCAAAGTTTTACGTAGGGAAGGAAAGTACGATTTCTTCTTTCTTGAATTCCGCGGACGGCAACACCGCCGAGCTTGGTGACGTGGTAAATACACTTATTGAATTGAGGGAAGGACTGGAGCACGCCACACCTTCGCACTATTCGCAAGAAGTCGAAGATTCCGAAAAGAAACTGATCAGGCTTGAAGACAATATCATAGACAAAATGGGTGAGCTTACCGCTCGCATGGTTCGCATGGAAACCGTCAAAGCTCATGACGAAGACTATTTCATGCAGCTTGACCAAAGGATTTCCCGGGATCTCGACATCGACCTCTCGGAAACGATTATGCGTTTGACCAGAGTTTCCACGGCTTATCAAGCAGCCATGCAAGTAGGAGCGCAACTGCTCAACACTTCCCTCCTTAATTATCTTTGATTCTTTTTCCAGAAATTATGAAACTTAACTTAGGGGAAGATTCGAACAATCAAGAACTGGAGGGATCGGATTCCGGAAATAAGATAAATCTGCCCCAAGGATTATTCGGGTTTTCCCAAATTCGATCCATGGAGCTTGCCTTTGACAAAGAGGAACTTCCCTTTATGTGGCTTCGTGAGGAAAAAGAGGACGGACTTGCCTTCGTCGTCATGGAACCCGGGGGTATTCTCCCTGATTATTCGGTAGAAATCGCGGACGGGGACATTCAAGTTCTCAACATCACTGGTCCGGAAGACACGATGATCCTTAACATCGTCACCCTTTTGCCCGAGCAACCCAACAAAATCTCATTGAATTTGGTAGGTCCCATTATTGTGAACCGCAAAAGCTTGGTAGCCAAACAGTGCATCATCAACAATCACGAAGATTATTCGGCGCGCCATATCCTAGACGTGAGTGGTGAGGCTTCCTAATCACATATTGTTTTGCCGAGATCATGTTGATTTTATCTCGTAAAGTTGAAGAAGGCATTAAAATTGGTGATGAGATCGAGATTTCCATAACCAAGATAGAAGGGGATTCGGTCAAAATCGGGATATCGGCCCCACGCTCGATTTCGATCTTCAGGAGGGAAATACTCGAGGAAATGCAATCATCCAATCAAGCGGCCGCCATGTCTGGCTCTCAAAAGCAAAGCGCGCTGCTCAAAAGCACCCTGGCCGCAAGCTCCGCCAAAAAGCTAATCGAGCAGTTCAAAGCCAAAAAGGCCGCCGAAAGGGACCATTAGTCCGCGATCCTCTTCAACTCCTCCGCCTCATCCCGAAGACAAGTTTTCACTATGGCTACCTTTAGACCGTTTCGAGCCTTACGTCCACTTCCTGAACTTGCGAAGGACCTCGCCTGCAGGCCCTATGACGTCCTGAATTCTCAAGAAGCAAGGAAGGAAGCGACTGGGAATCCCATCTCTTTCCTGAGAGTTGTGAAACCAGAGATAGACTTGCCCGATGGAACGGATCAATACGACGAATCCGTTTATCAGAAGGGTCTTGCCAATCTTAAAAGCCTTCGAATCGAAGGAAAGCTAATCCAAGACGACCGGCCTTCCTACTACATCTACAGGCTGACGATGGAGGGTCGTCGGCAAGTCGGAATCGTTGGTTGTTGCGATTACCAGGAGTACTACGA
>JAYOEB010000072.1:3977-5757 GCA_038116775.1 Opitutia bacterium | reverse complement strand
AACAACCTCTACCGGCTGACTTGGGTGGGGCGGGGGAAGTTGGGATGGGTTGTTTTTTGCTATTACCTGGAGAACTCCGCTGGCCTAAACAACACGCACGAACTGACCAGAACGGAGAAAGAAAACGACAGGGTTCGACACGTTGAAACCCAAAACGCCAATGCCGAGCCGGTCTTTTTTTCCTACAGAGGACGGTCGGAAATTAATGCCATTATTGGAGAAATCGTAAGTTCCGATCCCGTTTATGACTTTACGGCGGACGACGGCATCCGGCATGAACTGTGGATCGTCTGCGAAGATACTCATAAATCAAACGTTCAACGGCAATTCGAAAAAGTGCCGGACTTATACGTAGCCGATGGCCACCACCGTACGGCTGCGGCGGCACGCGTCGGCCAGAAGAAAAAAGAATCCAATCCGGAACATAGCGGCTCCGAAGAATATAATTTCTTCATGGCTGTTCTTTTCGCGGACGACCAATTGAAAATTTACGACTACAACCGAGTCGTTCGAGACTTAGACGGCAAAACCCCAGACCAGTTCCTGCGCTTGCTCGAAGCTGGTTTTGAAGTTTCCAAGCTGGATAAGGAAAAGCATCCGTCGGAAAAGGGAGTTTTCTCGATGTACTTGGATGGGGCTTGGTATGAACTGAAAGCAAAGATTCCAGTTTTGTCCGGCAACCCCAAAGACCGACTGGACGTCACCTATCTTTCAGATCACGTCCTCGGTCCGCTCCTAAATATCAGAGACCTTCGAAAAGATACGAGAATCGACTTTGTAGGGGGCATCAGAGGCTTGAGTGAACTAAAGAATAGAGTGGACTCCGGAGAGATGATGGCTGCCTTTGCTCTTTTCCCGGTGTCCATGGAAGAACTCATCGCGATTGCCGACGCCGGAGAGATCATGCCTCCAAAGACAACCTGGTTTGAACCGAAGCTCAGAAGTGGTCTCTTCGTTCACGACCTGGAATGATTTTTGCAAATGCCTTCCTGCCTGGTAAACTTGCGAAAAGTCCAACTGGCTGAAATGAAGGTAAGATGAAATTGCTCATTCTCAGCGCTTCCACTGGGGGAGGGCACGACATGCGGGCTTTTGCCTTAAGGGATTGGTGCCGGGAGCTTGGTTGGCAGGCTCAGGTTCACCATCCGATGGAAGATGGATCCCCCCTATATGGACTCGGCATCGAGCTCTATAATCTTATTCAAAGAAAAGCCCTGCGACTGCATGATATTTATTTTCCATTTCTGGAATTTGCGAAACTACACAGAAATCCAAGACTGCTCATTGGAAAAAGGAAATTCGAAAACCTTCTTCTTAGCCTGATACCCGACGTCATCATCAGTTTTCACGCGCATCTGAACCACGCCTATCTGGAAATATCAAAAAAAATCGTTCCCCAGTCGAAATTCATCATTTATGCCGGTGAACTAGCGGACGGCAGAGGCTTTAGTCGGCATTGGGCAAACCCCCGAGCCGATCTTTTCACCGGTCCTTTTGCATCAACTTGCCGAGCTGCAATCCGTCGGGGGATGCCGAGCTCAAAATGCAAAGCAAGCGGTCTCCTCCTACGAAAACCCTTTCATCTGATTCCGAGCAAGGAAGTCGAACTCAGAACACTTGAATCACTGGGAATAAATCCAAGGGAAAACTTTGTTTTGCTCGGAACCGGAGCAAATGGAGTCAACAATCATCACGCAATCTGCCGTGAAATCCTCCAACCCCGAAATCGATTCAAATTCACCCAAGTCGTTGCTCTTTGCGGAAACAACGAAACAACGAA
>JAYOEB010000072.1:0-3967 GCA_038116775.1 Opitutia bacterium | reverse complement strand
TCCGACTAAACTCATAACCATAGCTAAAGTCGAGGCTCTGGAAATGAGCATCCTTTTGCGAAACGCCTTATGGCTGCTCTGCCGTCCGGGTGCGGGTCTGGCGGCCGAAGCGCTGGCGACCGGGGCTCCGGTGATTTTCAACTTGTGCGGTGGCGTCATGCCCCAAGAAAGCAACAACTTGAATTATTGGAGGCATCAAAGGGGAGGCTTTCACGCCATTAGAAAAGCAAGGGAGGCTAAGAAAATATTTCGCCAAGCGATTTGCTCGATTCATCAAAAGGCCGACCCCAAACCTCAGATACTCGATCTAATTAGAAGAATTGCCGAATGAAGGCCAACGTCCCAAACGAGGGCCAGCTAGCCGCATGGGCAACGGCTTGCTCGCTGGGAACCGCAAGCAAGGGCTTAAGTCTAAAGTTCTCCAAAATCAAGGTTCTAAGTCCGACCATATCTTCAAAGCGCCACATTGCCCTGACCCAAGGCAAGAGCCTTGTCTTTTCAAATCAAAATCTGCTGAAGCTCGCGGGGGGAGAACTCGCCCTCCCTTTGTTTCGAAGTTTCTGCCAAAACCCGTTTGACGGCATCAGGACGATCAGCACGATGCAGAGGGTCAAAGCCCTGTATCTTGAATCGAAGCCCACTCCGGATCAGGTTGAAATCTTGCTGCAAGCCGCCCTGAGCGCATCGGTTTGTTACCTGAACTTTCATACCCTGGCCATTGACCTCCTTGCCGGAGAAATCGGCGCGATATGCTTTCGTCTCGGCCCAAGGCATTTGGGAAGCGTTTGCAAAATGAAAAACGGGGACCCATGGATTCTTGAAAGAGACGACTCGAAGATCCAGCCATCCGTTTTGCTAAGCTTCAGCGATCTACGGTCTGCGTTTCGCGGAGCCATGGGACTTACGGATCCTTACGTCGATCCTGCGGAAAAAAACCTTTCCATCAAAGGTAGGATTCCATTGCTTGAAAAATTCGGATACGTTTCAAGAATCGTATCCAGAGAGGTACCCAATCCCAGAAACAATCTCGATGAGCAATAATTCAGAAAAACTTTTCAAAAGAGCCAAAAAGGTTATTCCCTCCGGCATATATGGGCACACCGCCCCTGCGGGCGGTCTTCCCGATTGCTTCCCACACTACTGCAAAAAGGCATACGATTACAGATTTGAAGACCTTGACGGCAGAGAATGGATTGACTTCATGTGTGGATTTGGGGCAATTCTTCATGGCTACAACCACCCCGAAATAGAGGAAGCAGCCCAAAGGCAACGGTCCAAGGGGGCGGTTTTCAATCAACCCGCCGAGGTGATGGTGGATTTGGCGGAATCCTTGGTGGATGGGATTGACTTTGCCCAATGGGCTGTTTTCGCAAAGAATGGCTCCGACTTGACGACTTGGGCCATTCGCGTAGCAAGGGAAAAGACTCAGCGGAAATTCATTGTCAAGGCCAAGGGGGCTTATCATGGAGTGGACGCATGGTGTGATCCCGGTTTGGGTGGTAGAATCCAATCGGACAGGCAGGAAATCCTGGAATTTGACTGGAATGATGCGGAGGAACTCGAATCCTTGTTCAAAAAATTCAAAGACCAAATTGCAGGGGTCATTCTTACTCCATATCACCATCCTGCTTTTTCACCCTCGCAGATGCCCCTTGAAGGTTTCTGGCCTGAGGTCGCCAACTTATGCAAAAAGTTCGGCTCTTTATTGATTCTCGATGACGTAAGAGCCGGCGGCAGACTACATGACCAAGGATCGCATCAGTACTTTGAATTCACTCCTGACCTTGCCGTATACTCCAAGGCTCTAGGCAACGGATATGCAATTTCCGCCTGCGTTGGAACCGAAGAGTGCAAAAAGGCTTCCGCAGAGGTTTTTCTAACCGGCAGTTGCTGGAATGACGCGGTCGCAATGTCGGCGGCCTTGACCTCGTTGATGATTTCAAAGCGCGATTCCGTTGCCCAAAGCGTTCTGGAAAAGGGAGCCTATTTTTGTCAAAAGCTGGAGGATGCGGCTCGCCAAGAAAACTTTCCTCTGACCATGACCGGACCAAAGTCCATGCCGTATCCAACGATCGAAAACGATGAAAACTTGTTCAAGATTCAAGAATTCTGCAGAATTTGCTCAGGTAAAAACCTATTTTTTCACCCTCATCACAATTGGTTCATAAGTAACGCTCATACTTACGAATCTCTTGATGATGCAGTTTGCAAAGCAAGGCAGGCGATGAGCGAAACATCCGCTCGAAGTTAAGACTGATTAAGAAAACCTTTCCCGAAACCGCTGCTTGGTCGACACTCCAAAATCGCATCCTCTAATTGAAAGATGATGGTTTTCAGGACATCGAGCGCATCTTGAATTTGATCGCCTTCAAATGAGGACTGCTGCAGCAGCGGCATCGCTACAAAGGAAAAGTCCCCGACCAACTGAGCCATGTCCTGATTTTGCAGGATCTCCTTCAGACCAATTTGGGGGGCGCCGTCATGATCAACCCAGGACTTCCAGAACAGATCGCAACGCGATGCAAGCGTTCCCATCAACTGGTCCAAGCCAGGACCCTCGAGACTTTTCACTCGGGTCAATACTTCAGGCTCGGGCGAAAAATCGGAAAACCGCTGCCGCAGAACGGATCGCAAGGAATCGACTTCTTTTGGATGCACTACAGTGGCTCCATCCAAAACGGCTCCTCGATCAGTGAAGTTAAAAACGTTCGTTTTTGTTGAAATCCTTCTCGTCAGATCCGAAGTTTCCACCCAATCGGACCAAAAGGGCGTTTTTACCGTCTGGTGGAAATTTCCCGGAACCTCATGAAAGTGGCGAGCGCTTATCTTGAAGCTTGCCCGTTGCGTGGAATGGGCATACCTCTCGTGCCCTCCTTCTCCTCCGGATTGATCCATGCCAATCGTAAGGATCAATCGGGGGGCCAAGAAATCGGCAAATGCCAAAGCAGTGAGACCCACGTTGTTGGTGGCCAGAAGACTGGTTTTGGCAACTCCTTTTTCCGCAAGCCAATCTTCGGTGAGTATTCGGCCCGAAAGGAACCTGATTCTTTCACCCCATTGCCTACTCCAACTCGGATGCGATTGGGAGGAAAGTATCAGCGTACCCGGAGCATAGCCATGCCTGCAGCAACTGGAGAAGGTCTTGTTGGGATCCAGACTAATAACAAAATCCGGCTCCAATCCCTGGTCATCCAATGATCGCAGGGCGCTATCGCAAGCCACGATGATCGGCCTTACGAAATTTCTGGTCAGCAATGGGAGCGTTACGTCTAGAGACGGACCAGCTCCCACAACCAAAACCCAGGAACTCTTCGCCAATCCGTTCCAATCTTGCGGAACCCTTCTTTTCAAATACTGGGGCAAGTTGAGCATAATCTGGCTTTGCCTGACGAAACCCGTTTCCTTTCGGGTTCTTCGAGCCCGGGCAATGGAATCCAAGAGGTGAACGACAATCGATATCAACGTTTTGTATTTGGAGGAATTTTCAGAGACTGGACTTATTTTTACGATAGGCAGACTTTCATAATTCAATGAGACAAAGTCGGAAATGCGCTCTTCCAGAACGATGGGATCGGATTGGATCGAAAGTCTTCGAATCTTTGATTCGTCGATCAGTTCCGCATCGTGATTGTCGCAATCACAGAGCCAAAGCAAACCTCTTGGATGAAGCTGCGACTCCAGTCGAAGACTTTCAAGGGGAACTTCGCCAAGTATTATGGCGGTCGATGATCGATCGGAACCTGCAACCGTAAGCCATGTAAAGGACATATATGTAATTCTTATCAGATGCTTCCATGGAAGAAAACCCATTAAGCGACGTCTCACTTCTCGTTATTTGGAATCGACTACGACTCTCAAGCATGCATCATTCTTAGTAAAATGCTTCGTGGAAAATCCGTATTAGTCACGGGAGGGACTGGATCTTTCGGTCGAGAAGTCGTCCGATTGGGTCTTTCTGCCCTGGAAC
>JAYOEB010000071.1:9725-11674 GCA_038116775.1 Opitutia bacterium | reverse complement strand
CTCTGCGTGCCGCCAAATCCTTCGACTACGAGACGGATGAGCACAATTACACCATAACCGTAGCGGCAAAGGATGAATACAACGCCACCACCGAGGGGAATTTCACGATTACTCTGCTCAACGTCATCGAGGACAACGATCAGGACGGGGTCGAGGACCACTATGATCCGGACGATGACAATGATGGATTTTCCGACGCAGAGGAGATCGTCTATGGGTCCGATCCGCTCGATCCAAACTCGGTAGCCAATGCCCCCCCCGATTTCCTGGAACTAAATGGTTCATCCATTCTGGAAAACCAGCCAAAGGGAACCATCATCGGGCGGTTGATCGGGCATGACCCGGACAACAATGCAGCGCTTGTCTTTAGTTTTGTCGATGGCAATGGATCGGATGACAACTCCCTCTTTGAAATCGATGAAAATGCCAGTATTCGAACGACCACGATTTTTGATTACGAGACCAACGAGCATAATTACTCCATCCGCGTTCGGGTGGCGGACGAGCATAATTTCTCCATCGAGCGGGCGTTCACCATAAACCTGCTCAATGTGGTGGAGGACAACGACCAGGACGGCATCGAGGATCACTATGATTCGGACGACGACAATGACGGTTACTCCGATGCGGAGGAAATCGCTTACGGATCGAACCCACTGGATGCAGAATCGATAGCCGACGCCCTGCCTACGGACGGAAATCAAACCACCACTCCCGTGGTTGATCACAACCTGTCCGATGACCACAACCTTCAGCCCCCCGGCGTCGACGAAAACGAAACCATGGTGGATGCAAACGATACTCATACCCAGCCACCGGTTACCGAACCGATCCTCTCCAAACACCTACCGATCGTTGAGACCTTGGAAGCAAAGGTAAGCGAAAGAGGAGACTGCCTGTTCCGCGGTCGCATTCTCTCCTTCGGGGGAGCGGAGATTTTGGAAATCGGCGTTGAGATCAGCCACTCTCTCACCTTTGAGGATTACCTATCCGAGATCGCTGAAATCAATGGTGATTTTTTTGAATTGGAAGTTGCTGAGTTGAAACCGGGCGATCGCTACTATTACCGGGCTTTCGCCCGCAATGAAATTGGAAAAACGTCGGGTGTTCGAAAGCTTTTAAAGATCCCTGCCCTCCCCTACTCGCAAAATGCCTGGTGGATGGAAATGGGGGATGCCGGCAACGGATGGATCGAGTCCTCTTGGTTCGGAGCCTTTCAAAGATTCGAGGGGACCGATTGGACCTATCACGCCGAACTCGGTTGGATTTTTGCGCCCGCAGGCAATGGCGACGGCATCTGGCTCTGGATGCAACAAGATGGCTGGCTCTGGACCCAAGAACAAGTCTGGCCCTACCTATGGAGGCATGATTCCGCCACCTGGCTCTTTCTCCGCGAAAAGGGAATCGACGGCAGACCGCTTTTCTTCGACTACGACAGCGGCCTCTGGCGATAATCGTTCTGGCGGGAAAGAGGGAAATTTTTCGCCAAAACTACCAGGGCAAGATACCCGAGCGCTTCAAGGCAATACCCAACCAAAGCGTAAGCCCAAGATAGACCAAGCACCATGGACGGGTGGCGGGAAAGAGTCTGGCAATGCCGGGAAAGGATCTTTCGTACCAATTCGGGTTGAACCACGCAACCACGTTGGCGAAGGCGCAATCCGCCACCAACAGATACCAAAGGGCCGCTTCGAAATTGAATTCCATTGTGGAAAAGCAGCCTTTCGCTTAGTCGAAGACCACGGTCTTGTTGCGGTAGTCAAGCACCCGATTTTGCAAATGCCGGCGGACCGCGGTGGACAAAACCAGTTTTTCGAGATCCCTGCCCCTCTCGATCAGGTCCTTGGGACCGTGGCGATGACTGACCCGGGCGACGTCCTGTTCGATGATCGGTCCTTCGTCGAGGTCCTCGGTGACGTAGTGGGCGGTGGCCCCGATCAGCTTAACGC
>JAYOEB010000071.1:0-9715 GCA_038116775.1 Opitutia bacterium | reverse complement strand
GCTTAACGCCCCGCTGATAGGCTTGGTGATAAGGTTTAGCCCCGGCGAAGGAGGGAAGAAAGGAGTGGTGGATGTTGATTACCGGGCATTGCACGCGGCGCAGAAAGTCTCCGCTCAAGATCTGCATGTATCTGGCGAGAATGACGAGTTCCACCTCTTGCTCGCTCAACCAGTCAAGCTGCCTGTCTTCGACTTCCGCCTTGCTCTCTTTGGTCATGGGGAGATGCAGAAAGGGCAAACCGTAGGATTCCGAAACGGCACGCAGATCGTCGTGGTTCGACAAAACCCCCACGAAATCCGCCTTCCACTCCCCTGCCCTCACCCGCAGCACCAGGTCGTGGAAGCAATGATCCGCCTTGGATACCATGATCGCCACCTTCGGCCGATCCGAACTACGGGCCATCTTTACACTCATCTTCAGTTCTTCCTGGGCGAAAGCCTGAAATTCCCGTGAATCCTGCTCCGCATGTCCATCTTCGGAGGGCTCCCACTCCACACGCTGGAAAAAGACGTTTTCCTGGCAGTCCAAATGTTGATCGGCGTGCAGGACGTTTCCACCCCGCCGGTGAATCCAAGTGGCAACCTTGGCGACGATGCCGGGTTGGTCGGGCCCGTACAGCAAGGCGATTACCGATGAATTCATGACCTTGAAGAAATTATCAGCGCGAGTAGTCCTGCAGGGATTTTACCGAAAACTTTCGGTCTTTGAGAGAACGAATGCCATCGAGGGCGGCGAAGGCCGAACCCAAGGTGGTGATGACGGGAACGCCGTTCAGCACCGCTTCGCTGCGGATGCCGTTTTCGTCCCGTCTGGGAATGAGGCCGAGGGGAGTGTTGATGACAAGTTGCACTTTTCCATTTTTGATCAGGTCGGCCACGTTGGGACGGCCTTCGCTGATCCGCAGGGTGGTGTCCGCCGGAATTCCGTTTTCATTGAGAAATTTGGCCGTGCCCTCCGTGGAAGTGAAGGAAAAGCCAAGTTCGGCCAATCCTCTGGCCACTTCCAGTGCCTTGGGTTTGTCCGAATCCTTGACGCTTAGAAAGACGTTGCCTTGGAGAGGCAAGGATGGCTTGGCCGCCATCTGGGTCTTGGCGAAGGCCATGCCGAAGTCCTCATCCTGTCCCATGACTTCGCCGGTGCTGCGCATTTCCGGAGTCAGCACGATGGACGCTCCGGGAAATTTGTTGAAGGGAAAGACCGCTTCCTTGATCGCCCAGTGCTTGGGGATTATTTCTTCGGTGAAGCCCAAGTCCTTCAGCTTGGCCCCGGCCATGACCCTGGCCCCCAACTTGGCCAAGGGTACGCCTATTGCCTTGCTCACGAAAGGCACGGTGCGGGAGGCCCGGGGATTTACCTCGATCAAAAAGAGTTCGCCGTCCTTGATGGCGTACTGGACGTTCATCAAGCCCACGACGCTCAGGGCCTTGGCCAGATCGCGGGTGGCTTGGCGGACCTCGTCCAGCATATCCGAGGACAAATCGTGGGGAGGCATCACCATGGCGGCGTCCCCACTGTGCACCCCGGCGAATTCGATGTGCTGGAGCATCCCCCCGATCACGGTGGTTTCTCCATCGGAAATGCAATCGACGTCGAGTTCGACGGCTTCCTCCAGAAACTTGTCCAGGAGAACGGGCTTGCCGGGGGCGACCGCAAAGGCCTCCTTGACCACATCGTTCAATTCCTCCTCGTTGTAGACGATGAACATGCCCCGCCCCCCGAGCACGAAGGAGGGACGCAGTAAGATCGGATATCCCAAGCCTTTGGCTTTTTCCGCCGCTTCCTCGGGCTTCATGGCGATGTCGTTGGAGGGCTGCTTGAGTCCGAGCTGATCGAGGATGGCCTTGAACTTCTCCCGGTCTTCGGCGGCATCGATGCTTTCCGGAGAAGTACCGATGACGTTGACCCCGGCGGCCTTCAGACCGGTCGCCAGATTAAGGGGGGTCTGCCCGCCGTATTGAACGATGGCTCCGTCGCATTTTTCCTGATGATAGATCTCGAGCACGTCCTCCAAGGTCAAAGGCTCGAAGTAGAGCCGGTCGGAAACGTCGTAGTCCGTGGATACGGTCTCGGGATTGGAATTCACCATCACCGTCTCAAAACCGGCATCCCGCAAAGCGAGGGAGGCGTGCACGCAGCAATAGTCGAACTCGATCCCCTGCCCGATTCGGTTGGGACCGCCGCCCAAGATCATGATTTTCTTGGCTTCGGAGGAATTGAGTTCGTTTTCGTCCCCGTAGGAAGAATAGTAATAGGGAGTGTAGGCCTCGAACTCCGCGGCGCAGGTATCGACGAGGCGATAAGTGGTTTGCAACCCTATGGATTCCCTTTGGGTCCGGACCTCGGGAGGTTGGCATCCCCAAAGATCAGCGAGTTGACGATCGGAGAATCCGGCCTCCTTGGCCTGACGGAAGAGTTCGTCGTCCACTTCCTCGAGGCTGGTGTTCTTGAGTTGCGCCTCCAATTCGAAAATCTGCCGAAGCTGCGTGGTGAACCAAAGATCGATGCCGGACTGCCTTGAAATTTCCTCCGCGGACATCCCAATCTCCAAAGCCTTGTACAAATAAGTGGGACGCTCGGCGGATGGACGCTTGACGCCGGCCCGAATCTCGGACTTGTCCAAGTCCTGCCCCGCGAGCTTGCCGGCCTCGAATCCTTTGAGCCCGATTTCCAAAGAACGCATCGCTTTCTGAAATGATTCCTTGAAGGTGCGGCCGATGGCCATGGCTTCACCCACCGATTTCATCGCCGAGGTCAGGCTGGAGTCGGCGCCGGGAAATTTCTCGAAGGTAAAACGGGGCATTTTGGTGACCACGTAGTCGATGGAAGGCTCAAAGCAGGCGGGGGTTTCCTTGGTGACGTCGTTCTGCAACTCGTCGAGCGAGTAGCCCACCGCCAGCTTGGCTGCGAATTTGGCGATGGGGAATCCCGTCGCCTTGGAAGCGAGCGCTGAACTGCGCGAAACCCGCGGGTTCATCTCGATCACCACCATGCGCCCGTTTTGCGGATTGGTGGCGAATTGAATGTTGCTGCCGCCCGTTTCCACCCCAATCTCCCGGATGCAGGCAAAGGAGGCGTCTCGCATCAATTGGTACTCCTTGTCGGAAAGAGTCATGGCCGGGGCGATGGTGATGGAATCTCCGGTGTGCACGCCCATGGGGTCGAAGTTTTCGATGGAACAAATGACCACGCACTGGTCCTTGTAGTCGCGCATCACCTCCATCTCGTATTCCTTCCATCCGAGCAGGCATTCTTCCATCAGCACCTGGTTGATGGGAGAGGCGTCCAGTCCCAGACGCATCAAGCGATCGAATTCCTCGCGGTTGTAGGCGATTCCTCCCCCCGTGCCTCCGAGGGTGTAGGCGGGACGCAGAATGATAGGAAAGTCCCCGAGTTCATCAAGATGCGAGTGGGCTTCCTCGAGGGAGTGAACCGAAAAGGAAAGGGCCACGTCGAGCCCGATGTCCTGCATCGCCTGCTTGAAAAGTTCGCGGTCCTCCCCTTTCTTGATCGCCTCCGGCTTGGCCCCGATCATCTCCACTCCGTATTGGTCCAGAATGCCGGCGGCATGCAGTTCCAGGGAAAGATTCAGACCGGTTTGCCCGCCCAAGGTGGGCAGCAAGGCATCGGGTCTTTCCTTTTCGATGATGGCGGTCACGCTCTCCACGGTCAGAGGTTCGACGTAGGTGGCGTCGGCAAACTCCGGATCGGTCATGATGGTCGCCGGGTTGCTGTTTACCAATGAAATCCTAAAGCCTTCTTCTCTTAGGGCTTTGCAGGCTTGGGCCCCGCTGTAGTCGAATTCACAGGCCTGTCCGATGATGATCGGACCCGAACCAATAATCAGAATATGCTCGATGTCGTTGCGTTTAGGCATGCGGAAATATCAAAACTTTCATAATAGGCGAAGAGACCGAGAACTTTTAAATCCACTTTGAGCCCTGGAATCAATTTCATTCGAACCCAAAGTGCGGAAAATAACTTTTTTTCGGCGATTTTAGGATCGGCATGCTTCAGGCAATCGGCGGCAGCCCCCCCCCTCCGACTACTTTGACGATGGCGTCCTTGATTTTCTCTCCTCCGCTGACGAGCTCGATCGTCTTTCCCAAAGTGTGAAAGTTTCGCAGCGTTTCGATGATGCATTCCACCAGATCCTCCCGGGGAAGATAGCCATGAAAACCTAGTTCTTCGGATGCCTGTATCCGACCGGTTCCCTTTTCGTCCAACAAGGTGCCCGGGGCCAAAATAGTGTAGTCCAGACCCGAAGCCCGGAGATAGCCGTCCGCCACCCCCTTGGCCCGCAGATAATGCCGGATTCTGTCCGATTCGCTGTTGGGATCCGCTCCAATGGCGCTCACCATCACGAATCGACGAACGCCTTCCTCGACGCAGTCCTTCATGAGTCGAATCGCGGCGTTTTGGTCGACGTCGATGGTTTTTTCCGGTCCGGTATGCCCTCCCGAACCCGCGGCGAAGACCACCGCATCCAGACCTGGAAGGTACTTTCGTACGCCTGCCTCCAAGTCTCCGGTGACCGCCGGCACCCCAAGAGCTGTAAACTTCATCTGTTGCTTGTCGTCGCGAATCAAGGCCACGGGAGAAAATCCATGAGCCCCCCAAAGCTTGCCGCACAGAATCGTGCCCACTTTCCCATTGGCTCCGGCAACTAAGACTTTCATTCTAGCGTAGTAATCGCCGAGAAGCTTGATGGCAAGGACTTGATGGAAATAATGAGACTCCGGGACAATTCAATCTTAGGATGCGAGGGCATCTGCAAGGATCGCCATTGAACTCGATCCGACGTAGGGGCGGCCCCGAGCAACGGGCGCTTTTCGCCGAATCCATTTTCTGGATCAGACGGAGACGAACAAGAAAGTGAAGTCATCTTGGGATTTCCGGTCGATCGTCCCGCAAAAAAGCATTTGATCCGATGCCTGGGCCTTGTCTGAAAAATCGGATACTTGACCCGGATCGAATTTGTTCGTCCAAGCGATCATATTTTTGTATGACCATACGCCTTGATCATAGAATGAAGGTACGCACCAGAATCGCCCCCTCTCCTACCGGAGCCCCCCACGTGGGCACCGCCTACATGGCTCTCTTCAACCTTGCTTTTGCCAGGAAGCGGGGGGGGGAAATGATTTTGCGGATTGAGGATACCGATCAATCCCGGTCCAGCAGGGAATCGGAAGACGCCATCATCCATTCCCTCAAGTGGCTCGGTTTGCAATGGGACGAGGGACCCGACCAACCGGGTGACTTCGGACCTTACCGCCAAAGCGAGCGGATGGATATTTATGAGAGGGAGATAGGAAAGCTCGTCGATCAAGGCCATGCCTATCCTTGTTTTTGCTCCGCCGAGCGACTGGATGAAGTCCGCAAGAATCAGATGGAAAACAAACAGACTCCACGCTACGACGGGCGCTGCCTAGGCTTGGAATCGGCGGAAGTCGAAAAACGAATCGAAGCCGGGGAGAATTTCGTCTATCGATTGAAGGTTCCGGAAGATGGCGTTTGCTCGTTCCAAGACGAATTGCGCGGGGAAGTGAACATCGAATGGAAGCAAATCGATCATCAGGTTCTCCGCAAGTCGGATGGCTTTCCGACTTATCACTTGGCCAGTGTGGTCGATGACCACCACATGGGCATCACCCACGTGATCCGCGGCGAGGAATGGATCAACAGTACCCCCAAACACGTCTTGCTCTATCAATACTTCGGATGGGAAGCTCCCTCTTTCGCCCATTTGCCTCTGCTTCGCAATCCCGACAAATCAAAGCTTTCCAAGCGGAAGAATCCCACCAGCATCGACTACTACAGGGACGCGGGCTTTTTGCCCGAGGCCCTCGTCAACTACCTGGGGATGATGGGCTACACCCTGCCCGATCAGAGAGAGGTCTTCAGTTTCGACGAATTGGCCCAAAGCTTCGATCTCAAGCGAATGAGTCTGGGAGGTCCCATTTTCGACCTGGCCAAGCTGAAGTGGCTAAACGGCCGCTACCTCCGTGAAATGCTCGATCCTTCCGAGGTGCTGCGAAAATTGATCGAATGGAAGGCCAAGCCGGAATTCTACGAAAGGATCATTCCCCTGGCCCTGCCGAGGTTGGAGACTTTTTCGGACTTTTTCCCCATGGCTCAGTTCCTGCTCTCGGATGCTCCGCAATATGCCATGGAGACCCTTACCGGCAAACTGGATCCCGAATGCGTGGCCAGGCTTCTGAAGACCGTCGAGTGGGAGTTGGAAAAGATCAAACAGTGGAACCGTGATGAATTGTCCGCCCTCTTTCAGAAAGTCGCCGAGCTGGAGGGGATGAAACTGAAAGAACTCCTTGCCCCGTTTTTCGTCGCCGTCACCGGGGGCTTGGTGTCGCTTCCCTTGTTCGACGGAATGGCCCTTCTAGGACCCGATCTGGCGAGAGTGCGGATTCGGTCCGCTCTGGAAAAACTTTCGACGGGGGGAATGGGACTGAGCAAGAAAGGACTTAAGAAACTGGAAAAGGAATATCTTTCCAAGTACGGAAACCGAATCGACTGAATGAGATTTGAACATGGAAAATCAAGACTCTGAAAAACCCTTGGATTTTATTCGGACTAGGATAACCGAAGACGTCGCCTCCCATAAAAACGATGGACGCGTGCACACCCGTTTTCCCCCCGAGCCCAACGGTTACCTCCACTTGGGACATGCCAAGAGCATTTGCCTGAATTTTGGAATCGCGGCTGAATTCGACGGCCTTTGCAACCTGCGCTTGGACGACACCAACCCTTCGGCCGAAAAAACGGAATACGCCCAAGCCATACGGGAAGACGTCCGCTGGTTGGGATTCGATTGGGAGGACAGGCTCTTTCATGCCTCGGATTATTTCGATCAACTCTACGAATGGGCCGTGCGGTTGATCGAGGAGGGAAAAGCCTTCGTCTGCGAATTGAGCTTCGAGAAAATGCGGGAGTACCGAGGCACCTTGACGGAACCCGGAAGGAACAGTCCCTTCCGAGAGCGCCCCCCAAAAGAAAACCTCGATCTTTTCGAGCGGATGAAAAAAGGGGAATTTCCCGACGGGTCCAAGACCCTGCGTGCCAAGATCGACATGTCTTCGCCCAATTTGAATCTCAGGGATCCGGTGATCTATCGAATCATGGACCGCGAACATCCCAAGACCGGAGACAAGTGGAAAATTTACCCTTCCTACGACTTCGCCCACGGACAGTCCGATTCGCTGGAGGGCATCACGCATTCCCTCTGCACCCTCGAGTTCGAACATCATCGGCCCCTCTACGATTGGTTTTGCGAAAGCCTGAGAATACATCATCCCCAGCAGATCGAATTCGCCCGTCTCAACCTAAACTACACCGTAATGAGCAAGCGAAAGATGCTCCGCTTGGTCGAGGAAGGTCACGTCGACGGATGGGACGATCCTCGGATGCCCACCCTGAGCGGGATGCGTCGCCGCGGATACACGCCTTCGGCCATTCGTTCCTTTTGCGAGCGAGTGGGATTGGCCAAAAGGGAAAACGTCATCGAAATGGAGTTGCTGGAGTTCTGTCTGCGGGAGGACTTGAACAAAATCGCCCCGCGCCGGCTTGGGGTTCTCCATCCTCTCAAAGTCACTGTCTCCAATTACCCCGAGAACCAAGTGGAGGAATTCGATGCCGTCAACAACCCCGAGGATCCCGAGGCAGGTTCCAGAAAAATCACTTTTTCAAAGACCGTATACGTCGACCGCAACGATTTCATGGAAGATCCCCCCAAGAAATATTTCCGCATGGCCATCGGAATGGAAGTGCGTTTGAAATACGCCTACTACGTAACCTGCAAGGAAGTGGTCAGGGACGAACGGGGTGAAATTGTAGAACTGATCTGCGAATATGATCCCGAAAGCCGCGGCGGCGGCACGCCCGACGAAAGAAAAGTCAAGGGTACCATTCAATGGGTAGACGCAAGTTCGGCGATTCCCTGCAGGATCAATCTTTACGACCGCCTTTTTTCCAAAGCCAACCCCGAGGACGTCGGCGAAGACAGTGATTTCATCGACTGCCTGAATCCGGATTCCCGAAAAGTTCTGGATCACGCCCTGGTCGAACCCAGCGTAGCCGAGTTTCAAGCCGGAGAACCCATGCAATTGGAACGGGTTGGCTATTTTTGCATCGATTCCGATCGGACCGATGAAGGGGGACTGATTCTCAATCGAAGCGTCGCCATGCGCGACAGTTGGGCAAAAAAGGCACAAAACTAGGTAAATCATAATTAAAGAGCACGTATTCATGCTTGCCATTGGAATACGATTTGAGATCATTGACGATCATTGTTACCCCAAAAGTATCAATCAAACAGCCCAAATAAAAATATGAGTAATCAAGATTCGGAACCGGATATGAAATTATTTTGGGGGTGTTTCATCGCCCTCATCACGACTGCTTTTGCGTTCATTACAAGAGCATTTCTCGTAAACGCAGAACCGTTTTGGCCAAGTACCTTCGGTTTGGACCAAGTGCAAGCCCAGGAACTTTTCGGGGCCGGAATTTGGCCCTTCGCCATCAGCATCATCGTGTTCAGCTTGATCATCGACAACATCGGGTACCGGGCGGCCATGATTTTCAGTTTCATCTGCTACGCCGCATATGCGTTCCTAGCCTTTCAGGCTTACGGAATCGTGATGGCGGAAGGCTTGGCCGGCGATGCTCTCAAGGCAGCCCAGGGGGAGGCCTATTCCAAGCTTTATTGGGGCTCGGTGATTTTGGGCCTGGGCAACGGTACCGTCGAAGCCTTCATCAACCCAGTGGTTGCGACGATGTTCAAAAAGGACAAGACCAAATGGCTCAACATTCTCCATGCGGGATGGCCAGGCGGCTTGGTGCTTGGCGGCATTCTTACCATTCTTCTCGGCGCTCAGGCGGCGGATGACTGGAGAATCCTCATTTATCTCATCGCCATTCCCGCCGTCGTCTACTTGCTCATGCTCCTGAAGGCTGAATTTCCCGTCAATGAGCGCGTCGAGTCCGGAACTTCCTACAAGGAGATGTTGGCCGAATTCGGAGCGATTGGTGCTCTCATCGCCGGCTACCTGATCTTTCGCCAACTCGGCATGGTCTTTGGTTGGACGGACAACGTCGTCTACGGACTCACTGCAGTGGCGACCGTAGCCTACTTCTTCTACTGCAAATCGCTGGGTCGCCCCCTGCTGATCTTTCTTTGCATCATCATGATTCCACTGGCCACCACCGAACTCGGAACCGACGGAGCCATTTCCGGACTTATGGAAGAGCCCATGAAGGCGGTCGGCGCCGGTGAGGGCGCTGGACTGTGGGTTCTCATCTACACTTCGGCGATCATGATGGTCCTGCGCTTTTGGTTTGCCGGTCCGATCGTCGAAAAACTCGGACCCCTCGGTCTACTGGCGACTTCGGCCGCATTGGCAGTTGCCGGTCTCTATTTCCTCAGTGATGCCCAGGGTATCGCCATGATCTTCGTCTTCGCGACTCTCTACGGATTCGGAAAGACCTTCTTCTGGCCGACTACCCTCGGGGTTGTCTCGGAGCAATGCCCCAAAGGCGGCGCCCTTACCCTCAACGCCATCGCAGGCATCGGCATGCTTGCCGTCGGCATTTTGGGCGGCCCGGTGATTGGCAAGATGACCGAGGACTCCATCAAAGCCTCCGTCGAAGCGTCCACTTCCGCCGAAACCTACAAGTCTATTTCCAAGGACAGCACCTACTTCC
>JAYOEB010000070.1:0-11772 GCA_038116775.1 Opitutia bacterium | reverse complement strand
ACTATCATGAGGAAGACGTCTACTTTTGCGCCGCTGACATCGGGTGGATCACCGGGCATTCCTACATCGTTTACGGGCCACTTGCCAACGGGGCCACCACCATGATGTTCGAGAGCATTCCCACTTATCCGAATCCGGATCGGTACTGGCAAGTGATCGAGAAGTGGAAGGTAAACCAGTTCTATACCGCCCCCACCGCAATCCGGGCGATTGCCGCCGCTGGAGAAGAGTGGCCGGCAAAATATGAAATGCCGAGTCTTCGCATTCTGGGCAGCGTGGGGGAACCGATCAACCCGGAGGCTTGGCGCTGGTATCACCGGAATGCAGGCAAGGAAAACTGCCCCATCGTGGATACCTGGTGGCAAACCGAGACCGGGGGAATTTTGATCACCCCCCTGCCTGGGGCGACTCCGTTGAAACCGGGATCCGCGACCTTTCCTTTTTTTGGAGTCAAGCCTGTGATTCTCGAACCCCAGAGCGGAGAAGTCGTGGAAGGCAACGACGTCAGCGGCGTCTTGGCCATGGAAGCTCCGTGGCCAGGCCAGATGCGGACGGTCTACGGCGACCACAAGCGTTTCGAGGAAACTTATTTCGATCAATACAAAGGCTATTACTTTACCGGCGACGGATGCCGCCGGGATCAGGACGGCTATTACTGGATAACGGGTCGAGTGGACGATGTGATCAACGTTTCCGGCCATCGCATGGGAACCGCGGAAGTGGAAAGCGCTCTTGTGGCTCATGAATCCGTCGCGGAGGCGGCCGTGGTCGGCTTTCCCCATGAAGTCAAGGGCGAGGGTATCTATGCCTACGTCACTCTCAATGCGGGAGTGGAATACGAAGAGGAACTGCGCGGCGAATTGAAGCGACAGGTACGTTCGGTGATCGGACCGATCGCCACGCCGGACGTAATTCATTGGGCTCCGGCTCTACCCAAGACCCGCTCGGGCAAGATTATGCGTCGCATTCTACGAAAAATCGCCACCAACGAGGCCGAACAAATTGGCGACGTTTCCACCTTGGCGGACCCTTCCGTGGTGGAAGACCTGATTGCGAATAGGTGAATAAAAGTTTTTCTTGTGGCTCGCCAAGCCGCAAATTTTCCTACATTTTCCTAGTCAAGTTATGAAGATATACCTGAACGGAGAATTCGTCGACAAGGAGGATGCAAAAATATCCGTTTTTGACCACGGATTGTTGTATGGGGACGGGGTTTTTGAAGGGATCCGTCTGTATGATGGATGCGTCTACAAGTTGGACGAACACCTGGAAAGGCTCGAGTTTTCCGCCAAGGCCATTCTCTTAGAGATCCCGATGGATCGAAGCGAGTTGCGTGAAGCGGTATGCGAGACCTGTCGACGAAATGATCTGAAGAACGGATACCTTCGCCTCGTCGTCACGCGTGGGGTGGGACATCTCGGATTGACCCCGGACGGGTGCGGGCCTGCGAGCGTGTTCATCATTGCCGACGACATTCAACTTTACCCAGAGGAATTATACGAGAACGGTTTGAAGATCATATCCGTACCCACTCGGAGAATAAACGCAGCCGCCCTGCCGCCTGCGGTCAAGAGCCTCAACTACCTCAACAATATTCTCGCCAAGATCGAGGCCAAGCGAGTTGGTTTTCAGGAAGCCTTGATGCTCAACGACAAAGGGGAAATTGCGGAATGTACCGGAGACAACGTCTTCATCCTAAGCAAAGGAGTCGTGTTTACGCCTCCATTGGATGCCGGTTCCTTGCGTGGCATCACCAGATCCGCCGTGATGGAATTGGCCGAAGAGCTCGGTTTCGTGGTAAGAGAGCAGGCCTTGACGCGATATGATCTTTGGACGGCGGACGAATGCTTCCTCACGGGAACCGCCGCGGAAGTGATTCCCTGCGTCGAAGTCGACCACAGAACCATAGGAAACGGCAAGCCCGGAGAAGTAACCCAGGCCCTCATCCTGAAGTTTCGCGAAAAGGTAAGGCAGGATGGAGTTTTCTTATAAAAAGCCTAGCTTTCGCCTCGTTTCGCCGGTTCTTTGCCTCGGGGCTTCATATGCGTTGAGATTTCGAGAATCTTCACCTATATTTAAATGACGAAATTATGAAATGCCATCATTGTGACAAGCAAGCCACCGTGCACCTGACTCAAATTCTCAACGGCCAGATGCATAAGATGGACTTGTGCGAAAGTTGCGCCCAGGCGAAAGGAGTCACCAACCCGGAAAACCTTTCCATAGGCAGCCTCATGGAAAACGTCGCCGGGTCCGACGAGGATGGGGCTTCTCCCATGACCTGCGAAAGTTGCGGGACTACCCACAGTGAATTCAAGAAAGGGGGAAGACTTGGTTGCGAAGCTTGCTATCATGTCTTCAGACCCATTCTGGAACCTCTTCTCGAAGGCATGCACGCCGGCATCAAGCATCTCGGCAAGATTCCCGCAGGTTCCAAGTCTCGCGTGCAGTTTGAACAATCACTGGGCGAATTGAAGTCGCAACTGCAAGATGCGATTGAGCGAGAGAATTACGAAGAGGCGGCCCGCATACGGGATCAACTCAAGGATCTCGACGGTAAGCTTGAATCAAAGGTTTGAGGAGGTCGGATTATGTTTCATGAGATTTTGAGCGAGGATTCTTCTTCGGCAAGGGCGCCCAAGTCCATTCCGGTCACTTTGAGTACCCGGATCCGCTTGGCTAGAAATCTCAGTGAATTCCCCTTTCCCGGCCGGGCCGAAACCGCTCAGAGACGGGCCGTTTTGACCAAATGCCTTGATGCCATGCATGACATCAAGGAACTCGACAGTTCCCTCGCGGTCGAAGTCGACGACTTGAGTGAATTGGAACGTCAGATTTTAGTGGAAAAGCATTTGATAAGCCGGGAACTTTCCGAAGTCGAGGAAGCTTCCGGCATCATTCTTTCGAAAGACCGAAATTGTTGCATCATGATCAATGAGGAGGATCATCTGCGTATTCAGGTTTTGTTGCCCGGCCTTGATTTTAAGAAGGTTTGGAAGAGAGTGGATCAATTGGATTCTCACATTGAGACCGAAATTCCCTACGCTTACGACGGCGAACTGGGTTTTCTGACCGCTTGTCCCACCAATCTCGGTACGGGAATGCGGGCATCCGCGATGATGCATTTGCCCGGTTTGGTCATGTCGAAGAACATGGACAAGGTAGTGAACGCGGTCAATCAACTCGGCTTCGCGGTTCGTGGTCTTTTCGGCGAAGGTTCGGATGCCAGCGGCAGCATTTTTCAAATTTCCAATCAACAAACGCTCGGAGAGTCGGAAGGGGCGATCATCGAACGCCTCGACAAAACCCTGCAGAATTTAGTCAAGCAGGAGGAATTCGCCAGGCAGAAGCTTCTGCAGGACGACGGGCATCGGCTCATCGACAAGATCGGCCGAGCCGTGGGTGTGCTCAAAACCTGCCACTTGATTCAGAGCGCCGAAGCCATGGACCTGCTTTCCTTGATTAGGTTGGCCGCCGACTTCTCCATGATGCCCGACTCCTATCGCACGCTCGCGGACCGCATGTTCATTGAAGTTCAACCCGGACACGTCCAGCTTTCGGCCGGAAAACCGGTGGAACCCCGCGATCGTGATCATCTTCGGGCAAGTTTGCTTCGCCAGAAGTTTTCCAAGGCGCCAATGATCAAGGCCGATTGCCTAAGTTGACTTTCCAAATTCCCCTCGCTATACATAAGACATGTCCGAACCAATGAGTAATTTCACGCCTCGCGCCCAGCAAGTCCTCGCTCTTGCCCGAAAGGAAGCAGATAGATTCCACCACAACTACGTCGGCACGGAACACCTTTTGCTTGGGCTAATCAATTTGGGACAAGGGGTGGCCGTGAACGTACTTCAGAAGATGGGGCTTGACCTCGACACCGTCAGGCAAGCCGTCGACGAGCAAGTGGGTCTTGGACCGGAGGCAAAGCCGTCGGGAAACGTACCATACACCCCACGAGTCAAGAAAGTACTCGCCCTGGCCGGCAAGGAGGCAAAGGGCTTGAACCACAGTTACGTGGGAACGGAGCACATCCTCTTGGGTTTGCTTCGCGAAGGCGAGGGAGTGGCCGCCAGGGTTCTCAAGTCTCTGGACGTAGACGCCGACCGTTGCAGAAACGAAATCCTATCCGAATTGGATCCAAACTTTTCGTCCAGTGAGGAAACCGAGTCATCGGTGGTGGGAGGAGCAGAGGGAATCGAGGAAAAGTCGAAGGACGTCAAGACCCCCGCCCTCAAGGCCTTCGGACGTGATTTGACCGACATCGCCAAAAAAGGGGAAATGGACCCCGTTGTCGGCAGGGAAAAGGAAATTCGCCGGGTTACCCAAGTCCTGTGCAGGAGAACCAAAAACAACCCGGTGCTCATCGGGGAGGCAGGAGTCGGAAAGACTGCGATCGTGGAAGGTTTGGCTCAACAAATCGCCAGCGGAATGGTTCCGGAAAATTTAGTCGACAAGAAAGTGGTGACCCTTGACTTGGCTCTTATGGTCGCAGGGACCAAATATCGCGGTCAGTTCGAAGAGAGAATCAAGGCGGTCATGGACGAATTGAAGAAGTCCAAGAACATCATTATCTTCATTGATGAGCTTCACACCATCGTAGGGGCGGGAGCTGCGGAAGGAGCCATGGATGCTTCCAACATATTCAAGCCGGCGCTGAGTCGTGGGGAATTGCAGTGCATCGGAGCGACGACCTTAGCCGAATACAGGAAGTACATTGAAAAAGATTCCGCCTTGGACAGAAGATTTCAGTCGGTAAAGGTCGAAGCGCCTTCCGTCGAAGACACGGTTTTGATTCTCAAGGGAATTCGTCCCAAGTACGAGGAGCACCATAACGTCATCTACACGGACAAAGCATTGGAAGCCGCCGCCAAGCTCACGGACAGATACGTGACCGGAAAGCATCTTCCCGACAAGGCGATAGACGCGATAGACGAAGCCGGAGCCAGGTCTCGAATGGATTCGCTGAAGCGCCCTGCGGAGATTGAGAATCTTTCGGATGAGATCAAAGAGGTCTGCGCCCTCAAGGAATCGGCGATATCCGATCAAAACTTCGAAGAGGCTGCGGAAGCCCGGGACAAGGAAAAAAAATTGCGAGCCAAGCGGGAAAGAGTTCTCGCGGATTGGAAGAAATCAAGGGAAGAGACCCGTGCGGAAGTCAATGAGGACGACATGCTGCAGGTGGTGGCTGATTGGACGGGCATTCCTCTGAGTCGAATGGAGGCGAAGGAATCGAAAAAACTCCTCAAGCTCGAGTCCGAATTGAGAGGGCAGGTCATCGGTCAGGACTTCGCCACCGAGGTCATCGCCAAGGCTCTTCGACGTTCAAGAGCGGATCTGAAAGACCCGAAGAGGCCGATCGGATCCTTCATGTTTCTCGGACCCACCGGCGTGGGCAAGACCCATCTTGCCAAAGTCTTGGCGGAAAGAATTTTTGGAGATCAGGAATCCCTGATTCAAATTGACATGTCCGAGTATATGGAGAAACACGCGGTGTCCCGCATGATTGGTTCTCCTCCCGGTTACGTTGGTTATGAGGAAGGAGGCCAACTCACCGAGGCGATCAGGAGAAAACCCTATGCCGTGATTCTCTTTGACGAAATAGAGAAAGCCCACCCTGACGTGGCCCAAATTTTATTGCAAATTCTAGAGGATGGCAGGCTAACGGACAGCCTGGGACGAAAGGTAGATTTCAGAAACACCATCCTGATCATGACTTCCAACGTCGGAGCCCACATCCTTCAGAAAAACTCCTCGATGGGTTTTTCGGTTGGAGATGCGGAGCAGGACTTCGACAACACCAAGGACAAGATTTTGGATGAAGCCAAAAAATCCTTCAAACCGGAATTTTTGAATCGCCTTACGGAGATCGTCATTTTCAAGCCGCTTGCCAAGGAAAGCATGCATGCCATCGTTGAGTTGGAATTGAACAAAGTCGCGGATCGATTGAAAGAGAGAAAATTGAAGCTGGAGGTTTCGGATGAGGCTAAGGAATTTCTCATCGAAAAGGGATATGACGAAAAGTTCGGAGCCCGACCTTTGAGAAGAGCGGTCGAAAAATATCTCGAAGATAATTTGGCTGAGGACCTTCTTGCTGGAACCATCCGTAAAAACAAGCCGATCAAGGTTCTCGTTCATGATGATGAGGAGATTGGTCTTCGCTTCGAGCAAAGCAGTTCCAAGGACAAGGTGAGCGTTTCCGCCTCGGATAAGGACGACGAGGAATCTTCCGCAGGGTCCGATTAGCGGATTCTTTGATCGCAATTTGGCAATCTTTTATCTATTCTCGTCCGAATGCAAAAGTCCCTCATACTGCTGAAGCCCGATTGCTTTAACAACAAGTTGGTCGGCCAAGTCATATCCCGCTTTGAAGAAAAGGGTTATGATATCGTGGCCAGCAAGATGATTCAACTGGATCAAAAACTATTGCATGAGCACTATGCTCATGTCGCGGACCTGCCTTTTTTCCCTGAAATTGCCGACTTCATGAGTTCGCGACCGGTGATGGCTCTCGTTCTGGAGGGCAACGACGTCATTCAAGGAGTTCGGGATTTACTTGGACCCACGGATTCGACCATTGCTCCCGCAGGTACCATTCGCGGTGATCTCGGCACGGATCGAATGAGAAACGTGGTGCATGCCTCGGACGGAGAAGAAAGCGCGTTGGTGGAAATCGAAAGATTTTTCGGAGCAAGTCCGGCCCTCGTCTGATTCTAATCCGTCCTTACCAAAAGAGTAACCGCGTAGCAGGCAATCGCTTCCTCTCTTCCGATCGGGCCTATTCCTTCGTTGGTGGTTGCCTTGATTCCGATTTGGTCGGCATTGATCTTCAGTATTTTTGCCAGATTCTTTCTGATCCGTTCCTTGTAAGCCTGCAACTTTGGCTGTTCGGCAACGATGGTGGAATCAAGATTCGCGATGCCGTATCCTGCTTTCTCACAGTGCCGAATTGCCTTTTTCAGAATAATCTCAGAATCCAAGTCCTTGTTTTCGGGATCCGAGTCGGGAAAGAAATGACCAATATCCGGAAGGCCGAGAGCCCCGAAAATTGAATCCGCTATCGCATGTATGAGACAGTCTGCATCCGAATGCCCCAGCAACCCTTTGTGATGGGGTATTTGAATTCCACCCAGAATCAAGTCTCTCCCCTTGATTAGACGGTGAAGGTCATAGCCGTGTCCGATTCGTGCCGTTGGGTTGCTCATGCTCCTAATAAATATTCAACGAGTTTGAAATCTTCGAAATTCGTAATCTTTGGGTTTGGATATTCCAATTCGAAGAAGGCGGTTTTTTTCCCGATTATTTCCAAAGCTGAAATTTCGTCGGTCATGCATAAGTTTTTTTCTTTTGCTATCCGTAATCCTTCGATCAACCAGTCCTTGCGAGATGATTGCGGAGTTTCCATCAGCCAGAGCGTGCTTCGGTCCATGGTTTTGGTCGTCCTCGGTTGATCGGATGCAACAAGGGGCTCAAGATCCTGCCGAATGGTATCTTGGGCAGGTCTGCAGGCAACCAAAGCTCCTTGCCTCGCTACCTCAGAAGCCATTTGCTCAATGGTGAGACTCCGAATGAGCGGTCTGGCGCAATCGTGGACCTGTACGTAGTCGCACTCATTGGGTAGGGCGAGCAATCCGCCCAAGACCGAATCTTTTCTCTCGTCGCCTCCTTTGACAAAAGTCGGAGATATGCAGGATCCAAGTTCTTGAGTCGCTTTTTCGTATTCTAGCGTTAATTTTTCTTTCTGTTTTTCGTCACGGAAAACAATCACCATCGATGAAATTTTATCGGCTTGCAGATAAGCCTGGCAAGACAAGCGAAAGGCGTTTGTATCTAAAATGGGATGGAGCAGTTTGTCCTCCACCCTGTCGTTCATTCGGCGACCTTGGCCGCCAGCTACTAAGACCGCCCCGTGCATATTTGCAAATTGGGATTAATTTTCGAGTTCCTCTACAATGCTTCGGATCGCTGACATAGGCTCTTTGGCTGCCAGAATAGGTCTTCCGATGACCAAGTAATCGGCTCCGGCTTCTTGGGCGTCCTTGGGGGTCATGGTTCTCTTTTGATCTCCGGCGTCGGAGCCCGTAGGCCGAATGCCGGGGGTGACTAATTTCGTATGACCAGGCAATTCCGATCGAAGCCTGATGAGTTCGAGCGGGGAGCAAACGATGCCTCCAATTCCTGACTCAACGGCTAGTTTTGCCAGTCTGGAAACTTGATCCTGAGGTGATCGAGAGACGCCTACGGCTTCGAGATTCGATTGGTTCATGGAGGTTAGAACCGTAACGCCGAGGAGAGTGGTTTGAGGCAGGACTTTACGAGCGGTCTCCGCGCACCTCGTCAGAGCCTCGGAACCGGAACAGCAATGAAGGGTGAGCATTTGGATCGGCAAGGCGGACAGGCTTTCGATTGCCTTGGCCATGGTGTTGGGAATGTCGTGCAGCTTTAGGTCAAGAAAGACGTTCTTATCGCGGTTGACGCATTGTTGAATGATTTTGGGTCCGTCGCGAAGGTAAGACTGCAAACCAACCTTGACCCAAGACAAAGAGTCTCCGACTTGATCGAGAATCGAGCTTGCCTGGTCATGGTCCTCTACGTCCAAAGCAAGGATTATTTCAGTTTTATGTTTGGTCACTGATTCAGATAATGTAACTTTACCTTCATGAGCCAATGTAATTTTTATCTTTGATTCCCCCTTCGCTTTTTGAATTCATTCAGTTCATGTCTTTGAAGAAAGCCATCAATCAAGTGAGCGTACCGGCGCCTGCGAAAGTGAATCTTTTTCTTTCCGTATTGGGAAAGCGGGCGGATGGATATCATGATCTTGTGTCGGTCGTAGCCAAGTTGAGGCTATATGATCTTGTGACTGTTGAAACCGTTGCCGAGGAGAACTCTCTCAGTTGTGATTGTCTTGGGGAAACCGCGTTGATCGGAATCAGAAACCTGGCAGAGGATGCAGTTTCCGCTTGGCGGCAGGCGACCGGCGTTCGAGTCGGGATACGCGTCGTCATTGATAAGAGGATTCCCTTGCAAGCTGGGCTTGGTGGAGGTAGTTCGAATGCAGTTGCGACGCTACTGGGTTTGAATTCAATGATGGAAAGCCCCATGGGCTTGGATCAACTCATGGGAATAGCTTCCAAGATCGGTTCCGATTGTCCGAGTTTCTTGTTGCCGGATTTATGCATCATGCGGGGTAGGGGGGAAAGGATGAGCGGGGTCCACCCAAAGCGAGCGGAGGAACTCAAGGGCAGACGCATAATCCTTTTCAAGCCTTCGCTTGGATTTCCTACGGAGGAAATCTACGAACTAATGGCTCGAGGCGGAAAATATTCGCGGGCAGAAGATGCGAATCAAAGGCTTGAGGACTGGGAAAAAGGACGACTCTCCCTTGAGGAGCTTTTATCCAATGATTTGGAGTCAGCGGTTTTTTCAAAGTATCTTTTCGTCCCTGAATTGTTTGAGCTCTTGCGTAATGAGTTTTCCTTGCGCCCTTTGGTCTCGGGAAGCGGTTCCTGCTGTTTTTGCATTGGCTCGAGGGAAACCCCATGGAAAGAAGTGGAAAAGTCGATCAGGAAGGCATGGGGAAGCGAAACCTTCGTCGAGGTCGTCGATTTCGTCTGAGCCTGAGCTCGAATAATTTGTTTTCCCCCGTGTCATAAAGATGCATAATCGGGATGTTCCAGTTTCCATGTCCGACGATAACACAGAACCTCCGAAGGAAGAGATTATCTTCTATGGTCTGCCAGCTTCTCCTGGCGTGGTGCATGGTCCTGCGTTCAGGTTTCTCCATAACGAAGTCGAGGTTCTGAAATATCAAGTCAGTGCAGACGACCATGAGTCGGAAATTGAACGTTTTCACGAAGCCCTCAAAACGACTCAAACTCAAATCCGCGAAATAAGGGAAGACGTAGCCAAGAACCTGAGCGAAAAGGAGGCATCGATTTTTGATGCCCACTTGATGGTATTGGAAGACAAAGCCCTTGTCGACGACGTCGTGAGCGAAGTACGGCAAAGTGGGGAAAACGTCGAGCAATGCGTGGATAGGGTGACTCGAAAATACGTTGATTTCTTCAACAAACTGGACGACGAGTACCTCAGAGAAAGATCTTCCGACTTGAAGGACATCTCGAAACGATTGTTGAGGAACCTGGTCGGTGAAACGGGAGCCGGAACTGCGTTTTTGGATGAACCGAAAGTTTTGGTGTCCGAGGACTTAAGCCCCTCCGATACCGCCTCTTTGGACCGATCGAAACTGCTTGGGATCGCCACGGATAGCGGAGGCATGACGAGTCACGCCGTAATCATGGCCCGGGCCAGTGGAGTTCCCGCGATTGTCGGATTGCGTGGCCTGACGGAAAAGATTCAAGCTGGAGATTTTTTGCTCATTGATGGCTTTGACGGCGTGGCCATCATAAACCCCAAGGAGTCCACTTTATTTCGTTACGGAAAAGTTAAGCTACGCCGTAAGAAAGTAAATGACTTGCTATCCGAAGAAGAGCAGTTGCCGGCCCAAACCAGGGATTCGCGTAAAATCACTTTTCTCGCCAATGCGGACTCGGAGGAGGAAGTGGAGATGGGTTTGAGAAATCATTGCGAAGGAATTGGCTTGTTTCGTACCGAATCGATCTTCTTGCGAAAAAACCAAATCCCGTCCGAAGAGGAGCAATATGTGGAATACAGGAAAATCGTAGAGGCCGCCGCCGGGCGGGCGGTTACGATTCGCACCTTGGACATAGGCGGAGATAAAAGCCTCAAGGGCATATCCAACGGCGATGAGCAAAATCCGTTTATGGGATTTAGGGCCATTCGATATTGCTTGCGCAATCCCGACGTATTCCTCGACCAGTTGCGGGCCATCCTCAGGGTGAGCGCCCACGGACCCGTGCGGGTGATGTTTCCCATGATCATCGGAATCGGAGAATTGGTCAGAGCCAAGGAATTCTTGTTTACGGCCAAAAGGCAACTCAAGGAAAAAGGAATGGATTTTGATGAAGATATTGAAGTGGGATGCATGATTGAAACTCCCTCCGCAGTTCTGATTGCCGACATGCTTGCGGATGAAGTGGATTTCTTCAGCGTCGGAACAAACGATTTGGTTCAATATCTACTAGCCGTCGACCGAGTCAATAATCAGATAGCGTATCTGTACGAACCTCATCACCCTGCGGTGATTCGTTGCCTTCGCGATCTTTTCGAGGTAGCCAGATCCAAGCAAATTCCCGTTACGGTATGCGGAGAAATCGCCGGCGACCCGCATTTTCTTCCCGTTCTTCTGGGCCTGGGCGTGGACTGCATCAGCGCCAGTTCCCCTCTTCTTCCGGAATTGAAGTTCGTCGGACGTAGATTTTCGATGCAGGAGGCAGTGGATCTTGTCGACAGGATATCACTCCTCAAAAGGCCCCACGAGATAAAGAAGCTTATAAACTCCTTCTACGAAGAGCGCGTTTCGGATTTGTTGTGAATTTACTCGTCTTGGAATTTGGACGCGAAGAGTTCGGTCATTTCGGATTCGAATTCCTGACCGACTTCGGAACCACATTCAAAAAGTAATTCGGTTCCCTTCGCCGCCGCCAGCATCATAATTCCCATGATGCTTTTGGCGTTTACTTTCTCATCGTCTTTGGTGACCCATATTTCACCCGCAAACTTTGATGAAATTCTTACAATCATGGCGGCAGGCCTCGCGTGGATGCCCATCTTGTTTGAGACTTCAAGCACGAAGCTGTAGGGAGTGGAACCTTCATTTTCTTCGGCGTTGATCATGGTGTAGGTAATAAG
>JAYOEB010000069.1:0-11949 GCA_038116775.1 Opitutia bacterium | reverse complement strand
CGCGTACACCATGCTCGGCCAAATCAGAAGACCGGCAACCAAGGAAGCGAGCATTCTGGAAAACAAGAATATTCGGGCTTCCGTTCGAAGCTTGCGGATGAATTCAGGCATTGGCGGTCTCTCCATTTGCAGTGGCCTGAAATTTGGGTCGCGACCAAATCATTTCGACAATCAAGAGGATCGCAACCGCAATGGCAAACCACAACCACAGGGAATCACTGGATTCATTGCCGAGGACAGGCTCTCCAACCTTCGCCTTCGACGGCTTGCGGGGACCGCCCAGGCATTGACTAAGCTCGGCATCCGCCAAGGTGAGGGGGGAGGATTCGGCTAGTGAGGGAATCACTTCAATCCATTGATCTTCAAAGCGGTAGGCTCCGGGCTTTCCGGCGCGAAAGACTTTTTCCCCGCTCCATTCCTCTCCCGCTTCCAAAACCGGCCAGGCCCTCAAACTCCGTCCTCGGGTCCCCTTCCCCACCAATTCCATCAACATCGGCAGAAAGCAATTGCGAACCGGCAAATCCGTCCACCGAGGACTGATTCGAAAGGGAAGGAAAACCAACCTGCCTCCTCCGTCGAAATCACGGACAATCGCCAGGGGCCTTCCCTTGCGGTCCTCGATCGGAACCTTCAGGTTTGAGGCAAGGCCTTTCAAGCAAGCAAACCGAAAGAAGGAGGTAAGATACAAATCCCGAGAATACTTGCCAGAAAAAACTTCGCCCAGAAGGCTGCTTTCCGAAAGAGCGGCCATGCGGAAAACTTCCCCATCTCTGGAAACTCCCCCTTCGACTTTGGAAAAGCCAAACTTCATCAAGTCGGTCTGATTGAGCAGGGAAACCGAAGCGGATACGGGCTCGCTGGGGGTGAGCAGGGCGACGCCTCCATTTTCCAGATAGGTTTGCAGGATCTTGGGCAAACCCTCCCCTTCGAACCATGGTCCGACCCCAAGCCCGAAAAGCAAATCCAAACCCGCATCGGTTCCTCCCAATCTTAGGGCGTCCCCCAAATCCTGATTCGATACCCAACGGTTCCAAGCGCCGTCTCCCGAGCTCAAGACCGCAGTTCTCAGGTATTCGAATTCTTCTCGGGTATCTTCCTCATTTTCGTTGGCGAGCCAAAAGCCGAAATTCCGCGCAGGCGGAGCCTTGAGCCAAAGGGTTCGCTCATCGTCCAAGGCATAGGAATCACCATCCTTCAATCGAACGGTTGCCTTGGAGAAATTACCCGCATCGAGGATGAATTGGGTTTGGGCCGACCCAAGAGGATTCAAAGTCAGAGTCTTTGCGGCTTGCTCCGCCCCTCCAGCCAGCAAAGAAAGCTGAGCCTCTGCAATTCCGTCTACCCAGTTTCGAACCACTACCCAGACTCGAATCTTATCCGAACCGACTGGGACCGCCCTGGCTTCCACGATGCTTTGGTTCTGACTTCTTCCGTCATTCGCCAGGTTTTCGCCGACTCTAAGCAATTGATATTCCACGCCGCAAGTCCCCAGATCGCGATATGCCGATTGCCAATCGCTGGCTTGAAAATCACTCACGATGATGAGTTTTTTGTCCTTGGCGCCAGGGTCAAAAACTTCATCCAAACCATCCAGCAACACTTGGGCGTCCCCTTTTTTCCAACCATGTTCGAAACCAATTCCCTCTTCCGGATCGCCCTTGGGAAGATCACTTATGCCCTCTCCTCCAAAACCGACGACCTTATCGACGCCTCCCTCGGAGTCGATCAATTGCCTCAGCGTGAGCCCGGCTTCCTCAAGCCCTCCCCATCCGGACATACTTGGACTCAGGTCGACCGCAACCACCGTTTGGGACTCCCGCGCTCCCTCGTCGGCATCTCTTTCGCTTTTCCAGTATGGATCCGCCAAAAGTAGAGTAAGCGAGGCAAAGAGTAGGATTCTTGCCGCTAGAAGGACCCAATCGGATGGAGTTTTTCTTCCGGTTCTTGGAATCGTCGACGGGTGGATGAACCTAAGGGATGGAAAGGGATATTTTTGAGTGATCGTTCGGTAGGCCATATGGGCGAGTACCGGCAAGCCAATGGCCAATCCTGTCCACAAAGCGGCTGGTTGGGCGAATTCAATCATTCCTTGCGATTCCGGTCACTTCCCCAAGTTTCGAAGCTTCAAAAATCGACGCAGGCCAAGGCCCAAATCCTGACCGGTCAAAAAGGTCTCAAATTCGGCGGATACCGCGCTCAACCGATTTTTGAGACATTCCATGAACTCATTCATGTCTCTTTGATACTTTTCACGGATTGCAGGCGGAGAGCTTGAGACCTCCCGAGCGCCTTCCATTTCCGAAAAACGCAACGCTTCGTCCTCGGGCAGATGCAATTCTTCGGGATCGAGAATCTGGAGGCACAAGGTTTGATAATTCGGCGAAAGAGAAAACCGCAACTTTTCGCCAAGGCTTCCCTCCGCTTCCAAAAAATCAGACAAGAAAACCACCATGCTCCTGGCGGGCAGAACGGAAGACAATTGATTCCAGGCCCTTTCATGTCGGCTGCTGCCTTTCGCCTTCAGGGAAGAAATTCCGGACAAAACCCTTTGCAAGTGTCCGCTTCCCGAGGCTGGACGAATCCATTGTTGGGTTTCGTCCCCGTATCCGAACAATCCGACCCGATCGCCCTGGCGATGAGCCAAATAGGCCATGCAGGCGGCCAGCATGGAAGCGTACCGCAACTTTCCGCAGGGACTGGATTGGCCCTGAAAGCCCATGGAGGCACTCGCATCAATGACCAAAAAAACCGTAAAGTTGGTATCTTCCTGAAAAGTCCTTGCCACCAATTCGTCCCTTTTGGCGAACACCTTCCAATCGATCACCTTGACGTCTTCTCCCGGTTCGTAGGAACGATACTGAAAAAACTCACTCCCCCCCCCTTGCCGAAGACTGCGGTGCAGCCCCGGCATAGCCCCGTCCACCACCACTCTTGCAAGGAGCGACAAGTCATTGATTCGATTCAAATGAACCGGATCCAGCAGATCAGCTTCCGCAGCCTTGGGCACCTCAGAAATCAAACGGCTACGGTTTCCTGCAAATGATCAATGACTTGATCTGAAGCAACCCCTTCGGATTCGGCAAAAAAACTAGGAATGATTCGATGTCGGAGGGCGGACTTCGTCATTGCCTTTACGTCCTCGCACGAAGCGTTGGGCCGTCCATCAAGGAGAGCCTTGGCCTTGGCGGAGAGGATCAGTGCTTGGGCCCCGCGCGAACCAGATCCCCAGCGTACCCTCTTGCTTGTCCATTCGTCGCAGGCTTCGGTTCCGGGACGCGAAGCGGAAGCCAATCGAACCGCATAGGAAATGACCTTCTCCGGGGCAGGTAGTCGGCGAGTCAACGCCTGAAGCGAAACAATGTCTTCGGCAGTCAGTACCGCATTGGGTTCTTCGCGTTCGAAACCAGTGGTCTCTCCGACCATCCGGATCTCGTCTTCAACCGACAAGTAGCGGATTTCCGGATTGAGCATAAAACGGTCGAGTTGAGCCTCCGGCAAGGGATAGGTGCCCTCCAACTCGATTGGGTTTTGCGTGGCCAAAACGAAGAAGGGCGCATCCAAGGGACGCGTCTGCCCCGAAACCGTTACCTGTCTTTCCTCCATTGCTTCGAGGAGAGCGGCCTGTGTCTTGGGCGGGGTGCGATTGATTTCATCGGCCAGCACGACGTTTGCAAAGATGGGACCAGGCGAAAAGCGAAAACTACGACGTCCCGTCGCAGGGTCTTCGTCGACCACCTCCGAACCTACGACGTCGGCGGGCATGAGGTCGGGAGTGAACTGTATCCTTTTGAATTCAAGATTCAAGCACCGTGCGATCGTTTTGACCAAAAGGGTCTTGCCCAAGCCCGGAATTCCGGTCAGCAAACAATGACCACCGGCCAAGAGCGTGATCAACAACTCCTCGATGACCCCCTCCTGCCCAATGACACCCTTTCTGATTTCTGCGACCAAGAGGTCACGCGTTTGATTGATCCGCCCCAAGGCGTCTTCGGCTTTTTGCTGTGTAATCATATCTATCGTTCCATAATCATCGATTCATCGATTTGGGCAAATTTCACTTGCGCCACGTTTGCCGCATTCGGACAAATCAAAAATGCTGGCATCCCAATCTCATTTCCTTTGGGTAATCGCTTGCAGGCGATCCCATTCATCGAGGAATTTCCTCAAGTGAACTTTGCCGCCCGCAATTTCAGAGGCCAACAGGGCCCTCACCAAATCCTGCTCGCTTTGGTATTGTTCGGAAGTCAAAAGCCCCGAGAAATGGGCGACCCTTGCCCAAAGCAAATGCGTGGTAAATGCGTCGAATTCATTGTAGGCGATGATTTCCCTCAATTTCCCGGACAGCCACATCTCCGCAACCGAATCGCCACTCACCTCTATCTTTCCTGGAATTCCGCTGAGGGTAGCCGCCTGGTGCAAGGAAGGCCGGTCCCTGAATTGCCCCATGGCGTCAGCCAAATCAACGCTATACTCCGAATTGCGGGCATCAAAGTAGTCGACTCCCTCCCAGGGCTTGGCCGGTCTTTCGGAAAAGCCCAGTCCCGGCAAGCCGTTGACAATTGCCCGTTGAACGATGATCGGAACGTCCGCCTGGGCCGAATTGTACCCTACCAACTGTGGCTTGCGGCGACCAACGGCATTCATGAAGCTGCTGAGAATCGCCTTTTCCGAAGATTTGTCCGGATCGTCGGGATCCACCGGCAGGGAAACCAGCTTTAGACTGGCCTGCCCCCCGGGTAAGGATTCGCGCAAGATGCCAGCCAAGGAAACGACTCTGCACAAAATCGTCTTCAAGTAGGGCTGGGAATCCGCGGGATCGTTTTCCTTGCGGGCTCCCTCCCACAAAGCCTCAAAGGCCATGCGGGCATGGTCTCCCGGTCCTTCCGCGGGAGGCGTCTGGTGCAAGATTTCCCCTGATCTCGGATCCGGAATCCATTCGACGTCGAATGAAAATAGGTTTTGAGCCAGGGTCTTGAGCATTCTCTTGCCTTAGGCGACCATGTCCAAACGGTGAGAGACGAAATCCTCCGCATTCTCGAAACCATCGGGAATCGTCAGGATTTCCGGAATCACGTCATCGACCAGAAGCGTGTGCTCGAAATGGGCCGAGGGCTTGGCATCCACCGCCAAGGCGGTCCAACCGTCGGAAGCCATGCGGATTTGGGAGCTTTTCATGTTGACCATCGGCTCGATGCAAACGGCCATCCCCTTTCGGAACTTGGGACCGGTTCCCGCCTTGCCGAAATTTGGTATCTGCGGATCCTCGTGCAAGGTCCGACCAACCCCATGTCCCACGAAGTTGGTAATGACTGCGAACCCAGCGGCTTCGACGTGTCGCTGAACGGCTTGGGAGACGTCGCCAACACGGTTCTTATTGATGGCCTGCTTGATGCCCAGGTACATCGATTCCTCGGTAATCCTCAGGAGTCTCTCAACTTCCGGAGAAACCGATCCCACCGGAATCGTTCTGCAATTATCCCCAATCATTCCATTTTCGCGGATGCAGACGTCCACCGAGATGACGTCCCCTTCCTTGAGGATTCGATCCTTGATCCCAATGCCGTGGACCACTTCTTCATTCACGGACAAACAGGTGTAGGAAGGGAAGACCCGATGTCCGGAGCGGTATCCCTTGCAAGCGCTCTTCACGCCCATTTCCGCCATCAGTTCTCCTCCCAACTCATCGATATCCCAAGTGCTCATCCCCGGCTTGACCGAAGAGCACAAGCGATCGAGGATCGTGGCGGCGGACCGACCCGCTTGCCTCATCTTTTCCTTGTCTTTGAAGCTTTTGCAAATCACAAGACCTTCTTCCTCCAAAACCCGGCATCCTTCAACCCTAAAGCGCTAAAATCTTCGGGCGGAGGCAAATTTCCGCAACCATGGGATCAAAGGGGCGGCCATCAGTAATTGAATGAGGTGAAAAAGCAGCAGGGGAATGATGCATCGAACCAGAAAATCCTCATCCGACGCTCCCAACAGATAGATCACCGGCAATCCCATCGCCAGCGATTTTTGAGAGCAGCAAAAGAAAGACGCAACCCTGCGATCGCCTTGGCGTTGCGTCAATCGAGACCAAAACCATGAGAGCAAGGCCAACAAAACCCATCCGCAGACCAGCAGACCGAGCAACTCGACGATAAAACCAAAGAAAAGATCCGTTCCGTGCGAGACAAGGACTTTCCCAAAGGCCAGATAGGCCAAGAAGGCAATGCCCAGCAAAGGGGCGTTTTTTCCAATTCGACTCCATTTCCCAGGGGGAAGACACGAGCTTGCTTTCGCTCGAACCATCCAACCAAGAAGACACGGCCCTAAGATCAAGAGGAAGATTTTCGGTCCGACGGCGACCGTCAAGGCCCCCAATCGATCGATTCCCAAGCCCCATCCACCTCCGTCAAGCCAGTAGCAGGCAATCGCAAGGACCAGAGGAGCCAATAGATTCGATAGCGTCGATTGCACCAAGGCATAGTCCGCGTCTCCGCCCGCAGCCCTTGAGTAAACCACGCAACTGGAAATCGTGGTCGGCAACACCGCAAGAAGAAACAGCGGCGTAGTCCATGGGTTGCGGACGCACCCCAAGCCCAAACCAAAGGTCAGGACTAGCAGAGGAAGGAGGAAGATCGCCGCTTGGCCACGCAACAAATCCATTGGATCCCGCAAAGCCTCCGCTATTTTTTGCGTCCTCAGTTTCCAACCCTGGACGAAAAAGATCACCCAAATGGCTCCCTTTGCAAGGACCCCGTTGCCCATTTCGGACAAATCACCGGCCAAGGCAGGCCGAAGAAAGGCAAACAAAACAAAAATTCCCAAGAGGAATACTTGGCCTAATCCATTTGGAAAAACTCGCATCCGCTTTATCTCTACGCTACACCCTTAGGTAAATAAAGCTTTTCATTTCACATGAACTCAAGAATTCGACTTTTAACCGTGGATGCCGCAGGCACTCTGATTCGCCCTTGGCCATCCGTCGGAGCGGTCTATGCGAAAACCGCCCGCCGCCACGATCTCTCCGTCGAAGACGAAGTGATTGACCGAAGATTCTACGAGGCCTTGGGCCAAACGCAGAAAGACCTCAAGATTTCCTTGGGAGACGAGAAAAACTTTTGGAGAGAGGTGGTCCGTCGAACCTTCCATCCATATGGTGAAAAAGAAAGACTGGATCCCATTTTCGAAGAACTCTGGGAACTCTTTGCCCACGGCGACCACTGGAAGTTGGCCGAACGTGCCCACATCACGCTCAAGACCCTACACGCAAGAGGTTACGAAATCGCACTCCTTTCCAACAACGATTCCAGACTCCGCCAAGTCGTCCGGGAACTCGGAATCACCGATCTTTTCAGTCAAATCTTCATTTCCGCTGAAATCGGTCACGAAAAACCTTCCCCTGAAATCTTTCGCTTCGTGGAACGAAAAATGCAAAGGATGCCGCATGAGATTCTTCATTTGGGGGATAGCTTTGCCAGAGATTTTCAAGGAGCCCTCCGGGCAGGATGGTCGGCTCTGCTTTTTGGTCGGCCGAAAATTGAGGAGAAACAAATTTTTTGCTTCTCCGAACTTTTGGATCTTCTTCCATGACTTCCCGCCCGATTCCTTCTCCGCTCGCATCGCTTTCGGCCTTGGCTCTCGAGAATCTGGTGGTTCGAAGACACGAAAAAGGATGGACCGCTTATTTTGACTTCTGCGAACCCCTTCTTCTCGATCGCAACAATCCCAGCGCCTTCTTTGAAGCTCTGAACAGTCCAAGCCATTCTTGCCCGGAGAGCTTTAGCGGCTGGATAGGGTTTTTCGGATACGAATTTCTGGCTGCCAATCTGGGGGTTCCGCTGACCGCCGAAATCGATCTTGAGGTACCGGACGGATGGTTTGCCCGACCTCAATCCCTGATTCACTTTCTCCCCGAAAAAACCATCGTCGAGTCCACCCTCCCCTTGCGTAAAAACGAAATCGATTCCTTGCTCGATGGATTCATCGCCCCAAGTCCGGCGCCCCACCTTGAAAACGGCGCAACCCAAGGGAATCTGACCTGCAACTTGGATTTCGTCGAATACCAACGCATTTTTCGAAAAGCCCGGGAAGCCATACTCGATGGCGAAACCTACCAGATCAAAATCTCCCAAAGATTCGAAGCCCAGTTCAAAATCAACCCCCTGCCGGCCTTTGAAAAACTGCAACTCAGCAATCCGGCCCCGGAGGCGTTTCTCCTGCAAACCCCGGAGTTCTCCATCATCAGTTGTTCCCCTGAAGTCGTCATCGACAAGGCCGGTAGTTCCATTTGCACCCGTCCCATAGGCGGCACTTATCAGCGAAGGCAGCCGGACGCGGACGCCGGCGTAATCGAAAGCTTCTTGAAGGATCCCAAGGAAGTCGCGGAACACAACATGCTCGTGGACCTCGAGCGAAACGACTTGTCCGCCCTTTGCGAATACGGGAGCGTTCGAATCGAAAGATTCCGAGAAGTCGAAACCTACTCCCATCTGCACCATCTCGTATCCACCATCCGCGGAAGATTGCGGGAAGAGGTCGGTCTTCGCGATCTGCTCCGGGCCATGCTTCCCGGGGGAAGCATCACGGGTTGTCCGAAAATTCGCACCATGGAGTGGATCGATCGTCTCGAACCCTGTTTCCGAGGGCCCTACACCGGTAGTTTCGGAGTCATTGAAGATTCCGGCAGCGTCCGCCTAAACCTGATTATCCGCTCTCTTCTGTCGATTGGGGAAAAATGCTTCGTTCAGGCAGGAGGTGGGATCGTCGTGGACTCTTCGCCCGAATACGAATTTAACGAAAATCGAATCAAGGCCCAGGCCCTGCTCGATCTCCTGCGATGATTCTGCTGGTTGATCACAAGGATTCCTTCACCCGCAATCTCGAGCACTTGCTTGCTTCCTTTGACCAAGTGCTGGTGCGGGACCGGAAAGAACTGGAGCAATCCATGATCGAAGACGCGGAATTGATCGTGTTGTCCCCCGGCCCGGGAAAACCTTCGGATTACCCCGAAACCTCCGCCCTGCTCCGGCCCACCCGGGGGAAAACGCCCGTCTTGGGCATTTGTCTCGGGTTTCAGCTAATACTGGAGTCCGAAGGAGCCGAAATTGGCCGGCAGTCTCAGGTCCTCCACGGCGTGTGCACCGAAATCCGCATAGATCCCTCCTCAGCCACCTATTCCGGCTTTCCCTCATCCATTGAAGTGGGGCGTTATCATTCCCTTCAAGTTGAGCCCGCCTCTCTTCGAAGACTCGCCCCTTCGCTTCGGATCACCGCCGAAGATCATATCCGGGGAGTGCCGCTTTCCTTCGAGGATCTCGAAAGAAGACTCTTCGGCTTGCAGTATCACCCCGAATCGTTTCTAACCAGAGACGGTCAAAGAATAATCGAAAACATCCGCAATGCATGCCTGGACGAAATCGGGTAAACCGACCCCACATCCCGAGCCTTGGGGCAAGCAGGGCGTCTTTTCCACTCTACGGATTTTTCCAGAGTCGAGGGTGTTGTTCAAGAATGATCACGTTGAGCGTATCCGAGCATCGGCCCAGCGACTTGGTTTGCCCTGGGTTCCTCAAGCGGATGAATTGAACGAACGCCTGGACTCCGCCCTTCGAGAACTGCCTCGCGACCAAGACCATCTGCTGCGGATATGTCTCTTTGAGGAGGTCGTCGCCATTTCCACTCGGCTTGCCCAATCCGACGGCAACCCCGTCGAGGGTTGGCTGCTCAGCCACCGTAGAGCCTTCCCTGAGGTAAAATGCACGGCGGATCAAACCCTTTACGGATCCTTGCAGAACCTACGGGTGGCCAAGGAAGACCGGATCATCATCGACCCCGCGGATAACGAAATCCGCGAATCCGCGACCTGCAATTTGATTTTCGCCCGGGGGGACGAACTCATCATTCCCCAAAAAAAGATTCTTCTGGGAATCACCCTGCGACGCTTATTCCCATTTTTGCAAAAGGAATTCATCATCCAAGAGAAAATTCCCACCGACGATCAAATTTCCGAGTTTGATGAAATCCTTCTTTGCGGGACCGGTAGAGGAGTGGCCCCTCTGCAATCGCTTGCCGAACTTGGCTGGTCATCACAAGGCGATCGAATCTTCCGTCGATTGCGGGCCGTTTATGAACGAATGCTTGCTTCATCCGATGCCTGAATTTCAATTCAATCAATCCTCCTTTCGCCTGAAATTTCCCGCGGTGATGGGAATTCTCAACCTCACCCCGGATTCCTTCAGCGACGGAGGCAGGTTTACGGATCCCGACACCGCGGCGGATTATGCCCGCTCCATGATCAAGGACGGAGCCCAGATCATCGACCTTGGGGCCGAGAGCACCCGACCGGGGAGCGATCCGGTCAGCGAACAGGAGGAATTAAGCCGCATCGTCCCTATCCTCGAGAGACTGCCCATGGACGAATTTCTCGTTTCCCTAGACACCACCAAGCCAGCCGTGGCCTTGGCCGGATTGCAGGCGGGGGCGCACATCATCAACGACGTTTCGGGAGGCTCCCCTGAAATGCTCCGATTAGCCTCTCGATTTCAGGCGGGCTTCGTCATGATGCACAGCCAAGGAAAGCCCAAGGACATGCAGAACGAACCCACTTATCATGACGTGGTGGAAGAGGTGGATCGCTTTTTCCGCAACCAAAGGGAAGAACTCCTAAAGCTTGAGCTTCCCCGCCTGTGGATCGACCCGGGCATTGGATTCGGAAAAACGCTGGAGCACAACCTCGACCTGATGCGCAATTTGGACAAATTCCTGGATTCCTCCTGGGGCTTGCTCCTGGGAACTTCGCGAAAGTCCTGGATAGATCATCTCTGCCACGCCCGTAATCCCCAAGATCGTCTCGGGGGTTCCTTGGCATCCGCCGTTCACGGCTTCCGCAAAGGCGTCGAAATCATCCGGGCTCACGACGTCGGGGAAACCGTTCAAGCACTGGAGGTGGCAAAGGCGCTCGCCAAGCAAAGCCAGCTTCCCTAGACTGATTCTCTTTAATCATGGGAAAAATCATTCTGGAAGGCATCGAGGTCATGGCCCGCATCGGGCTGCTGGAGGAGGAACAATTCGCTCCTCAAGACTTGCGCGTATCCTTGGAATTGACTTATGACTTCGAAGAGGTCGGGGTAAGCGACGACCTCGGCCAGGGAGTGGATTATCGAGAGGTCATTGAGACCGTTCGTAACTTTTGTTCCGACTACGACGGAAAAACCTTGGAGCGTTTCGCCCATTTGCTTGCGGAAAGACTCAAGGAAGTCTTTGCCGTGCAGCGGATAAGGCTGACCGTGGACAAACCCCGGTACGTCAAGAAGCTGGGTCTTCGGGAAATTCGGGTGGAAGTTGAACGCTAACGCATACCTTGGACTAGGGGCCAACCTTGGAGACCCCCCAACCAGCTTCAAGTTCGCCCTGAGCCTGATAGGGCGTTCCTCCGAGCTGATTGCCGTTTCCAAGCTCTATCGATCCGAACCTTTTGGATACTCCGATCAACCCCCCTTTACCAATGCGGTGGCTCGAATTTCAACCAAGCTCGACCCCGCCGCCCTTCTATCCATGCTCAAGACCGTGGAGAAAGCCTTGGGCAAGGAGATCGTCCGTCGCAACGGCCCCCGGGTGATTGATCTCGACTTGCTGCTTTACGACGACCAAGCCATCGAGAGCCCAACCCTCACCCTCCCCCATCCCGGAATCCTCACCAGAGACTTCGTGCTTCGCCCGCTTCTGGAAATCAGTCCGGAAATTTCGCATCCGTCTTGGGGGGCCAAAAAAGCGAAGTCCGCATTGAGCGGACTTCGCGAAAGGTATGCGCTGGAGGATCCGGCGGATTGGGATCCGAGTTGATCAATCAATCAATCGTCCGAGCCACCCGCAAAGCTCATCAAGACCTGCAGGATGTAAAAGAACAACAGGGCCACCGAGGCGAAGAGGGAAAGGGCCGCGGCCACATGCTGATCCGTGCGGTAT
>JAYOEB010000068.1:0-12210 GCA_038116775.1 Opitutia bacterium | reverse complement strand
AGCCACTCCACGCCAAAACCACTGTTGGGGCTATTTCCCGAAGACCCGCTCCCGTAAGCAAAAGATAGATTTGGTTCCGTCGCCACGGTCAGGTTGTCTTTGGCGATCTGCTCCAAGTCTCTTTCTCCCTCGGGTTCCGGAGAAAAAGTTTCCTTATATGGATTTTGGACGCTTGCCTTTGACTTAACCCCTTCATCACCTATCCAGTACGCGTAGGCTCCGTATTTGCCTTCTTCTGTGTTTTCCTTCTCAATTCGGGTTTTTCTGACCTTAACGGGTTCCGCCTTCAATGCGCTTGTCCAGGTACTCGAATCACCCAGTTCGAAGGAACTGAAATCATAATCCTTCTCCAAGACCGGGGAAACCAACAACCATTCCACGTCACTCGAATCCTTAGGATCCGGGAGTTCAAAAAGCGGATGATTGTAGACCGGCAGAACCTCAGACCCCTTCAAAGGCGAATTTAAAAGCGCGATGGAATAATCTTCCCAAGCGTTTTCGTCGGATCCGTAGACTCCGCCATTCAGAAAACTGCGACCGTTATCCGGTTGTCCGGTATCCCAGACGTTGCCGTCCGGGATTTCCACAAACTCCATCAGTTGGTTCGGATTGTTGCCAAAATAAAGTTTTTTTTCAAAGCCCTCGTTCCCGCTGACCAACCAGGAAATCTCGATGGCGGGGTGAGGATCGAACTCCGAACTGACCATCGGGTATTCGGACAATGAGTCTCCCGTGTCGATGTTCTCCGGTAATGGTTTGGCTCCCAATTTGTTGTCATCGACGCCCCGATCCCTGCCCCGGTGCTTCCACACACCCGTCCAATGTCTTTGTCCGAAAGGAAGGGGGTCGATTCTTCCATCCTCATTTAGATCGATGCCGACGGAAGAGGATGCGCTCGAGGAAGAGATGCCTGCTGGAAAATTTCGAGCCTGATAACTCACTCCGGATTCAATCCTTTCGTCCAACAAGTCTGCGGTCGCGGATATCCTCATGTCGGGACCGAGGTGTTTTTGAATTTCCCCGAGGGCAATTCTCATGCCCATGCGGGCATGTGCCTGAGCGAGAATTCTTTCCTTCCTGGCATCGGCAAGGCTTAGGTCGGAGCTTACCAGATTAACCAAGGAAACGACTAACAAAAAAACCAAACTTAGCAGAGCTAAGGCCAACACGAGAGCAAATCCTCCTCTTTTCTTATTAGACTTCATCGGTAGCCGGAACATACGAACCAGGTCCAGATCAACCTGCTTCCTTTTCGATGATTTCGCAACTCTTTTACTGAGCGGCCTTGCCTAAGAAATTCGCCTATCTGGAAGGTATCGCCTTGATATCCTCTTCGGACGGCCAAAAGTTTTCAACTTCCTCCAAGCTTGGAATGGTCCGTGGACGAACCACCCGAAAACCAACGAACAAAGCGTCCGTATGATACCATACGCTCTTGGGGATCTGCGGGTCTTGTTGCTTCCAAGCTTCCTCCGAGCCCATCCTAGAGGCGCTTCGGTGGCTTTTCGCGCCATCATCCCAGGAGCCTCCCTTCACAATCCTCGGATAAAGCGTATTGGGTTCGACCAAAGGATTTTCACGGACTCCCCGAGGAGCCTCCTCGGCCGGTGGCACGAATTGATCCAAGACCCATTCCCAGACGTTTCCATGCATGTCGTACAAACCGAAGGGATTGGGGGATTTCTGACCAACCCTCTGATATTGAAAGCGGCTGTTGCCCAAGTGCCATGAATGATTTGACAGTTCGCTTGAATCATCCCCGAAACTGTAAGCGGTATCAGTGCCGGCTTTGCAGGCGTATTCCCATTCCGCCTCGGTAGGCAACCTGTAGAACTTTCCGGTCCGGGCGCTTAGCCACATGCAGTACATCTTGGCCGATAACTGAGTCATGCAGATTGCCGGGTATCCGCTTTTGCCCATGCCGAAAGTCATATCGGTGTATGGGGCGGTTGGCTTGGTTACGGCATCCGACAACTCATCCCCTTTGGTGGGTTCGGCGTTTTTGTATTCCCGGTTGTCCTTGTCGAGATTGATCATCCACAACTCGTATTCATCCCAAGTAACCTCGTACTTGCCCATCCAAAAATCCGAAACACTCACGCGATGAGCAAGGTGCTCGTTATCTCCTCTCTGGGTATCATCCGCCCGGCTACCCATGGTGAATTCCCCACCCTCAATCGGCAGCATTTCAAAGTTTAGGTCGGAGGTCTCGATCTCCTGATGGTAGGAGACGAAATCATCCTGCGACTTACCTTCTTCGAACCCAAGCTCGCGGTAAAGAGTCTTGGGCAACATCCCAAGCACCGTGAAACTTTTCTTTTTGGGAGAAAGGGTGGCTTCGGGTGGCCATTCGGCTCCCTCTTCGATCCAGCGCCTGAGCATGAATAGATCGGAAGGGTCAAGGGGATCATTGCCTTCGGGAGGCATGAACATTTCATCATCCTGCGGCAGGGTGCAAAGAACGAAGAGATCACTATCCAAAGGCTCTCCGGGCACGATCACGTGCTCGGCTTCGAAGGCATGCTCGAAGGTGTCCAGTCTGAGATCCCCCTTGATCTTGCCTTCATAGTGACAAGCTACGCAGTTAAGTTCCAAGATGGGTTGGACGTGCTCTTCGAAGGAAATCGCTTTGGGAAGTCTTTTCCTCGTTTCCAAAACAATCTCGTCCGGCCAATCCGCCCCGCCGTCAATCCACGCCTTGAGCACTGCTTTCTCGGCATCCGTCAGGGGGTAGTCCTTTTCCTCGTTTTTGATGGGAGGCATGAAAAGATCATCTTCTTGGGGTAGGGTAGTCGTCCAATACAAAGAGCTGTCTTCCGCATTCCCCGGAACAATCAAATCATCACTTTCGAATGCAATTTCCTTCTGATCCAGACGAACGTCGCCCTTGGCGTTGTCAGCTCTATGACAGCTCACGCAGTTGTGCTCGAGAATGGGTTGTACGTCTCGAACGAAATCAATTTCCGCCATCCCATGTTGAACAAAACCAATCAGTGAGATAAGTTTGAAGGAATTCCTTAAGTTCATAAAAGTAATATAAATAAATTGAAGATTTTTATCTCAAAAAACAAACCTGCTGAAAAGAATATTAAGTGACGCGTCCTCAATTCATGAAGTTCTACTTGCGATCAAAACCATCCCTTATCCTAATTGCCTTTGGTGTTTTCGCAAGTAATTCGTTCAGCGGTGAGTACCGGCGATACCAAACTCAATGCATGGGAACTGAATTCTCGATCCTGATGGACGAAAGGAACGAAACCATCTGCGACCGCGCCGCCAAGCTGGCTTTTGCAGAAGCCGAAAGAATAAACCGCATGTGCAGCGATTACGAAGCCGACAGCGAAATTTCTCGCTTGTCCGAATCTTCATATGGAGGGGCCCTGTCCCCCGTTTCGGCCGAACTTTTCGAATTGCTTGCATTTTCCAGGCGTTTGTCCGTTGCCTCGGACGGCGCCTTTGACGTTACCGTGGGTCCTGCCTCTAGACTTTGGAGGATCTCAAGGTTTAGAGGAAAAATTCCTACCCAAAACGAAATTCTTGCCGTCCAAAGACGAATCGGCTACGAAAAGCTCGTTTTGGTACCCAAGGAACGGAAAGCCAAACTGATTTCTCAAGGAATGATTCTTGATTTGGGTGGTGTTGCCAAAGGGTATGCCGCCGATAAAATGCTCTCCGAGCTAAGGTCTTTGGGCATCGAAAGGTGCATCATAGACGCTGGAGGAGATTTGGTGATCGGAAAACCACCACGAGGTAAAAAAGGGTGGAGAATTGAAATCGGTGGAAGGAAACACTCGGAGCTCCCGACGCTGACGCTTTCGGATTGCGCGGTCGCCACCTCGGGAGACACGGAGCAATTCCTCACCATTGGAGATCATACCTACTCCCATATCATTGATCCCAGGACCGCTATTGGGGTGACCGGCAGAACCCAGACCACGGTGATAGCTTCGAGGGGCGTGGTGGCCGATGCCCTGGCTTCCGCTTGTTTGGTCTTGGGCAAAGGGAAATCTCATGAGATCTTTCATAATTACGATTTGAGAGCGGCATATTTTCTTGAGTGGGAAATGGGGCAGAATGTCCTGACCACTTACGAAAGATAAATCTGAGCTTTTCACTTGTCAGCTCGGGCTTCGTGATGCATATTCAGTCTTTTCCCAATTTTATCATGTCTAGAATCTGCGCAATAACTGGAAAACGCCCCACAACCGGTGGTAGAATCATTCACAAGGGCGTCAGCAAAAAAGCTGGCGGCATCGGCTTGCAATTGGTGAAGGTCAACAAGAGAAAATTCAGACCGAATCTCCAGAGAGTCCGCGTCAAGCTTCCATCAGGTCAGGTCAAGAGGCTTTGGGTTTCCGCAAAGGCAATCAAAGCAGGTAAGATTCTTAAGGCGTAAGTTAGGTCCCGAGCCGCAAACTTGTTCGTCGATGGGATCGATCGAATATTTCAATCGATCGACGGGTTTGCCTGAAGAAGAGAAGGTATATGGCGAGCAATGGCTTAGGTTCACTTATGAAAACCCGATCGGAGCTTTTTTCTTATGGTCGGTAGTCAGGCGCAAACTTTTTTCCATGTGGTATGGATTCTCCGCAAACTTAGCCCGTAGCCAAAAAAAAATAATCCCTTTTATTCGGAGATACCAAATCGACGAAAGTGAATTTTTGCATAAGACTGAAACTTTCAAGAATTTCAACGAGTTCTTTTCCCGAAAGCTCAAGCCGAGCGCCCGACCCATATCCTCATCCAAGCATTCGGTCATTTTCCCTGCGGATGGGAGACATCTTGGTTTTCAAAATCTTTCCAAATTAAAATCCATTTACGTCAAAGGACAAAATCTAGACCTAGCCGAATTGTTCGGATCCTGCAAAGAGAGCAAGGCGTATGAAGATGGAACCCTGGTCATTAGTCGACTTTGTCCGGTGGATTATCATCGGTTTCATTTTCCCTGTGATGGAAGCCTCTCTCTTCCCTCCCTCATCAACGGCCCCCTTTTTTCGGTTAATCCCATCGCATTGCGCAAGAGGATTTCAATTTTTTGGGAAAACAAAAGATACCTCTCCTTCGTCGAAAGTAAAATTCATGGAAGAATCGCCCAGTTTGCGATTGGCGCAACCTGCGTCGGGTCGGTTACCTACACAACCAAGAATTCTAGGGTACGCAAAGGCGAAGAATATGGATTCTTTTCATTCGGCGGTTCCTGCATCCTGACTATTTTCGAAAAAGGAAAGGTGCGGCTGAGCCAAGACCTTATCGAATGTTCCGAAAAAGGGATGGAACTCTACGCTAAAATGGGAGAGGAGATGGGTAGAAGTCAAAAATTCATTTGATAAGATGAGGGGGAGTTCCTTATCATCGAAGGATTATGCCTTGGGCTCACAATCAGCCATACGGACAGTCCGCTAGGGGATTTACCATCTTAGAGTTGCTTGTTGCGGTTTCCGTAACTGCTCTCTTAGCGGCCATGCTCCTTAACATTACTTCCCAAGTGGTTTCCACTCAAACTCAAGCCTCGGGTGATTTGGAAACCAATCAAGTGGCCCAATACGTCTTGGACCGAATTCAAGAAGACCTGCAATGCGCCATTTCAAGAAATGACGGCAACGTATGGATGGCCGCCAAAATTCTCGTAGATCAAGCCAACAGCGGAGAGTGGGTAGCGGCTCGATCAGAAGAAAACGCAAAGCCGCTTGAAGAATCGCTGCGTGTTTTTTCCAATGACTGGCCCGAGGAAATCAGGGACGAAAGGACGATTGCCAACGGGCAAGGCCCGCTTGCCCAATCCAGATTTGGAATGGCGGGAACCTGGCTTCGATTTTTCACGCAGGCTCCGGAAATCAATTCCAATCAAAGAAATCACGGAAGCCCAAGGGCCGTCTCCTATCAGATCGTAAGATACGGACTGACGGGATCTCCTAGCTCTAGACCGAGATATCAACTTTTTCGTTCCGACGTAACGGCTGAAAATACATTCAAGGCATTCTTCAATCTTGATACCGAGGATGGTAATTTCAAACCCTCCAATCCTATCTTTCCCGGTGCGAATAATCCCAGGTTACCCCAAAATCTTGTAAATCCAATTCTGGTTGCCGATTCTTCGGATGGCACGAATCCGGCGAGTTTTTCGATGGCAAGCAACGTAATTGACTTCGGAATGCGAGCTTACGTTATGGAAAAAAACTCGAAAGGCACGGGATTCTTAAAACAGATTTTTCCACGGTTGGAGAACGCATGGAGAAAAAACTCCTCCAATCACTTCGAAACTTTCTCCCCTCAGGCATTTAGTCCGGACTTCAAGGAATTTGACTTTTATGCAAGCACCCATCCCGACTTTCAGAACCGAGATCAATACCCAAGCTATTTCAATTCGTTTCCAGACGTGGTAGACGTAATGGTTCGCATATTGACGACAGAGGGAGAATCAGCCATCAGCGCGCTCGAAGAGGGCCTTACTCCGGTCCCCGAGACTTTTGAAAGTCCGGGGGAATACTGGTGGGCGTTGGCTGAGAGATATTCCGAAGTCTACGTGAGGAGAATTAAGGTTTTCGCCAGCTCGATCTAACTTCTTTTAAGCGAAGCCTTTCTGTTTTCTGTACTTGAGAGGGGTTACTTTCATCTGTCTTCTGAAATGCTGAGTGAATGAACTCTGATCGTAAAAACCGTTGTCTTTGGCAATTAGGGAAAGTTTCTTCTTGGTTGTAAGCAAGTCGTCGCAGGCAGCCTCAATGCGGGTCTTGGTGATAAATTGCATCGGGGCCACCCCGAAAAGCTCCACGAAACCACGATGAAGCTTTCGATGATTCAAGCCAGACACGCTCACAAGGTGGGCGATTTCGATGTTATTGCGGAAATTTGCCCGGATGTGGCTCACGGCTCTTCCAATCTCATCGTCCCTTTCCCACTTCAAGTCCTGATTGTGCACAGGATGTTCCTCTCCGTAAGGTCGCACCGTTCCCACCACGCCGATGACGTCTCCACTACGATTGAACAAAGGGTACTTGTTGGTAAGGTACCAATCGGGAAGACCCTGACTGTTAAAGACCAACTCCAGGATGTTGAGCAAGGGGGATCCGCTCTCCATGACCGCATTGTCGTCCTTTCGAAAGCGTTCAGCGAGGCGGGGCGGAAATAGATCAAAATCCGTTTTGCCGTAAAGCTCCTCGTTGCTCGCCAATCCGACCCGAGGCAGAAAGCGTTTGTTCATATGCAGCAAACGATGATTTGAATCTTTGATGAAGAATGAAATCCCAGGAATGTTTTCAAACAATTGGGAAAGTTGCATAACATCACAATCCTGATCCTCAACCCACTTGCTAAGATTTTGGGATATTTGACTCACGATTTTGGTAAGATAATGACAAATTATTTTTTTAACAAATTATATTTTGTTTTAAAAAACGTAAAACGATTATAAATCTCACTTCTCAACACCGCCACGCACCCAGTTTGCTTAATTTCATAAACACTTACGGATAGGAGTTTTATTTAGAAAAAGCTCAGATAGCACATAAGAGTAAACTCAGGATCACTTCAAAAAATTCGGACGAGCAAACAAAACGTTTTTTTATAGAATCACCTGAGTTCCAAATCAAAAAAGCCGGACAGCCACATGTCCGAAGTTTCTTTTTACTCCAGTTTGAGTTTCCTGAGCTTGGGTCTGATTACGAAATTGCAGTACCCTTGGTTCGGGTTGCGCTGATAGTAATCCTGATGATAATCCTCCGCAGGATAAAATGTCTCGGCCTTAACGATCTCCGTTACAACCGGAGCAGTCAATTGGGCATCCAACTTTTTCTTCCACTTCAAGGCGCTGATTTTCTGCTTTTCACTCAAGAACATTATCGTTGAGCGATATTGCGTACCGACGTCCGCCCCCTGCCGATTCAAAGTAGTGGGATCGTGACATTCTCCGAATACTGAAAGTATTCTTTCGTATGAGATTACCTTGGGATCATAGGTAATCTTGACAACCTCCGCATGTCCCGATTGCCCGGTGCAGATTTCTTTGTAGGTTGGGTTGGCGGATGATCCTCCCGCATAGCCGGAAACCACGTCCAAAATCCCAGCAATTCTTTCGAAGACCGCTTCGGTGCACCAAAAGCATCCTCCTCCTAAAATCGCCACTTCATTAGGTGTAATTTCTTTGGGGGCAGGGTCCTCTTTTGTTTCGTCAGCTTTCAAAATCGTGGAAGAAATGACCAAAAGTATAGTTAGGATTAATTTTTTCATTGTCAAAGAGTCTTTCCGGAGAACCACTCATGTCCACGGGACAAAAGAAGTTTTTCAGATGAAAGCGGCCCCCATGATCCCGCGGCGTAATTCTCAAGACCTTTGTCGCCCTGCGTTTGCCAGTGTTCCAATACAGGCGAGAGAAGAGCCCAAGATGTTTCCGTTTCGTCTCCTCTTATGAACAAAGTTCCGTCTCCATTCAACGCATCCAAGATCAGCCTCTCGTAAGCCTCCGGAGTGTTTGACCCAAAGGTGGTTTCATACCCAAAAGCCAATTCTACAGGCTGTAGTTTGGTTTCCAGGCCCGGTGTCTTGGAATTCAGGTACAAAGTTATGCCTTCGTTGGGCTGGATGCGGATTACCAGGATGTTCGGACTAAGGGCATATTTCGAGTCTTTTCCAAAGAGGATTTCAGGGGGTCTTTTGAACTGTACGACGATCTCACTGGATTTCTTTGCAAGCCTTTTGCCGGATCTAAGGTAAAAGGGCACCCCTTTCCATCGCCAATTTTCTATTTGCAGACAGAGGGCGACGAAGGTTTCCGTGGTTGAATCTTCCGGAATACCAGACTCTTGATGATATCCAATCGCCTTGTCACCACCAACCAAGCCGGGGGAATAGACTCCCCTCACCACTTCGTAACTATCGCCGGATAAAATTAAGGGCTTAATTGCTTGCAACGCCTTGACCTTCTCATTTCTGATGGCTTCCGGATCAAGGGAGGAAGGCGGTTCCATAGCGGTAAGGGCAAGCAACTGCATGACGTGGTTTTGCATCATATCTCTAAGAGCGCCACTGCGGTCGTAGTACCCACCTCGGTTGCCCACGCCAAGATCTTCGGAGACGGTTATTTGTACGCTGGAAACATAATTTCGATTCCAGACAGGTTCGAAGATTGAATTAGCAAAACGCTGAACCAGAAGACTTTGCACCGTTTCCTTTCCAAGATAGTGATCGATTCGAAAAACCTGTGTTTCCTCAAACCTCCGGTTGATCACTTCATTGAGTTCTCTTGCGCTCTCAAGATCTCTTCCAAAAGGTTTTTCAATAATGACTTTGGACTCTATGCGCTTCTCTCTGTGTCTCTTTGCCAATCCACAGGTTCCAAGGTTCTCAAGGATTGGTTTGAAAACACTGGGTGGGGTTGAAACGTAGAATAAGCATTGGACCGGCTCTTGAATAGTGGATTCGATGCCCTCAATTCTTTTCTTCAATGCCTCAAAATCACCAATCTTATCATAGGAACCGGGTTGAAACTCAATCCTATCGACAAGACTCTTCCACGCATTGCCTTCGATCTGGCGACGAGAATGAAGATTAATTGCATCGGATAAGTAGTCCCTGAATTGCTCGTCCGATATTTCCTTTCTGCCATAGCCAATTAGATGGAAGTGCGAGGGCAGCAAGGAGTCCATCGACAAATTGAAGAGGGCAGGGGCCAGTTTTCTTGCGGTTAGGTCGCCAGAAGCCCCAAAGATTACAACGACGGTGGGTGGCGTAGAGTTCTTTGCCGACGAACTATTCGGTAAGTTATCAGTTTCACTCATAAAAACGGATCACTATGAATTTATCTGGATGGGATGGCAATGTTTTCATGATGAAAAGAAGCAAGATCGGACTCTCGGTTTTCCGGAAGGTCGATTTCAACCACGTCAAAACGAAAAGTCTTTTGAAAGTGCTTTGCCTCGGATAAGTAAAGCATAGCGGCTTTGCGAAAATTTTTTTTCTTTTTGGGATTAAGAGAATTCCATCCCGTGATCATTGATCTTTCCGCCCTTGCCCGCACTTCAACGAAAACCAGGCAATTCGAATCAAGGGCGACAAGATCCAATTCCATTCTTCGGTCCGCGGAACTTCTCCAGTTGCGGGCCAAGATGCCATATCCCTTCTGCTTGAGCATCCTGAAGGCAAACCACTCGCCGAACTGCCCTCTCAAACCCCTATTGCGCGGAAAAACCCGCAAAGAAAGCAGGCACCGAAAATAAATTTCCAAAAGAAACCTTGGAACGGGCTTCATCGCCATTCATGCTTTGGGTATCTCCCTGCCAAATCTTTTTTTATCTGAAGATACGAACTATCCCAAAAGGCATTCAAATCCTGAGTCCTTTGCACGGGATTTCCATTGGGAGCCAAGACTTCCAAAACAACCGGAAATGAATTGTAAGCAAGGGTGGGATGTTTTCTCTGGTCGTACAAATCCTGCAATTTTATTCTAAGAACGACCTCCTTTTTAGAATAGAAAAGCCGGTACCGCTTGCTTGCATTTCCCAATAGAAGAAATTGCGGAGCGAATTCGTCCATGATTCTCAACTTGTCCGCGCCTAGATAATCTGCGAAAAAAGGATAAACCTCCGTATTTCTAATTTGCTTCCAGTTTTTTTTCCCATAACAGAGAGCTTCCAAGACTTGAAGAAGATCTTCTTCCTCAATTGGATCAAAATCGAATTCGGGGAAATGAACGTTCAAAAACTTTGATCGTTCGATCAACTGATCGATTTCGCTAGTCCACTTCTTTAGGGAAAGTTTGCCTTCGAAAATTACCCTCGCATATGCATGAGCAACTTGACTTTCATCAGGGCATGGATCATCCACCAGGTTTATCTTATGCTCTCCGAAGGAAAGATAGTTCTGAGCAACGACCTTTCGCGTGGCCAAATCAAAAAAACAAGTACTGGCAGGCTGTAGTCTTTCCCCCAAAACCTCTGCAATCCATTCCTCCTTGAGGTCGGAGAAAAAATCCATTTGCAACTGGATTTGCCCCCTCATCATCTTTTCAGTAACGGAAAGAGCGATTCCCCAACTAGAATCTCCGCTCATGGAGGATGGTGAAAGAAAAACGTTTCTACCGCGCGTGTCCTGAAATAATTTCCGAGCGGGACTTTTTAATCGTACGATATTATCCGGATAAAGTTGGATTAAAATTTTGATTATTTCTTCACTTGTCATGCTTGCGGGATTGAATTCCTCGCCAAAATATTCGCATAATTGCACGGCTATTTTCCTGCATTCAGCCAATCTGTGAACGTTGATGCCATGGCTTGCGCAGACGGAGACCGAAAACTTGTTTCTTTGAGCAAAATAAAAGGCTTCCAACAAAACGTTCAATTCGGAAAGCAGTGATTTTCGTTGGTTTTTCAAGCTATCGATAAAATCATTCGTATAAGGCTTCCTCGTTTCGACGCTCGCCATGATTAAAGCCAACTCGGAAAGAAACCCCCTTTTCGATTCCGACTGGCCGCTCCAATTTTAGAATGATTTCAGCAATCAATTTTCCCGTTTCGCTTAACCATCCGCTTTCTTCCACCAGAGACATCTTCTCGAGGTTTGCCCGGGCTCGATTCCAAGAACTGGCAGGCGGTTCCTCATACCAATCCAATTCTTCCGGTTTCAAGCCCTGAGACAACAAGTCCAAGCACAAACTCGTAAGATCCAATCGATGGATTTCCCCCTTTTGATATTCGTCCCTGCTTTGGTGATCCGTCTCCGACCATAATCGCAGGCAAAAACCTTCCGCAGTCCTGCCGGCCCTTCCAGTTCTTTGATCGGCTGAACTACGAGAAATTTTTTGAGCGAGTAACGAATTGATTCCTCTCAAAGGATCAAAGCTGAAGATTTTTGCAAAACCCGTGTCGATCACAATTCTCACGTCTGGTATGGTCAGCGAGGTTTCGGCGATATTCGTCGAAACAATTATCCTTCTCTTGTCATGATCTCGCAATGCTCTTTCCTGTTCTTCCATCCTCATTTCACCAAACAACTTCAAAACCTCGAAATCCTTCGACCATTTTTGCGATTGAATCTCTCTTGCAACTTTGGAAATGTTGGCAGCCCCATCCATAAAGATGAGCATATTTCCAAGTCGATCCCCGCTTAGCCTTTTCGCCTCTCTTTCTATTTGTTTGCAAGACTCAATTCTTGGATCGATGGCCTTGTGGACAATCTCTACGGGATGAGACCTTCCACTGATTTCGACTTTGGATGAAT
>JAYOEB010000067.1:0-12390 GCA_038116775.1 Opitutia bacterium | reverse complement strand
CATGTATTCCGATCGTTTTTTATTGCTGAAACAATGCATCATATTCGCTGAGCATTCTCGTTGCCACGGCATCCCCTTTTTGGGAGGCGACGGAGAGCCACTGCTTGGCTGTTGCAATACTTTTGGTCGTTCCCTTTCCAGTCAATTTCATCAGTCCAATGAAGCGGGCGGCCTCTGCATTGCCACTCTTTGCAAGCGGGTAAAAGAGGCTGTAGGCCTTGACGTAATCCTGCGACAATCCGACGCCGGTGTAATATTTCCGGGCTTTTTGAAGGACTGACTCATCATCGGGCGAAAAGTTTTCGGCAGACGAACGAGGAAAGTTTGGCATGGATGGCTCGGTCTTGGTCCCATTCCTTTTTTCAAGATAATTTTTAGCCAACTGATGCCCCTGTCCGGAAGCCTGTCTCAACAATTCAAGACCTCGATTTGTGTTTTTCTTAACTCCGTTGCCTTCGACTAACATCAATCCAAGCGTGTATTGGGCTTCCGAAAAATTTTGGCGAACCGCCACCTCAAGCCACTGGGCCGCCTTGATCGGGTCCTTACTTACTCCATCACCATTGAAGTAGGCCATACCAAGATTATATCTTGCGGTTAGTGACTTTTGATTAACGGCCTTGGAAATCAGGGTGATTCCCTTTTGATAATTCCTCTCCAATAAGTTGGGCAACCCCTTCAGGTACAAGGTCCCTATCGTCGCTTGGGCCGGCGGATACCCCAATTCGGATGATTTCTCAAAAAAATCCAGCGCCCTTCTGACGTTTGTGGGGATGACCTGGAAATCAATCTCTCCCATGCAATACATGGCCACCGCATCTCCGTCGGATGCCTTTCGCTGCAGAAGCAATGCGGCGTCCTGATAAAGCTGTGTAGCTAGTTCGAAATCTCCTTCCAAAATAGCTAAGTTCGCCAAATTATAGGCACCAAAAGGATGTCCCTTATTCCAAGAAACCTTTGACCACTCGGATGCGAGTCTTAAATTAACGGCGCAACCCGCCTCACCCGAACGCAGATAGATTCCCAAGAGCCCCTGAAAATAGGGAGAGCCTTTTTGCGCTTCCTTGACTATTTGATCATAGGTAAAGTCAGGATTCCAAATCGGATCATTTCCTCTCTGTCCTCTCGCGATCGAGCAAAGGAAAAAACAAATGCAAAGAACAAAGCTAATCTTCATGCTTGTGAAGTCGTATGATTTTGTAAAAGGGTGCATTTGAACATTCTTAACGGTCAACGAGCCTGCTTCCAAGCTTGAATAAAGGGGGCAAAATGTGATTTGGTAATGAGGTGTATTTTAATTTCAACAAGTTCTTGAATATTCTTCTTTCGATTCTTTTTTTAGGATTTGAAAGTCTCGCCTCCCCTCAGGAATATTCTCTCTCCGAGCTCAACTTGGCTAAAATCGTACAAAGGCAACAGGACTTCTTCAAGTATGCCGAAGGGCTCCTCACTCATGATGAGGAGGAGCTTACCAAAATGGCTCAAGACATCGTTTCATCCTATGAGCGACATCTTGCTGAGAATCAAAATGACGTTCACGCACTCATACTGTTCGGCAAATTCCTCCAAAAGGTAGACCAGAAGGATCGCGCCATAGACTACTTTCTCCGAGCCGACGTCATCAATCCAAAGCTTGCGGTAGTGAAGCAACAAATGGGAAATTATTTGGTTCAAAAAGGTAGGATCGTCGATGCCTTTCCCTTTTACATGCTGACCGTTAGAATTGCGCCCGACGTCCCAAACTATCATTTTGAAATCGGGTCCTTCATTCATCTTTTCCTTGATGACTTGGTGGATGCCGAAATAGTTGATCAGGAATCCGGAAGGGCTCTTTCGCACCGCTCTTTCAAGGAAGCCACGACCCTCGCCCCTCAAACCTTCGAATACGCCTTAAGATACGCTCAAAGTTTCTTCGATTATCCTTCATCCGATAAGAGAGATGCCTTAGCGCAATGGGATGCGCTCCTTGAGAATTTCACTGATCTGTCGAAAGCCGAAGTCGATTACGTCAATCTCTGCAAAGCAAGGATACTGATTGAATTGAAGAGAAAAGAGGAAGCAAGAATTTTAATCCAAGGCATATCCACGGAAAGTTTGTCGGAATCCAAGTTATCGATTCTTAGGCAAATCGTAATCCCAAAACCGAAGAAAAAGGTTTCGGAAGACTCCGGACGACCTAACCCAAAAATCCAGACAGAAGGGCAGCTTAAAACTGGATTTGTTTTTCCAACGGACGAGCACCTGTTTCGAATGAGCAAAGTTTCGCAAAGACTTAGAGAGGAAAAATTGTTGTCGGAACTAAGACTTGACGTATTCAGGGCTCATTTGAACGAGGAGGGCAAGATACGAATTGAGTTTTCAGCCAATTCAGACCCATGATTTTTTCCGAAACGGCAACTTTTCGGATCCTGCGAGTAATTAGATCCTTTGCTTAAGGATTGGACCCTTGATCATCATAGATGAGCGACGTCCGATCAATTTCATATTGGATAATTCTTCGATAGTAGTAAATTTTAGGAACCAATCATTATTTCGCCTTTGAACTCCACCTCATTTATCCATAGAAATAGTTAAGAATGCCTTCCATGCCGTCATTTCGACTTTTACCGTCCGACTCTCCTGCAAGCTAGTCCAATCATGAGAAAAATTCATAGTTTTGAGCATGAAAACCTAGCCCTCAGGTTTTGGAATTTCCTTAAAAAAAACTCCATCGATTCATCTCTTGAGGAAGATGCGGATGATTCGTGGTCCGTGTGGGTTGCCGATGAAGATCAAATTGATCTTGCCCAAAACGAACTTAATTCATTTCTGCAAAATCCTGAGGATAAGAAATTCATTGCCTCCAACCTCGAATCCAAATCTCCGGAACTGATTAAAGGTTCCAAACAAAAGAAGCCTTCAGGTTTCCAACAATTTGATCTCGGCAAACAATGGCGTCACGCAGATCGCGCTCCCGGCGTTTATACCCTTTCAATCATTATCACCTCGGTTGCAATCTACCTAGTTTCGATGGTGGGTTACGGAAATCTCATAATCGATACCTTCAAATTGGACGCTCGCGTCTTTGGTGGAGAAGTATGGAGATTCGTCACTCCAATTCTTATTCATTTTCATATCTTCCACATATTCTTCAACATGTGGTGGCTGTTCGATCTGGGAACGCAGATAGAGCGAAAAAAAGGATCCAAGTTTTTTCTAACCTTCGTCCTGCTGCTGGCATTATCCTCCAACATGTCCGAGTACCTTGTCCAGGAATTATCCGAAGGTGGTAGAACTTTCGGTGGAATGTCGGGCGTAGTCTATGGTTTGTTTGGTTATGTCTGGGCCAAATGCAAATTTGATCCCGCTGACGGTTTTCGCATGGATCCCACAGTTGCGATTATCATGTTCGGCTTCTTTTTTCTTTGCTTCACCAAGGTATTTGGAAACATTGCCAACTACGCTCATACCGGTGGTCTGCTTCTCGGCATTGCATGGGGTTATGCATCGGCATTCAAATGGAATCGGGGTTGAGGCCTTTGTTGTTTAATGGCTTTTGACCAACTCGTATATGGCAAGGCCCGCAAAGAAATTAGGCAAAAACCTACAGGTCTTCATCCAGTCTCCTCTGTGCAAAACTTTTCTTCCTAATGAGAATTTCGGCGTTTTCTCGTTGGATTCTTCACAAAAAGATTCAAAGTCACGAATGGAGAAATAATTTCTCAACTCGCTTTTCTCCCAGGGTTCTGGATGCACTTCATTTCGTATACGGGTTCCAAAACGAAGGAAATTATACCTGTTTTTCCAGTACGCATAATTAACGAAACTAACGGCAACTCTTTTGCCGACTCTGAGCGCATCCAGTATGACTTTCCCCGGTTCGTCCAACTCTTCGACCATTCGTGAAAAAACCACCCAATCAAAAGAATCATTCCTTAAGTCTGCAAGTACCTTGCTGATGTCCTCCTGGTAAACGGTTACTCCTCTTGCCAAGGAGGCCGTGGCATTCTCGAGATCATAATCAACTCCCAACCCGAAAACGTTTTTGGAGTTCCTAAGATGCTCCAACAATATTCCCTTACCGCATCCCAAGTCCAAAACTTTTTCTCCCGATTGCACCCAATTGTCAATAATCCTGAAATCCGCCTCCTTCTTAACGTCATACCTCGAGACCGATTTGTTGGAGACGTTGCTTGCTTGATACTCAATTTCCTTATTATTCATACCCAGCAAAAATGCGCTTATGGTTCGCAAGAATTCCTTTGAGTTAATCAAAAACGAATCATGTCCATGTTTATGATCCAACTCCAGATAAGACGCGTCCTTTCCTTCTTTCAGCAAAGCCCTTACGATCGTCTTGTTTTGTTCAGGCGTGTACAGCCAGTCGCTGGTGAAGGCAATGACCAGAACTTTGGAGCTCACCTTGCGAAAACTTTCTTCCAGAGATTCTGTTTCCCCCAAATCGAACCTATCCAAGGCTTTTGTAAGTTTAAGGTAAGTATTGGCGTCAAAACGATCGACGAATTTCCGACCCTGATGATCCAGGTAGCTCTCAACTTTAAATTCAAAAGCGTTTTCAGAACCCAAAGGCTGATCCCTGCCGAACTTTTCCTCCATCCCCTTGTCGGAAAGATAGGTGATATGAGCCATCATTCTTGCTACGGAAAGGCCGATTTGCGGACCGGAACCCTTGGGGTAGTCTCCGTTGTTCCACTCGGGGTCTCCTTGTATTGACCTTCTCCCAACCTCGTTGAATGCAATGGTCTGGGCGCTGTGCCTGGGTGTAGCCGCAATAACTATGGCTTTCTTGACGAAATCGGGATAGCTAACGATCCATTGAAGGACCTGCATCCCTCCCATGCTTCCTCCAACTATAGCTTGCAGGCTGGTTATGCCGAGAAATTCAACCAACGATCTTTGAGCCCGGATCATATCGTTTATACTGTAATCCGGAAAGTCCATTCCGTATAACTGATTGGGATCATCGGGTCTGGGGCTTGTTGGTCCCGTAGAACCTCCGCAAGCCCCGAGGCAGTTGGAGCAAACAACAAAAAACAAATTGGTGTCAATGGGCTTTCCCGGACCGATAAGATGGTTCCACCATCCGGGCTTTTGCTGATTTTGCCTGTACCCGGCCGCATGATGGTCTCCAGTCAAAGCATGACAAATCAAAATGGCGTTGGAACCCGATTCGTTGATCCTTCCATAAGTCTCATAGACAATCTCAAGATGCCCCAATTCTCCATCATCCAACTTAAAGGGACCCGGGTGGAGGTACTTCTTTTCCTCCACGAAGCCGATCTCGCTTTCTGAAGCAGTGGGTTTCTTCTTAGAATGGGTCATGGAAATGCTCGCAGACTCCTTGATTGAGTCAAGAGATCATTATTGGGACATAATCTTCAGAAGCAAAGATTCTTCTATGTCATAATTTCCGTGAACGGACTTCACGTCTTCAAGTTCGTCCAATGCATCGACCAGTTTTAGAACCTTTCGGGCTACGTCTTCGTCTGAAATCGCAACCAGGTTACTCGGAATGTAGGCAAGTTCGGAAGATTCGGGAATTATTCCCGCATTTTCAAAAGCATCGGCGAGACCGTCATATTGGCTCGTTTCGCATATAATCTCAAAATGTTCCTTTTCTGCAATGACGTCTTCTGCGTCATTCTCCAAAGCAATCTCTGTAATGGAGTCTTCATCAACTTTTTCGCGGTCAACCAGAAACTGTCCCTTTCTCTTGAAATTAAACGCCAGGGCGCCTGCCCCGGCAAGATTGCCCCCTCCCTTTGAAAATGTGCTCCTGACCTCCGAGGCCGATCTATTCTTGTTGTCGGTAGTAACTTCGACCATCAGACCCACCCCCCCCGGTCCATATCCCTCGTAGAGCAGTTCCTCAATAACGACTCCTCCAAGTTCCCCCGTGCCTTTTTTAATTGCTCTTTCAACGTTCTCGGCAGGCATGTTGGATTGCTTGGCTTTGCTTATCAGAGTTCTGAGTCTTGGGTTGAATTCCGGATCTTTTCCTCCGTCTCTAGCCGCAAGAGTTATTTCCTTACTGATGACACTGAAGATTTTTCCTCTTTTGGCATCGATCGCCGCCTTGTGCCTTTTAGTCGTCGCCCACTTACTATGACCAGCCATTTTCTAAATTTGAATCACCTTGATCCGGACTGTCAAGATTGCTTGTCGGTGAGAGTGATGAGAAACTCATAGGCGGCTTGCAGTCTCTCTTTTTTCTCAAGAGAGGATCGTCGCTTGCTGGGGCTCATCCCTTCCAGTTTGGATTCTTCGTAATGAAGCAATCTCTGCTTGTAGTTTTCCTCCAGTTTGTTCGGGTTGATCTTGCCTTTGATTTTGAGTCCCAACATGTTTCTAGCCCGTCTCTCTTCTTCGGGAACATCATCCGATCCTAGCTTTTTGTACTCATTGGCAGAATCGTCGAGGGCCGCCGTTTCGGCTCGATCATCGGTCTTTCCATCCTGATTCGTCTTGGTGGTCAGGGTTTGCAAAATCGTCATGAGATTTTGCACGGTCCAATACAAGACGAGCGCCGAGGAAAAGAAATACAGAAAAACCAGAAACATAAAGGGCATAAAACGCATCATCTTGGCGTTCAATCTCTGCGCCTCGCTCATCTCGGGACCCATCTGCAAGGGGTTGAGGCGCATTTGATACCACTGCGTGGCCACCATGAAGATGGGCAGTAGATTCAGAGAAAATCCCTGGATGGTGGAAACGTTGTCCTGCTCGGAAAGATCACCCGCCCAAAGAAAACCTTGCCCATAGAGTTCAGATGCTGACCGCAGCATCCAAAACATTCCTAAGAAAATCGGGATTTGGATCAAAATAGGCCAACAGCCGGCAAAAGGATTCACCTTGTGCTCCTTGTAAAACTTCATCATCTCTTGGTTAAGCTTCTGCGGGTTGCCCTTGTGTTTTTCACGGAGTTTCGACATCGGCCCCTGCAATGCCTGCATTCTCTTTTGCGAACGCGTTGCCTGGGCGGTAAGCGGCCAAAGCAAAAGCTTTACGATAATCGTAAGGACAATGATCCCAAAACCATAGCTTCCCAAAAGTCCACTTAAGTAATTCAGGGCCCAACTCAGAGGCTCCGAGACCCACCAGAAAACCCCAAACTGCATGACTTTCTTTTGTTCCGCTCCGAGGCTCTTGAGTCCCATGTAGTCTTTGGGACCCGCATAAATCTCAAATTCAAAGCTTTTCGACTCACCAGGCCCAAGCAAACCTACTGGAAAGGACATTGATCCTTCCACCCCCAAACTTTCTTCTTCATTGACGCTGGGGTCGCCATGCAACGAATTTCCCGATATTCGAACGCTTGCCATATCTGAAATCGGACGGACCAGGCTGACGAAGAATTGATTGTTGACGCATGCCCATCGAGCTTGGGTCAGATATCGAACTTCCATCCTTCCGCTCGAGCCCATTTCATTCAATTGAATGAATTCCTCCGCTTCCCCATCGATTCGTCCGCTGCAAGTTGCGCAGGAACATCCCTCAGGCAGGGCAGGACCGGCATTGTAATAGCCGACGTTCAGATAAGTCGATGCGTTATCAAACGGATTGTACATTCGAGGAATTTGAAAAGCAGAGCCCAAATGAAGTCTCAGGCGCTTCAGGTCCAAAGGCTGATCCCCGCGATTAGAGAGGATGGTTCTGTGTCGAAAAAGATAAGTTTCGTTGGATTCACGCCAAAAGATTCTTTCGATTTTCAACCTCTGTCGCGACTCCCAGCCGTAGACAACCTTCCCCTCTTCCTTTTGTTCGATAAGTTTGAAGGCTCGAGGGTCTGGAATTTTTTCAGCCAGAGCATTTCCGTTCTCATCCTCAAAGGATATGCCCAGAAAAGGATCTCCCTTTTGGCGCATTTTGTAGGATTTGCTCAACCTGCCGCACTCATTTACCCTTATCTCTCTGATTCCGCCCGAATGATTGGAAAAAACCATACTCGAGTAATCGTTGCCCATTCCTTCGAAGGTTTCTTCTTCGCCAAGAGAGGTCCGAACCTCAAAGCTTGGCGCACCCTCCTCAAGGCTACTCTCTCGAACAACTTGAGGTCTCCGGTCAAGGGAAGCGTTGCCGTCCGGGACCACGCTACGATCGGATTCGAATTCTCCGGGATGATCTTGCGTTCGTTGATAATCAGATTGCCCCTGTTGCATCATGAGGTAGAAAGCCAAAAGCAACAAGGCAACGCCAATAAGGTAATTTTTCATGTTTGTGATAGGATCTGACGAACGGCGCTAAGAAAACGGGCCTCCAGAAAGGCGAAGGAAACCTTCAGACTGCCCTTGCGGGGTATGACGATCATATCGACCGAACATTCAAAGTCATGCTTGTTCCTTCTGAAGATTTCACGAATGATTCGCTTGAGTCTGTTTCTAGTTACGGCGTTGCCGAGTCTCTTGGAAGCAATTACGCCGAGCCTGGACTCTTCGTGAATCAACCTTGTTTGAGCTTGTAGAAAAAATTCTTCGGACCTGTAACGCTTGCCGTCGATTTTTAACCTGATGAAATCAATGTTGGAGAGAAGCCTGTTCGAATCCAGAAGAAAATGCCGAACCATAAGTGTCAGCTTAATTAACTTAACGAAAGCGACTTGCGACTGAGGCAGTAAGCTTTGCTCGACCTTTTCGGCGACGATTTCTAAGAACTTTTCGACCAGCGGCAGTGGAATTTCTCTTACGAAAGCCAAACTTGCGGGCTCGCCTGATTTTAGATGGGTTGTAGGTAGGTTTCATTGCAAAAAACGAATACAGTACAGCAGCGCAAAATAAAGTCAAACACGGAGAGAACGGATCTGAGTAGCTTTGATCTTGCGAAATAAATTTTTTCAATCAATATGGAATCTTTGTTGTCCCGTTCGTCTAGTCAGGTCCAGGACACCGGGTTTTCATCCCGGCAACAGGGGTTCGAATCCCCTACGGGACGCCATCCGTTTGCCTTGAGCGCTTTTGTCGCGTATACCACTGAGCATGTCTAGGAAATCGCCGAACATCATCGTCAGAGGGGCAACGCATAACAATCTCAAGGGTATAAGTCTTGAAATTTCTCCCGGGGAATTAACCGTAATCACTGGATTAAGCGGCACGGGGAAGTCGACTTTGCTCTTCGACGTCTTGCATGCGGAGGGACAGCGAAAATACCTCGAAACCTTTGGCTCATACGTTCGACAATTTCTTGACTCCATTCCCAGACCAAAGGTAGAGGAAATAACCAATGCCAGACCCTCCATTGCGGTCGAACAAAAGAACACGGTCCGAAACAGCAGGTCAACCGTCGGCACGATGACTGAAGTGTGCGACTACTTCAAGGTGTGGTTTTCCCAAGCAGCCTCCTTGCATGATCCGGAAGACAATTCGGTCATTGAAAACAAAACAGCTGATAGGATCGCCGAAGACATTCTATCCGAATTCGACAATGCATCCCTGATTTTTGGATTTACCTTCAACAAACCCGAAAAATTGTCCAAAAAGGAATTTTTGGCTTTTTTAAGAAAAGCCGGACATTGCAGAATTCTTATCGATGGAAAATTTCTCAAGATTGATTCCTTCCCCAGTGAAATGGCGATCGGAAATTCAATTTTCGTGATCATCGACAAGATTATCATCAGGAGAAAGCACAAAAAAAGAATTTCGGAATCTATTTCCCTATGTTTGAAGTTTGGGGATGGTTTGGGAGAAATAAGAAACCTCCGGGGAGAAAGGGTAGACGCCTTCACCGAAGGACTGAAATCAAAAGTCAACGGCAGAACCTTTCAAAGCCCCGAACCCGATTTCTTTTCCTTCAATTCGCCTCGCGGAGCATGTCCATGCTGCAAGGGCTTCGGGAAAACCATTGGGATTGATATCCAAAAAGTGATACCGGATGAAAATAACAGCATCAGGGACAATGCAATCAAACCCTTTTCCGGTAGAATCTACGGTCATTGCAAGAAAGACCTTACGGACAACTGCTCAACCGCAGGCATTGATCCTAAAAAACCATACGCTCAATTATCAGAGACCCAGAAAAGCTACATCTGGGAAGGTGATCGCAATTACGAGGAGGGAGAAGATGGCTGGTATGGGATAAATAAATTTTTTTCATGGCTGGAAAAAAAAACCTACAAGATGCATGTGCGTGTATTTCTATCAAAATACAGAGGGTACTTCACATGCAAAGACTGCAATGGTTCCCGTCTAAATCGGGAAGCTTTGCACTGGAAGTGGAAAGGCCGTTCTCTCCCCGACCTGTACGCTCTCCCCATTGAAGAACTACTCTCTATTCTTCCTAAGAAAACGAATCGACGATCTCCGCAATGCATAGCCTTGGATTCCATCCTTTCGCGCCTGTCCTACCTAGTTCAAGTGGGACTTGGATACTTGAGCCTGGACAGGCCGTCCCAAACACTCAGCGGTGGAGAGACCCAAAGAGTTAATCTCACTGCCTGCCTTGGTTCTGGGCTTACGGATACGCTCTTCGCGCTGGATGAACCAACCATCGGCCTCCATGGCAAAGACGTGGGAAGTCTGATTGATATTTTAAAGCAACTCGCAGAATCTGGGAATTGCGTATGTGTGGTCGAACACGACGAGCAGGTAATTCGGGCAGCAGACAAAATTATCGAAATCGGGCCTGAGCCAGGAGCAGCTGGTGGCAGGCTGAGCTTTCAAGGAACTCCATCGGCATTAATTCAGTCAAAAACTTCAAACACAGGGCAATGGCTGCGCCGGATCGGGAGTACTCCGAAACAAAGGGCCGTCAAGCGCTCTTTTTCACCCAGAGGTTCTCTTGAAGTGAAGAACGCCTCGTTGCATAATCTTAGGAATTTTTCGGTTTCATTGCCTCTTGGACGCTTCGTTTGCATAACCGGTGTTTCCGGTTCGGGAAAATCCACACTTGTGAATGAATTGATATATCCCTCACTCTCGGAGGGGAAAGGGGATCGGGTAAGCATTTTGAATGAAGAATACGACGAGGTCTCTCTCATTGATCAAAATTCGGTTTCCAAAACCCCTAGATCAAACCCCATCCTCTACGTCGACGGTTGGGCTCCTGTCAAAGATGCCCTTGCCAGAAGCAACCAAGCGAAAAAACTTGGGTATGGCGCCGCTGACTTCTCCTTTAATTCTGGCAACGGAAGATGCGAGGAGTGCAAGGGTCTGGGATATGAAGTAGTTGACATGCAATTCTTGTCCAACGTTCAAACTCCTTGCCCATACTGCAAGGGTATGCGATTCAAGGAGGAGGTTCTTTCGATCACACTAAACGGCCACTCCGTTTTTGACTTGCTGAATCTTACCGTAAGCGAAGCTCTCCAAGTCCTTAGGCCATTTCCCAAGACCTACAGGAAATTAAATTTGCTGAAGAAAATCGGTTTGGGATATCTGACTCTTGGCCAACCGCTCAACACTCTCTCGGGCGGGGAATCGCAGCGACTGAAACTAAGCAAGTATATCAGTGATTTCGGACGCAGTGCCAAGAAATCAATCTTGCTGATCGATGAGCCGAGTACAGGTTTGCACATGGAGGACGTGCATCATCTGATCAACACCTTGAATTCTATCGTGGAGGCAGGGCACTCTCTTTTTGTAATCGAACACAATGCGCAAATCATCGCCAATTCCGATTGGATTTTGGAACTGGGGCCCGGTGCAGGGGCAGCTGGCGGAAAAGTTGTCGCCAACCATGAGGCGAAATCTTTCAAATCCCTTGATTCGGAGACTTCAAAGCATGTCTTCAAAAGAAATTCTATATGCCAATTTCAAAAAAAACAAAGTGTTCGTAAAAAGAAAGATTCAGCTCGATCGATCGTTATTGAAGGGGCAAGGGAAAATAATCTGAAAAACCTAAGTCTTGCAATTCCACATCATGAATTCGTCGTGGTCACCGGTCCCTCCGGTTCGGGAAAATCATCCCTCGCCTTTGATTTGATTTTTGCAGAAGGACAAAGGCGATTCATGGATTCGATGTCCTCATACGCAAGGCAATTCATCGAGCAAATGCCTAGACCAAAGGTTGATCAAATCAATGGCATGAAACCAACCGTTGCCATCGAGCAAAGAGCCACGAGAGGTTCGAGAAAATCAACGGTGGGGTCGGTTACGGAGATTATGCAGTACTTGAGGTTATTGTATGCCAAGGTTGGGATACAACTAAGCGAAGGTTCTCTCGAACCTTTGCAAAAGTCTAGCTTCGCCCAAGTCGAAAAGAGGTTGAAAATTCGCATTTCCTCTCTTTTGGCGGCTGATTCCTCGAAACTCGTTTATCTTCTGGCTCCACTCGTAATCGGAAGAAAAGGCCATCACCGACCTATTGTAAATTGGGCATTGCAGAATGGATTCAGGCAGGTTCGTTGCGATAAGGTTTTTTTCGAGACGAGTCGCTTCGAAGGATTGGACAGGTATCGCG
>JAYOEB010000066.1:7795-12467 GCA_038116775.1 Opitutia bacterium | reverse complement strand
CCCCCCCCCCCCCCCCCCCCCCCCCCCCCCCCCCCGCCCCCCCACCCCCCCCCCCGCCGGGGGGATGCTCTGGTCCTGAAAAAAGGGGCATGGGTGAAAGCCTTGACCCAACCCGAGACCCTAAGCAAGGTAAGGGCCGGCAATCCTTGCCGTTTCGGCAAGAGGAAAGATCCCGTGTACGGGCGCGAATTGCCTTTTGCGGTCTATGAGGAGGACTCCCAAAAGAGCCGGGTTGTCTTGATCAAGTCCTTTCGGGCCAAGCTGCTGGATTCGGTCAAATCCAAGAGTCATGGAATCCAAAGGAAAATGGCCCGGAAAAAGTGGAGGAGGGAGGGGTTGGAAGAAGTCTTGCGGGAGTTTTTCCCCGATGTTTCCAATGGCGGCGCCTTGGATAGCTTTGTGGACAGAGGAAAGGTTTTGGGAGCTCGGTTGCGTTACGAAAACGCCACGGTTCTGGCTTGGCGTGACGCCAAGGGCAGAATGCTGCTTAATCCCCCCTTGCGGAAAACCACCCGAATATACGATTCCCCCTTCAGGGAAAAGTCGGGCTTTGAGGACTTGACGAACCTGAGCAATCTGACTTCCGCGGAAGCTTGGTTTGAGCTCGGACTCATCGATGAAGACGCCCGTCCCACCGAAAGAGGGGTAATCTTCAGCTTCTTTTCCAGAGGGGAGGGTCTGGCGATTGCGGTTGCTTTGGAAGACGAAAACTATCCGCTCGAGGATCTGGTCCCGGACCTTGCCAATCTTCGGGCGGGTCATCGCTTTCGACTCGTCAGCCAATCGGAAGCTCGCTTGAGCGGGGTTTGCCGTGAAGCATTCGGCTTGCGGGATTGTCCTGGATATTTGCGCGGGGGGCTGCCCGTAGAGTATGGCGAGGGGGCCGCGGAGATCATTCGCGACGAAAGCATGGTGAGGGACTTTGATCAGGAGGATGCCGAACTGCGTCCGGGAGACTGGGAGCGGGTCAGGATCGAGTGGGAAAGCCTACTGTCTCTGATAGCCAATGCTCCGACCATGGAATGCAGAAGGTGGACGGAATTGCAAACGCTGGCGAAGAAGCGACTGGCTTCGAGAAGAGCCATCGACGAACTCCCAAGCCTGCCGGAATTACCTCTGCGTCAAAGGCAGCGCTTCGCTCACTAGGATTTTGCCGTCAACAAAGAGAGGATTTCGGTGAATTCTCTCAATTTCATTTGATTTTCAGCAAGCTGGGCCCTGGCTCCTTCGACGACGTCGGCTGGGGCGTTGGTCAGAAACTTTTCGTTGCTCAGCTTATACTCGATGGAGGGGATCACCTTATTGAGGTTCTCGATTTCCTTTTTCATTCTGGAGATTTCCGCCTCGAGGTCAATGCCGCTGGAGAGGTCGAGATAGAAAGAGCCAATGGCGGTTACGACCGCTGGCAAACCGGACGGATGTTCCTCGACTTGGCGTAGTGACTTTGCCCCCACCGCCTCCAATACCGACTTTTCCGATTTGGCGATCAAGGCGGCGTTCTCCGAGTCCGCGACGTAGAGAAATTCGACCTCTCGGTTGTTGGAAAGATTTCTTTCGGCCTTGATCGAGCGCAACTGGGTAATGAGTTCGCGTTGGGCCTCAATCTCCTCCAGAACTTGAGGATCGAGGGTGATGCCGACCTTTGAGAGCATCCCGATCAGGTCATCCCCTTTGGCCGGAGCTTCGAATTGAATCGACTTTGCGGAACTGAAGCCAAGCAAGCTCCACAACTCCTCGGTTATGAAGGGAATAAAAGGATGAAGCAGCAGGAGCATTTCTCGCAGGCACAAATCTTGGATGGCCAGACAGGTGTCCTTGCCTTCTTCGTTTTTGATTCGGGCTTTTGAGTTCTCGACGTACCAGTCGCAGAAGTCATTCCAGAAGAACTTGTAGAGCGCGTGCAAAATGGAGTTGAATTCGTAACTTGAGTAACATCTTTCGACCTCGTCGATGGTTGCCTTGAGGCGAATGAGAATGGCCTGGTCTTCCTCCATTACTTGATCGAGCCTTACCCTGGAAAGAATTTCAACGGGTGACTGGTTGCCGGACAAGCTTCCGGAAAGGGTCCGAAATCGAGAGACGTTCCAGAGTTTGTTGCAGAAGTTTCTGCCCTGTTCGATTCTTTCTTCGGAAAAGCGGATGTCTTGTCCTTTGGGGGCAATGCTCATGATTCCGTGCCGCAGACCGTCCGCTCCATATTTCTCAATCAAATCGAGGGGGTCGGGCGAATTGCCGAGCGACTTGGACATTTTTCTGCCTTCGGCGTCTCTGATGATTCCAGTGAAGTAAACGTTCCGAAAGGGAACTCTTTCCTCCAGGCTCTCGTCTGGAATGAGTTGATCGGGCTTGTATGAGCGGCCATTGAACTCCAAGCCCGCCATAATCATGCGGGCAACCCAAAAGAAGATAATGTCGGGGCCCGTGACCAAGACGGAGGTCGGGTAGAAATAATCGAAGCCCTTCTCCCTCATGTCGTCGTCGTCGGGCCAACCGAGAGTCGCCAGAGGCCATAGCCACGAGGACGCCCAAGTGTCGAGTACGTCCTCATCCTGTTCCCAGTTTTCAGGATCGGAGGGACCTGACACCGAAACGTGCCAATTGGATGGATCGGTCCTTACCTTGCCCTTCCGGTACCATACCGGAATGCGGTGGCCCCACCACAATTGCCTGCTGATGCACCAATCCTGAATGTTCTCCAACCAGTGCAGGTAGGTCTTTTCCCATCTCTCCGGGAAAAACCTGATCAGTCCTTTTCGGACGACTTTCTTGGCCTCTTCCACTCTCGGGTACTTTAGAAACCACTGTTCGGATAATCTTGGCTCAATCGGCACGTCGGATCTTTCCGAAAAGCCAACGTTGTTCCGGTAAGGTTCCTCGGCAACCAGATGACCATCCTGTTTGAGCCGCTCGCTGATGAGTTTGCGGGCGGCGAAGCGTTCGATGCCGGCGTAGTCATTTCCCGCAACTTCATTCATGGTGCCGTCTGCGTTGAGGACTTCGATGATGGGAAGCTCATGTCTTTGACCGATCTCAAAATCCAACTTGTCGTGAGCAGGGGTGATTTTGAGGACCCCGGTGCCGAAATCTCGATCGACGGCATCGTCCGCAATAATGGGAATGGCAATGGGATTGACCGGTCTCATGACGTGCTTGCCCTGAAGATTCTTCCATCTGGGATCCTCCGGGTGGATGGCTAGGGCGACGTCGCCGACTATGGTCTCGGGGCGGGTGGTGCAAACCTCAAGAAAGGCACCGGGCGACTCGACCACGTTGTACTTTACCTTGTATAAGGTGCTGGACTGAGGCTTCATGACGACCTCTTCGTCAGAGAGAGCGGTCAGGCTGGCGGGGCACCAGTTCACCATCCGCTGGCCTCGGTAGACGTAGCCTTTCTTGAAAAGCCTTACAAAAGCCGAAAGAACCGATTGAGAATAGTCCTCGTCGAGGGTGTGGACGTTACGGCTCCAATCGCAGGAACAACCCAGTTTCTTGAGTTGATTGAGAATGATGCCTCCATGTTCATCCCGCCAGAGGCAGGCTTGCAAATTAAATTCTTCCCGACCCAAGGATTCGCGCGTGCGACCGGTTTCCTTGATGGCGTTTTCGACTTTGGTTTGGGTGGCGATTCCGGCATGGTCGGTGCCGGGCAACCACAAGACCGACTTGCCCTCTTGCCGGGCTCTGCGGGCAAGAACGTCTTGAATCGTGTTGTTGAGCACGTGACCCATGGTCAGCACGCCGGTGACGTTGGGTGGAGGGATGACGATCGAGAAAGCGTCCCTGGATTCGTCGGCCCTAGCTTCGAAAGCTCCTTCCGAAAGCCACTTTTCGTATAAACGATCTTCTACTTCTCTAGGAGAATATGCTTTGTCCATAAACTTATTTTTGAAAGGTTGGGGTAACTGAACGCAAAGGTTTCCGGATGTATAAACGAGTTCCTTATGACTTTTTCAGAGAGAAAACAAAGGGATGATCAGACGAATGAGTTGAATATGAGGAGGGCATCATAATAGACGCCTGGCTGATTTGCGAGCAAAAGCGCGGCTTCGGGGTTTCTGGAAGAATCTTACTTCTTTTCGCTTGAAGAAAGGAGTGAGGATAATGCCTGCGGCAAATCCGCCCAGATGGGCGGCGATGGCCACGCCGCCAACTTGGCTCATGGCCTCGGGGAGGGCGATGATTTGCTCGAAAACCCAAATCCCCAAAATCAAATAAGCAGGCAGATAAAGGGTTCCCACGAAAATGAAAAACCAGTAGAATACGCGGACGTTGGCTCTTGGAAAAAGGAGCAGATAACCAGCGATCACCCCGGAAATCGCACCTGAAGCTCCCACCATCGGAATTCTTGAATCGGGTGCCACGCAAGCCTGGGCAAGGGCGGCGAAAAGCCCGCAAAAGAGAAAGTAAAAGAGATAATTTATTTTTCCCATGGCATCCTCAAGATTGTCCCCATAGAGGTAGAGAAAAAGCATGTTTCCCAAAAGGTGAAGCAGTCCACCATGGCTGAACATCGAGGTAAGGATCGTAGCCCATTGCCAGGATGCCTCATCGATGCAGAAAGGAGCGAATTGTTGGAAGAAAGCGTAGGGCGTGAAACCGAAACTTGAAAAGTACGACGATTCCTCCTCCCCGCTTAGCGGAAGTTGGTGGAAGAGGAAAACCCAGAGGTTTC
>JAYOEB010000066.1:854-7783 GCA_038116775.1 Opitutia bacterium | reverse complement strand
TGCATGAGGGAAGCGTCGACTCCAAAGTTGGCGGTGTTCAGGACCGATTCCGGGGTAACCATATCCGTCGGCGAGAAGACCTATTTCGTAGACAAGAGCGAACCTTTTTACAACATCGCCCTCAAGTCATTGGAAATGAACGACTACGTTCCCTTTTACGTAGAGGTCGCCAAAAGAGAGGGGAAGGGGAGGGAGTTCAGCGAATCCCTCAACAAGGAGGTCGCGAGGTTCCTGGAAGAGGAAGGAGACGAGGAGTGAGTTCAATGGATTTTGTAGAGCCTCGGGTTTCCCCGAGCAAAGGCGGAGTCCTCCTCGGTGGGCAAGTATCTTGCTCCCGGACCGAAGGTTCTGGAGTGAATGGCGAGAATTTCCAGGTAATCCTCTCTCTCTTTGTAGCAAATGCGAAGTTTGAAAGGCTTGGATTCGGGACCGAGGAAAACGATGGAGTCCACCGTCTTGCCTCGTAAGTTCGATTGGGCGAACTCGCCCTGCAACTCCTGGGACCAATAACCCCGCAAGCCAATCGACTCGACTGAGGAGAAATCCATGACCAACTTGTTCTTGGTCCCGATTGTACCTTGGTAAAGACCTACGAGATATCCGCCTCCACAACCAGCTGCGAAGACCAGCCAGAGCGAAACAAGGCCTCTAAACGTCGATGACGTCATCGTCTTTGCGGGCAGACTCATGGGAATTTGATCGGAATGCCTGCGAAGAGGCAAAGCCGGATCCTGCGAAACTTTTGCTGAAACCCACTTGAACCTTGTGGGCAAGGGATCTTCTGAACTTAGGCACCATCAAGGCAAAGCCGAGGCAGTCAGTCAAAATCCCCGGTGTAAGCAGAACGATGCCCCCGATCACCACCATGGCTGCCTCTAACATTTCAAGAGCGGGGGGGCGTCCCTCCTTCATTTCACTTTGGATTTTTCCGAGAACGGAGAGTCCCTGCCGTCTGGCGAGCGAGGCCCCGAGAACACCGGTCGATACAACCAAGCCAAGCGTAGGGACAAAACCTATTCGGGCTCCGACCTGAAGAAGCAAGAAAAGTTCGACGATCGGAACGACGACGAAGAGAAAAAGCAGACGACCAAAAAGCATTGTCGTAATGATATGCATCTCTTTTTCGCAAGGCAACGGGCTTTTGGATGCAGGACGAAAGATTTTTGAGGCCATTTGCCCTCGGTTGAGCTTTAGGTTCGCCATCTGAGCGGCGATTTGCTAGAAGAGACGGAGATTATGCACAGATTAGTTTTACTTCGACACGGCGAAAGCCAATGGAACCAGGAAAACCGCTTTACCGGTTGGCACGACGTCAACCTGACCGAACAAGGCGAGCGGGAGGGGCGCGAGGCCGGTCGCTTGATGCGGGAGGAGGGCTTTGCCTTCGATATGGCTTACACTTCCGTCCTTACCCGGGCGATCCGTACGCTTTGGTTGGCTCTTTCGGAGATGGAGCAGGTGTGGATCCCCGTGCATCGGGAATGGCGTCTGAACGAGCGCCACTACGGGGCGCTGCAAGGCTTGAACAAAGCCGAAACCGCTGAAAAGCACGGAGAGGATCAAGTGTTGGTATGGAGACGCAGCTACGACGTTCCCCCCCCACCCATGTCGCAGGATGACGAGGGTTATGCGGGCAAGGATCGCAGGTACGCGGATTTGGCCGAGGAGAACATTCCGCTGACGGAGTGCCTGAAGGATACGGTGGCCCGCTTTCTTCCCCTGTGGCATGAAACCATCGCCCCGCAAATCAAAGCCGGGAAAAACGTCTTGATCGCAGCTCACGGGAATTCCCTGAGGGCTTTGATCAAGTATCTGGACGAGGTGTCCGAAGAAGAGATCATCGGCATGAACGTACCAACCGGCATGCCCTTGGTTTATGATTTGGACGAAAACTTGAAGCCGACCGACCGTAGGTATCTGGGGGATCCCGAAAAGGTCGCCAAGGCCATGGAGGCGGTCGCTAACCAGGGCAAGGCGAAGTAAGAAGCTCGGCTGGTAGATTTGCCCACTGGAATTCTCTGCACTAACTTACGATCATGGACACTTCATCGGACAAACCTCAAAAACTGAAGCGCGAGTATGACCATAATTTCGTGGTAACTCCCCAATACCGAAAGTCGCTGCCCGACATCCAGAACTCCGGTTCCGAGGGAATGGAAGGTGCCCGCGTGCCCATTCTACAGGTAGGAATTTCCGGTTTTCGCCTGCCCCTGCAGTTCGTTGGCCCCGACGGGGAGTCCCTCAGCATTGAGACTAAGATTACGGGTACGGTCAGTTTGGACGCGGACAAGAAGGGAATCAACATGTCCCGAATAATTCGTATTTTCTACGAATACAAAAAAGAAGTCTTTTCCCCCGAAATCCTCGGTAAGATCCTCCGTCGCTACAAGGATCAGCTGGATTCCCGAGAAGCCCGAATCAAAGCCGATTTCTCCTATCCGATGATTCAGCAAAGCCTGCGAAGCGGGCTGGAAGGCTATCAGTACTACGGTTGCAGCTTCGAGGGCATCATTGATCGCGCGGACCGCGTCAGGAAAATCATCCACTTTGATTTCGTCTATTCTTCAGCCTGCCCCTGCGCTTCCGAATTATCGGAGCACGCCAGAGAGACCCGCGACTTGCTTGCCATTCCACACTCTCAGCGCAGCAAGGCCCGCGTCAGCGTCGAGGTTCATCCCGATCGGGAGCTTTCGCTGCTCGAACTGCGTGACGCTTGCATAAACGCTCTCAGTACCGAAACGCAGGTCATGGTCCGAAGGGAGGACGAGCAAGCCTTTGCCGAGATGAACGGAGCCAAAGTGAAGTTTGTGGAGGATGCCGCCCGTTTGGTCTACGAGCAACTCGAAGATGATTCGAGAATCATTGATTTTCGGGTGATCTGCTCACATTTCGAATCTTTGCACTCGCATGATGCGGTGGCGGTGCTTTGTCGTGGAGTTGACGGAGGATTCCGGGCCGAATACGAGGACTTTTCAAACCTGATCGTCTGAGATTTTCACCCCAAGTCCATGGCTTGAATTCGTTTTTGGGCTGAGGAGCAGACATGGACTTGAGATTTGAAATCGTCAGGGACTTCGGATGGTTTTCTGAAAACGCCGCGGCCCTTGCCGAGCTGGAATCCCACGCCGAGTTCCAAAATCATTATTTTTCCCTACCTTGGCTAAGCGCTTGGCTGAAGCGACAGGAGCCTCTCACGAAGGTGGTTGTTTGCGTAGTCTACTCCGGGGAAAGCTTGATTGGAATGTGGCCATTCGTGGAAAGACCCGGACTTCTCGGTACCAAGGGTCTGTGGCCCTTCGTTTACGACGAAGCCAATTATTTCCATCCGATCTGTCGAATTTCCGCGGTTCCTTCGCTTGTCGGGGCTTTGAAAAGCCTGCTTGGAGAATTTCTCTTCTGCTGGATTCCTTTGATGAGCCAATCCTTCTGTACGTCGTTTTGCGACTCCCGACTCGATTTGAAGAAGCTTCCGCTAATTCATCGCATACCTATAAAAACATCCCTGATTTTTCCCGACCAAGGCATTTCGTTCTCCGACTACTGGAGCCAAAAAGCGGGATCAAAATCGCGCAAGTCCTTCCGCTATGATCAAAAGGCCTTATCCAAAGAGGGCAAGGTTACGATTGATCTTCACGATACCTTTGAATCCATCAGGTCCGCGATGCCGGCGAGTTGTCTGGTAGAAGTGGAATCGTGGAAATCGCAGGAAGGAGCCGGCTTGTACTCAATCCGTGGCAAGCGGGGCTTTTTCTTCGAACTACTGCCACAATTGGCGGCCAGCCAAAAGGCGAGAGTGGCGATTCTGCGCCTGGACCAACGGCCCATTGCCTGGCAGGTCGAACTACTGGGTGAAGACAGCGTGGGCATTCACCATCTTTCCTATGATCGAAAATGGAAAAGGTTTTCCCCTGGCAAGCAACTCCTCAATCATCAGTTGAGCTTGGCATGGGAAGAAAAAAGGAAGATAGATCTTCTCCCCTGCAATCTGGAGTACAAGGAGAAGATTTCCGGGGTGGTTGAATCCGTGCATGAATTCCACGCTTTTCGTAAGTCGATCCGGGGTTTTTTGGCCCGGAGACTCATTCTCGGCAACATGAAGGCTCGTAGAAAAATACGGCGTCGGGCGGTCAAGACCAAAGCCATCGAAAACATGATGCGGGCGCTGGAGGAAAAATGAAAAATTTGGAAAACGCTTTGCGGACACTCGCCCCTGCGTTATGAAGAGACTTATGAATGAAATTTCCGACCAGTTGCGATCCATGCGCGAACAGTACGACCGAAAGCCGTTGCGTCGGGCCGATTTGGATGCTTGTCCCTTGGCTCAGTTTGCGAATTGGTTGCAGGATGCGGTGGAGGCAGAGGTTTACGATCCCAACGCCTGTAGTTTGTCCACCGTGGATCTGGAACTGCGACCGCTTTCTCGGGCGGTTTTGCTTAAGGGAATCGAAGATGGGGAATTTGTATTCTTCACTAATTTTAACAGCCGCAAGGCTCGCAACTTGGCCGTTAATCCAAATGCCTGCATGCACTTCCCATGGTTTTCCTTGCAACGGCAGGTAACGGTTCTCGGCGAGGTTGCGAAGGTTGCCGAAGAAGATGCGGAGGAATACTTCCAGTCTCGTCCCTACCAAAGCCGACTTGGTGCTTGGGCATCCGATCAAAGTGAGGAATTGGAATCTCGCGAGGTCTTGGAGAATGAATTCCTGAGGTTCAGGGAAAAGTTTGGCGAGGAACCGCCGAAGCCCCCACATTGGGGAGGATTTCGACTGTGTCCCCAAAGCATTGAGTTTTGGCAGGGAGGCCCGAATCGGCTCCACGACCGGTTTCTTTACGAAAGAGAAAAAAAGGGTTGGAGTTTGAGGAGACTGAATCCATGAAGCAGGAGCCGAACCCGAAGCAGGATCAGGAAAAACTGGACCGACTCCTCTCGATGCGGGGAAAGCCCTTTGCCGATTGGAAGGAAGAGAGAAAATATCTTCGTGAGAAGTGGGGAATGCAGGGAAAGGAGCTGAAAGCCGAGAATATCGAAGCTTTCAGGAAGAAAGACAACCAAACAAAGATAAGCAAGTCATGAATTGGGAAACGGTTCGTCCCTACGAGGACATTCTATATCACAAGGCTGGTGGAGTGGCGAAGGTAACCATCAACCGGCCTCATAAGAGAAACGCCTTCCGTCCAAAGACCGTGAGCGAAATGTATGAGGCATTTCTCGATGCGAGGGAGGATCCGCAGGTCGGGGTTGTTCTGCTTGCCGGGGCAGGGCCTCACACCGATGGAAAGTATGCCTTTTGCTCGGGTGGAGATCAGAGCGTGCGTGGAGAAGCCGGATACCTGGATGAAGAGGGAGTTCCTCGTCTGAACGTGCTGGATCTTCAGAAATTGATCCGCAGCATGCCCAAGGTGGTCATTGCCTTGGTGGCTGGCTATGCCATTGGCGGCGGACATGTCCTGCACGTCGTCTGCGATCTTACGATTGCCGCGGATAACGCGGTCTTCGGGCAAACGGGCCCTAAGGTGGGGAGTTTTGACGGTGGATTGGGAGCCAGTTATCTCGCCCGTATCGTGGGACAAAAGAAGGCCCGCGAAATCTGGTACTTGTGCCGACAGTACAGCGCCTGGGAGGCTTTGGAAATGGGGCTGGTAAACAAAGTCGTACCCGTGGATCAATTGGAGGCGGAGGGATTGCAGTGGGCAGGGGAAGTGATGGAGAAGAGCCCGCTTGCCATCCGGTGCCTAAAGTCGGCCTTCAACGCCGAACTGGACGGACAGTCCGGCATTCAGGAATTGGCCGGCAACGCCACGCTCCTCTATTACTTGTCCGAAGAAGGGGCGGAGGGCAAGAAAGCCTTTCTCGAAAAGAGGAAGCCGGATTTCGGGAAATACCCCTGGCTTCCCTGAGCGCTTGCTTGTCGACCTTACTTTCGAAAATCCGCGCTCGGATCGTATCCTGCGTTGGTACGGGTCATGCGGGCGCCCGTTTCGCTCCGCCAGCTTTGCAAATCTTTGGCTAATTCATCGACTAGGGCTGGCATCTCGGGGGCCAGGTCCTTTTGCTCGCCCAAGTCGTCGCGAAGGTTGTAGAGTTCGAATTTTCCAGTCTCGAAGACTTCAATCAGCTTGAAGTCGCCCTTGCGAATCGCCCCACCCGGTCCCATGCTGTTGATGTGGTGGTAGTGGGGAAAATGGAAGTACAAAGCTTCCCGCTCCGGAGCCTTTTTTCCCATAAGCAAGGGTTTCAGGCTAACTCCGTCGAGGTGCTGATCGGGCCTAAGCGGAAGATTGAGAAAGTCGAGAATGGTCGGATAGAGGTCGGTGCTTGCCACCGGTTCGCTTATTTTCGTTCCCGCCTTGATCTTGCCGGGAAAGCGCATGATCAGGGGCACGCGAATCCCACCTTCGTAAAGCCAGGATTTTCCAGCCCGCAAGGGCAGGCAAGAGGTGGGCATGTTGGCCCCGGTACCGGTGGAGAGCCCGCCGTTGTCGGAAAAGAAAATGACCAAAGTCTCTCTTTCCAGATCGAGAGACTTCAAGGTTTCGAGGATTCTTCCGACGTTTTCGTCCATGCTTTCAATCATGCAGGCATAGGATGGGGAATCCTGCCTCGGGCGAGACAGGCTCCGCCAGACGGGGATGCCGCCGTTCCCTTCGGTCAAGGCTTCGAGTCTTTGAGCCTTCGCCCGGTACTTTGCCAATTTTTCCCTTTTTGGTTCAATCGGGGTGTGCGCCGTATAATACCAGAGGTTAAGGAAGAAAGGATGGTCTTTATTTTGCTTGATGAAGCCAATCGCCCGGTCGGTCAGGGCATCGGTCAAATAGTCGCCATTCTTGCCGTCTTCCAGCCCGGGCACGTTGGTGCTTGGATGAATCTTACTTGCGTACGGAAAATAATAGGATCCAGGTTGACCCATCTTGAATCCCCCGACGTTAAG
>JAYOEB010000066.1:0-844 GCA_038116775.1 Opitutia bacterium | reverse complement strand
ATGTTTTTCCGGATAATGTGGTTTTCCCTTTTGGGTGTGATCCTGCAAATGCCACTTGCCGAAATGAGCGGTCTTGTATTGATGATCGCGGAGAGCTTCGGCGAGGGTGGTCTCCTCATGGCCGAGGTTGCCGAGTGGCTTGGGGGCAATGAGCCTGAAACCCGGTCCCTGAGGTCCTCTTGTTCCGCTGACGTAGCTTAGGTTGATGCGGCTGGGATATTTGCCGGTCAGGATACTGGCTCGGGTGGGGGAACAGACGGGGCTTGCCGCATAAGCATCGGTAAAATGAGCCCCTTGGCGAGCCATCCGATCGATGACTGGAGTTTCGTGGAAACTGCTGCCGTTGATGCCAAGATCCGACCAACCCAGGTCGTCGATCAGGAAAAGAATGACCCTGGGTTTTCTGGCGTTTTCCAACCCCATCAGGGATTTGCCCGCAAGACCAAGTAGAAGGAGGAGAGGCAAGCTCGGTCTGCGTTTCATCCTAGCGTCGGACGCTTTCGAAGTCTACCCTTTGTCCGCGGCATTGCGCCTGTAGCCGGCCGTTGAGAAAGGCAATTTCTCCGGAAACGACGGTGGCTTGGATGAAGTTGTTGAAAACGGCGCCGCCGAAAGGAGACCATCCGCATTTGCCGTATAAGCGAGAATCATTGACTTTGGTTTGCTTGGCGGGGTCGACGATGACAAGGTCAGCCCAGTATCCTTCGCGCAGGTATCCGCGCTCAATCACTTGAAAGAGGCGGGCGGGCGCGTGACAAGCTCGTTCCACCACCGTTTCCAGGTCAAAGCAGCCTTCTTCGACCATTTCCAACATCAGCAGCAGAGACTGCTGCAACAGGGGAAG
>JAYOEB010000065.1:0-12501 GCA_038116775.1 Opitutia bacterium | reverse complement strand
CTTCCTCTGGGTCCGTTTCTAGAAGAACCGTCCACTTTTTCGAAAGCGAAAGCCGGTGAATCTTGGCGTTGTGCCGCGCGTCCACGGGAATCTTCTCTTCGAAAACGACGTGCTTGAAACCGAACTCAGGGAAAGACCGAGTCAGCAGGTTGACAATTTTGACCTTTAGATTCTCCTTGGTCCGCTGGTTTGATTTGGGATTTTCAAGCTCCAGGACCATGCAAGGGACTTGAGGGTTTGATTTTCCCAGGCCAATCAGGGCGGACCTGCGGACTTCGGGAATCGCATTGATCATGGGTTCGCACCTCTCCGTTTCCAAGGGACCATGCCGGGTATGGACGCACTCCGCTTTTCTGCCCAAGAAACGCAAACGATTTTCTCTATCGAAATAACCGAGATCACCCATTCGATGGAACCGTTTGTCTTCATATTCGAATCGGGCGTCGAAGCTTGCTCCGGGCATCCGGTAATATCCGTCGGTCACCACTTCCCCCGAGACGCAAATTTCACCGACTTCTTCTTGGGCGAGCTCTCCTTGTTCGCTGATGGAGACCGACGGATTTTTGCAAGGGGATGGAAATACCTTGATGGTGACGCCTTTTACCTTCCTTCCCAACAGCGAACCTTTGCCTGCAAGGATGCTGGCCTCACAAGCTTTGATTTCGGAATCGGCGGCAAAGGAAACCGGCAGGGCTTCGGTAGCCCCGTAAGGAACGAAAACAGTTCCATTTTCCAAAATCTCGGAAAGGCGTCCGACCAAGCTGGGGGGAGGAGGAGCCCCAGCGAGAAAGATTCTCTTCATCTTGGAAAGCCTACGGTTTTCCGAAGCGCAAAAGTCGGCGATCTTTTTCCCGATAACCGGAGATGAGAAGGCAGAGGTTACCCCGTGTCTCTCAATCGCGCAAACCAACTTCTCGCCATCCGCCAAGGCGGGCTTTCTGGGGTTCATTTCAGGGAGCACCGTGGTAACGCCCATGGCCGGGTTGAAAAGGGAAAAAATAGGCAAGGTGGCCAGATCGACCTCACCCGGTTCTATGCCAAAATTTTCACGAAGCGACCGAACCTGGGCGTTGAAGTTTCCATGCAGATAGCGGACGCCTTTGGGGGATCCCGTGGACCCGGAAGTAAAGACGATGGCAGCCAGATCCGAGGGTTTCGTTACCGCTTTGGACAATTCCCGAGGATCCTCCAGCGCCATTCTGCTCCCAAAGCGGGAACTGAAGACTGGAATCCTTACCTTGACGGATTTCATCGCCTTGCGAAATCCAAAGCTAAGCAAGAAGACCAGAGGCGTTCCTATCAAGGCATCCGGTTTTGTGGATCGAATGCTCGAGAGAAGCGAGGAGATTCCCATGCCGGGATCGATGATGACCGGTATGGCCCCCAGATAGATCAAGGCGAAGGAAATGACCGTCAACTCATGGCCCGGGGTTACAAAAAGCAGAACCTTGCCGCCTTGGGAAATTTTTTTGGCCTTAAGGTAATGAGCGCAGCGAACGACGTCTGAGAAGAGCTGTTCGAAAGTCCGCGAAGAAAGTGAATTTTGGTCGTCCTCGATCAGGGCCGCCTGCTTGGGTAATGATTTGGCCGTTTCCTCAAGATAAGAAACCAGGTTTCCCGATGAGAAGGGGTCCGCCACAACCTTTACTTTCGTTCAGCCAACCAACGTTCGGCCTCTATGGCGGCCTGGCAACCCATTCCCGCGGCAGTAATGGCTTGGCGGTAGACGTGGTCGGCGCAATCTCCGGCGACGTAGACCCCTTCGATAGAAGTGCGAACCATGCTTTTGCCCTGCGGCAAGAGATATCCATTCTCGTCAAGCTCGAGGATTCCTTCAAAGGGGCTGGTGTTTGGGATGTGTCCGATGGCCACAAAGACGCCCTTGCAGACTATCTCCGACTTTTCCTCGTTTTTCAAATTAAAGATCTCAACGCCTCGAGCCTTTCCTTCTTCGTCCGCCAGAATTCTTTCGACCTTTGCGTCCCAGCAAACTTCAATCTTTGGATGGGCCAACGTCCTTTCGGCCATGATGCGGGACGCCCTCAGCTCGTCTCTTCGATGAATCAGCGTCACTTTCTTACAAAAGCGTGTGAGGAACAAGGCTTCTTCGCAGGCCGAATCACCCCCCCCCCCGACGGCCACCTCCATGTCTCGGTAAAAGGCTCCGTCGCAAGTGGCGCAAGTGGTGACCCCTTTCCCCCCGAACATTTCCTTTTCTCCGGGCACTCCGAGCAACCGAGGAGCCGCCCCCGTGGCAATGATGACTGACTGCGCCTGGAAAGTTTTGTCTCCCGCATGAAGAATCTTTCTTTGGGAGTCGAATTCTACGCGGTCGACGAAGGCATTTTCCACCCGGGCTCCAAATTTGAGCGCTTGCTTTCTTAATTGGTCCATGAGGGAAAAGCCGTCCACGCCTTCCGGAAAACCAGGAAAGTTTTCAACCTCTGAAGTCGTGGTCAGCTGGCCACCCGGTTGCTTGCCCTCCAAAATCAAAGGGCCGAGATTAGCTCTTGCCGCGTAGATGCCCGCTGTGAAACCGGCGCATCCAGTGCCTAGAATTATGACGTTTTCCATAAATTAAATGTTGGGAATAATGTAAACTTACGTTTTAGATTCCACATGATGACAATTCTTTTAGTATTCGTCGAGTAGATGTGGTTTGACAGTCATTGTCATCTTGAGGTTTTTTCCAAAAGCGGAGTCTTGGAGGAAATGGTTTCGAGGGCTCTCGACGCAGGGGTGACCCGGATGGTTTCGATAGGCACCGCCCCAAACGATTGGAAGCTTTATCGAGAGCATGCCCGAAATTATGAGAAGGTCATAAAATACACGGTCGGTCTGCATCCATCCTACGTGGATGAAGCATGGAGCGCGTCGCTTGAAAAGCTTCGTGTATTTTGGGATGCGAAGCTCATGCCTGCTCCCGTTGCCCTAGGCGAGATTGGGCTGGATTACTTTCGCTTGCCCAAATGCAGAGACGAGGCGGAAGTAGTAAAGCGAAACCAGGAGATGGCCTTTCGGGAGCAACTTAAGATCGCCATGGCCTGGGAGGCTCCGGTGGTCGTGCATTCGAGGGGAGCTTTTGACGATTGCGTCAAACTAATCGACGAAAGTCACATGGATTGGAACAAGGTCGTATTTCACTGTTTCTCGGAAGGCCCGGAGGAGATCCGGACAATCCGAGACAGGCAAGGCTGGGTTTCATTTACCGGTATTCTGACCTACAAGTCGAACCAAAGACTAAGGGAGGCCTTTGCTCTTGCGGAACTCGAGAGAGTCATGCTGGAGACGGACAGCCCGTATTTGTCTCCCGTTCCAAAGCGCGGCATGCAAAACGAACCTTCTTTTCTTCCCTATTTGGGAACTTTCGCCGCAGAGCTCAAGGATCTTGCCGTGGCGAAATTTGCAGAAGTTACATTCGAGAACACGACCAAGTTCTACGGTTGCAATGATCGAAGCTGATTACTTAAATTGAGACGACGAGTATGACCCATGAATCAATTTAACGCAAAAGAAAGAGCGTTGCGCTCAAAGGTGAGGAATCAACTGGGCGAGCTTATACGGAAGAGAAATGAAATGCAGGCGGGGGGAGCCGATAAGTCTGAGGTGGAAGAAATTTCGGGTCAGATAGAAGTCCTGAAAAAAGAGTTGCAATCGGTGGAAGACGGTGGACATACCGTCTTCATGTCCGCGAGACAAATGTTGGGGCCCAAGACCGAACTTTCCAAAAAAGAGAAGAAAATCAACTGGAAAAAGAGGCATATAGAAATACGCATAAAATCTCTTCGAAAGGATTTGGCCAGCATGGAAAGCAGTCCTGAAGAGAAAGAGGATATAAATAAAAAACTATCGAAGTTTGAAAAGGAACTCGCCGACTTGAACCAAGAAATGAGAGCGGTAGAGGATTTCAACCACACCCGTTTCATGGATTCCCAGAAGTCGCAAGGGCAAGAGAACGTACAAGAGGAAAAACTGCGGGAGGTCGAAAGACAAATCCTTGAAATGGAGGCTGAAATCAATGGCGAATCGGATCAAGACAAGTTACTCGAACTCAAGGACCGCCTCCACTTTCTTGAACTTGAAAAAGAAGCGATTGAGAATTTTACGCACGATGAATTTTTGCAAAACCTTCAAGCAATGAAAGCGAAACGAAGAAGCCAGAGGCATTAGTTTTGAGACTAATCCCTTATTTTTTCTGATCGGCAAAAATCGTAACCTTCGCCTTTTCTCCAGACACCAGGAATTTCGCCCGTTTAATCGCCTTTGCAGTGGAGAGCGTGGGATTGCCGGCGGTGTGGGGAAAAATATTTTTTCGATTCATTCTGCCAAGGACGCCGGAGTTTCGAAGAATTCTCAAGGCGTCCCTTCGAACCTCGCACAGCAAGACGTGGCAATTTTTTTCCTTTAGGTATTCCAGCAATTCCTCCAGGGCCAATACGGAGGTCGCATCAAGATGGTGAGCGTTCAGCAATTTAAGCACGAGGACGCGCAGGTTTTCATCTTCGCCGACCCTTCGTATCTGTTCGTAAAACAATTCCGCAGCCGCGAAGAAAATTTCACCCTCGACGTGCACGATGGAAACCTCTGGCTCGGGGCGCCTGGATTTCAGCGACAGTTCGGCCAATTGTCCTTCGTCGTTGTATCCGTATTCGCGAAGCTCGGGTTCGGCGACTTTTCTCAAAAACAAAATGATCGAAGTCAGCATTCCTGCGAAAATCGCCACTTGCAGTGAAAAAAGAAGGCCGACGGTCAGGGTTACGGCAAAGGTGACGGCGTCGGAACCGGTAGCTCTGGAGACAGTCTTGATTTGCCTGAGCTTAATAAGAGACGCTCCAATGAAGACAACGAGGGTGGCAAGGGCGCAAAGAGGAACGTAGGAAATAAGATTTCCCAAAAGCAAAGACCCCAATAAAATCAATCCGCCCGCAACTAAATTCGCAACACTGGTATGGGCCCCGGATTGCACGTTGAGCGTGGATCTGGTGAGGGAGCCGGATGCCGGCATTCCGGAAAAAAACGCGCATCCCAAGTTGCCAAAGCCAATGGACATGGTTTCTTGATTGGTGTTGATGCGGGAGCCCGCCCGGGCAGCGAGGGATTTTCCGATGGATAATCCTTCCAGCAGGCATAACAAAGAAATGGCGAAAGCGGAGGACAGGATGGTTTCCCAATGAGAGGTGAAAGTCGTTGGTTTGGGGAACGAAAAAAATGATCCCGCCCAGTTGAAGCTTTCCAGTCTCGGAACCCGCCAATCGATTTCATGCAAAGCCCTGGCGGCGAGAGAAATCAAAAAAAGCGTTATGGCTACGTTGGGGAGTGAGGGGAAACGCCTTTGCAGTGTGAAAAAGACAAGGGCCGTCAAAAGTGAAAGAGTCAGCGCCGACCAAGAAAAAAGATCCAAGTTGGAGATGCTTTGAAGGGCGATCCCTCCGAAAGAGGTCGGGATTTCCCCCGAGAGGTTTTCCAGACCCAGTATGTGTTTTATCTGGTTTGCAATAATCAGACAAGAAGCAGCCGTTACGTAGGCAGTGATTACGGTTCTCGATATGAATTGTATCATAAAGGAAATTCTCAACAGACTGGCAGTGATCAAAAAAAGCCCGGCGACGATCAAAATCCAAGGTAGAATGCGAATGGCATCTTCCGAGCCCATCCCGTTGGCCTTGATCAGGCCAATGCCGGCAAAGACTCCGAAGAGAAGCACCGCGGTGGCATTGGTGGGGCCCAGGGTTATGAATCGACTGCCCCCAAAAACGCCACCCATGATGGCAGCGAGGGCAGAGCCCAAAAGACCGTAGCTTATCGGCAGACCGGCAACTAATGCGTAGGCCATGCCTTGAGGAATCGCCAAGAGGGCGACGTTTACGCCAGCTCTCCAATCTCCGGACCATTTCGATCGATCATAATTGGTTAGGGTATTTAGAACCGGCGGAAGGAAACACCTAATATCCAGCCACTTTTTCACATCAACGAAGATTCATAAGGACATTGCGACCACGATCTAAATGAAGGTCGGAATATTGTTCAATCCGATTTCACCAAAAACGAAGTTGGCGATTAAAGCGTTTTGGGCGGACATAAGTCCGATCGCAAAAATAAAGGGCCGCCCCAATGATTCTCTCTGCGGTTTGAGCCGGACTGGTTGCGCTTGCCCGAAAAGTCATTTTTCTCGAATGTCCATGCTGACGACGGAAAAACGATTTTTTTTCCAAGCGGTGTAGAGGGCCGCGTATTCCGACGCCTTCCTTTCCATTTCGATCTCTAGCTCGGACAACACTTGATACTTGCGAGCGGGACCATTTTTCAGGTCCTCCTTTTTTTGCAGATCAATCAGCCGGTTGGAGAGAATCTTCTTCCGCTGCATTCCCGAGATCGACTTTTCCTTGAGATCTTGGATGGCTCCTGCAATTTCATTTTCCAATAAGATTTGGTTGTCCTTGACGTTCTTCCTTACTTCTTCGGCCACCAGCGGATCGAGAGAACCCTGCCGAAGGATTGCCTCAAGATTGTCGATGGCTCCCTTTACTTCCTTTATCGAACCGAAATCCGCAAATCCATCCACGGCAAGAAACTCACTGGGTTTTTTTCCTTCGTTGAACATTTCTTCCACTTGGAGCAACTGTTTCTTGTAATAGTCGAATTCCTGATCGAGCATTTCTATCTCCGAACGAATCGCAATGGCCTCGACGTTTAATTTCTCGTCCGCGAATTTTTCCTCGGACAGACCCTCTTTGAGCTTTTCCGTTCTTTCCTTCAGTTCTAGGATTTCCTTGGCTCTGGCTTGTAGTTTTTCCGCCAGAGGCATATCCGCCGTTTCCTTCTGCAAAGCCAAACGATAGGTATCCATAAGAAGGGTGGCCAATAATCTCGAACTTCTGGCGGAATGGCCTCTGCATACGACTAAGACGATGGATTCGTCTTCAAGTTGCGTATGAGCAGAATACAGGGACCTAAGTATGCCTTTTTCATTTTCGATGAAGAAATCGCTTCTGAAAGGGGAAAAGATCAATTCCGTTGCGGTTTTGGATTCGAGAATCTTGTTCGTGACGAATTCCAGGAACTCCTTGCCTTTGAGTGACTGGGCATGGAGAAAAGCCATGTCCTCGCTCTCGCAATTAAGAAGAATTTCGTATTCCGCCCAAGCGGGAGAATCCATAAAGGCCGACGAACGCGCTTCCGCGGTGTTGGAATCAGGATCTTTTTTCTTCAGGGGTTGGTCGGATTTGCCTTCCTCTGAAACGAAGGTTTCCACTTCTTGTTCGTAAACATGCCGCTCTACTTCATTTCGAAAGGTTCCGTAAATGAAAAGCGCTACTGTGATCAGGATAATCGTGATGCAATGCCAAGCCTGCATTCTTAACTTCAAAAAAGATTCCGCAAGATTGCAACCTTTGTGTTTAGTCACTTTTACCCGGTTGCTAGTCACTTTTACCCGGTTGCCTCACAACGGAATTGACAAAAGCGGCAGTCGGTAATCCACTGGATGACGTGGAAGATGAATCCGTTCCATTCGAATATTCTCGGAAACTGACCGCCATACAAAGGTCTTTGTATGCATATATCCTTTCCATGCTGCCGAACCGTTCGGATGCGGAAGACATCCTTCAGGAAACGAATCTTATCCTTTGCAGGAAAGCCAATGAATATGATCCCGAAGGACATTTTCAGGGATGGGCATTCCGAATAGCCCGCTTTCAAATAATGGCCCATATGACCAAGGCTCGACGAAGCAAAATCCACTTTAGCAACGAGTTGGTGGATGCGATGACGGAAGAAGATTTTGACACCAAGACACTCAACGTCACCCAGAGGGCTTTACAGATTTGTTATGACCTTTTGCCCAAGCATATGCGGTCGATAGCCCGATTGCGATTCAAGGACGAGAAAAATCTTCGCGAGATATCGGCGTTGGTCAATCGACCGCTCGGGTCGGTTTCAGCGACCCTACACAGAATCCGTCAGAATCTAGCACAATGCGTGAGGCAAAAGATACCTGCCGTTGAGGCGGAAATGGATTCTTGATAGGAATTTGTAAATTTTACGTATTAAACGGGCGACTTTCGCTAATAGCAGATGTAATATCTCATGAATCCCTCTTCCAAATTCGAAAGACTGGAGTTTTTGACCTCGAAGGTATTGGACGAAATTGCATCGTCCGATGAAATCTCCGAACTAGAGGGATTGATCCAATCTCACGCAGACTACCGCAAGCGTTACGCCTTTCTGGTGACGCAGGAGTCCTTATTGCACTGGGAAAGCGCGGAAGTCGTCGAATATCCCTCCATCGTAAAGGAATTCAAGCTTATTTCCTTTCCAGTATTTTCATCCGTCGCAGCCTGCGTCGCGGCGCTATTTTGCGCCTGGACCTTGTTCTTTGAAAATCCCGATTCGGATCTTGAGGGTTCGCTTGCCTCCAATGACCTCGTGGTCGAGAAGAATGGGGCCGCCTTTTCATCGGATTCCGGCAGCAAGTCCTCGTCAGGGGATGCAAGTTCTCCTAGGGTCGTGGCAAACCAATCCTTGCTTGCGGATTTTCGTAAAAAGACTCTCGTTGCCCATGCCGTTGAGGTCTTGGAGAATAACAGACGCTTTGATGATGATGCGGTCGTCGAAATGCATCGCGATCATACCTCTTGGTCACGCATCAATCATTTGAGCGTTCCCGCCCAAAACGGCATTTTGCCCTTCGACGGAAACCAAATGATAAAAATGTCCGAAATGTCCGTCGACGTAGACGCCAGGATCGCCAAGGTGGAGGAAACCCTTCAAGTCCTGGACGTTCGGAAATTGCCTAATCCCGCCCAGACCAAAATCGATGCGGAAATATTCGTGAACAACGGGTCCTCCTCAAATCATCATACCACCGAATTCAAGCTTTCGGTCCGGGCGCTCCATGGCGAACGCGGCGAAGCGAGAATCTCCTTGGGCTCGAGCTCCAATGCAATAGTCGCGGATTCCGACTTGACCAGCTGGGAACGTCTTGCCTCTGAATTTACTTTGCCTGAGGGGACGGATTTTCTGGTTATCTCTCTCACTGCTCAAGTGGAGGGAGCCCAAGCGTTGCTGCCGCATAACCCCGGGAATTACGCGGATCTTTTGTCGGTCAATTTCAAGAGTTCGAAAGATTCAGTTACCGCCCCTCTCTAAGAGGCGTCGTCTTTACGTTGACTTTTCTCAGGTTATGCAAAGCGTAGCCGAATGATCAGACTATGCCTGTCCTTTCTTTTGGCTTCATCCATTCTTAGGTCGGAAGATTGGCCTTCTTATGGAGGACCTCTTGGGAACCACGCTTCGAAGGAAAAAAGTCTAAGGGTCGACTGGAATGGAGAGGAACCCGAGATCTTGTGGAAAAAAAACATAGGTCTTGGTTTTTCCAGCGTAATCGAGCATCAGGGCCGCGCCCTTTGCCAAGGTTATGCGGAAGGAAAAAACACCCTCTATTGCTTGGATGCCAAAACAGGCAACGTCCTTTGGGACCTCCGATATCCATGCACGAAAGCCCCGGACTATTTTCAGGGAGGCAGCCGAAGCACCCCTACGGCGTTCGAGGACAAAATTTTCCTGCAAAGCCATGAAGGGGATTTATACGCATTGGACTTGGAAAGCGGTAAGATCCTTTGGAGCCTGAATATCGTGAAGGACTTGGAGGGTGAGCGACCACAGTGGGGGTTTGCGGGAAGTCCTCTCATGGCTGATGGCAAACTGATCCTTCAAACCGGCGGAAACCAGGGATCCTTGACTGCTCTTGATCCGGAAAACGGAAAGCCGTTATGGCGGTCGGGAGCCTACGATGCCGGTTACGCATCGCCTTCTCGTTGTCCGTCCAAGCCCGAAGAGATTGCGGTATTCAATCAGTTCGGACTTTCGATTCATCGCTTGCAAGATGGTCGGGAACTTGGAAAGTACCAGCATAAGACAAGGTATGGAATCAATGCGGCCCAGCCCTTGCGCCACGAGAATTCTTTTCTGATCTCCAGCGCCTACGGCAAAGGAGCCGCCCTTGTGCGAGTTGACGGAGGCCAGATGAGGGCCGTTTGGGAATCGGATTCGATTTCGTGCCAAATGGCCAGCCTGGTCCGGAAGGGAGAATTCGCTTTCGGGATTCATGGGCAAGCGGGCCCGAGGTCCAGGTATGCCACGTTGTTCTGCGTGGAGATATCCACTGGAAAGAAACGATGGGAAGAGAAAGGCTATGGGGTGGGCAGCTTGATTCTGATCGACGAATTTCTCGTCGTGCTAAGCGACGAGGGAACCCTTGCCATCGTCGAGGCCAGCGAAAAAGGATTCAATCAGCTCGAAAGTTTTCAAGTGTTGCGGGGAAAAACCAACTGGACCCCACCCACCTACGCTAACGGGAGAATGCACTGTCGAGGCAGTGAGGGGCAATGGGTTTGCCTTGCCATGGGCAAATGAAGGTTAGGGGTTCGGATTCAAAAACCGATTCAGTCGACTCAAAAGCTCTCTAAAATCTTTTTTCTCCTTGTCATCAAAGTCCGAGAACAACGCTTCCTGCAAGGATTCCGCAATGGGCTTCGCTTCTTTGAATTTGGCTTTTCCAAGAGACGACGAGAGCAAGGCCTTCTTTCTTCCGTCTTTGCCGGAGACTTTCCTTTTAATCAAACCAAGCTTTTCCATTCTCGAGAGTAGGGATGAGACGGTGTTGGCATCCGTATACATAAGCTGGGCCAGCTGGGCTTGGCTGATTTCATGACCGAGTGATTCTTCGATCCAACGGAGGGCAATGTATTGATCCGGGGTTAAGCCAATGCCGCGCAAGCGTTTCTGAAAAGCCGCATTCAATCTTATCCAGCAATGACGCAGCATCGGAGGAAGCCTTCTGTCCTTTGACTCTGGCATGAAAAGTTAATTAAAAAAGAGAAGGAAGTTTGACAAGTTACTACGTACAAGTACTAACTGTTCTTTGCAAACCCAATCATTTCGCTCGGCGTTGTCTATGAAAAATTTCTCCCTTTCTTTACTCATAGTTTCCATTTCCTTCCTCTGCTTGATGTCCTGCAAGCCTCAAACTCCCCCGGGGTCGGCCATTGAATCCGGCGAGTCGAAGAGAGTTTCTTCCGATTGGCTGTATTGGCGCGGACCTGAGGGAACGGGAGTTTCCCAAGACACGGGTTTGCCCGAGGATTTGAACGGCAGTTTGTTATGGACCCATGAAATTCAAGGGGGGGGCGTTCCCGTGATTGCGGGGGGCAGGGCCTATCAATTCGGATACTACGGTATCGGTGAGGAGTTGCAGGAGGCCCTCGTTTGTTTCGATGCCAGAACCGGCAGGGTCATTTGGGAGCGACGACACAGTGATTTCATAAGTGACGTAGTTTACAATCGCTACGGGGTAGGAGCGGCGTGCGTCGATCCGTCAACCGGAAAGGTTTTTTTCCAAACGAGTCCCGGCCTTTTGATCGGATATGACGGTGACGGCAACAAGTTGTGGGAAAGATCGCTCATGGAAGAGTTTGCCAGGCTGACCTTTCCCAACGGCAGGACCGGGGGACCTTGCGTTGATGGCAACCTTGTCATCATCCATGGAATTACGGCGAATTGGGGCAAGGATGGGCCGGCCCGCGACCGCTTTTACGCATTCGACAAGAATACGGGGGATTTGGTCTGGTCGTCCACTCCCGGCGTTACCCCCAAAGACAGCTCTTTTTCCCCGTTGACCTTCGAAGATCTTGCCGACGGGAGAAGAGTCTTCTACAGCGGAACGGGTTGCGGAAACGTGGTCTGCATAGATGCTAGGACGGGACAACCCCTTTGGCGGTTTCAAATGTCCCACGGTGGCGTTAATTCAGGAGTGGTCCTGCACGACGACAAAGTCATTGCCATCCATGGCAAGGAAAACCTCGACAGTAGCGTAATCGGTCGAATGGTGGCCATTCGCAAGCCTTCGAGACTCCCTCGGATTGGGGAGGATCAACTGGTGCTCGGAAAAGACTCCGAGGCGTGGAGGAATTCTTCGATGGAGGCTTTCACGAGCTCCCCGATCTACCGAGAAGGGAAAATCTACGTGACCATCAAGCGGGGAGAATTAGCGTGCATTGACGCAGATTCCGGAAAAGAGGCTTGGATTCTCAAGCTTGCTCCGGATCAAGTGCATGCCTCGCCTACCTGGGCGGACGGCAAATTGTACGTGCCGATGTTCGACGGGAACTGCTTCGTTGTTTCCGATAGCGGCGATGCGGGAAAAATAGTCGGTGAAATGAATCTGGGCTCCGCGTGCTTGGCGGCCCCGGCGGTCGCTCATGGAAGAGTCTTCGTTCAAAGTAAGAAGAAACTTTTTTGCTTCGGCTCCGACCAGGTCTCTCCTCCCTTTATCGCCAAAGCGCCCGTGGTCTCAAAGGGTACTGGTGAGCCGGTTGCCCTGCAGGTAGTTCCCGCAGAATTTGCAGTGAGTTCGGGAAAAAGCCAGGCATTCGCAGTTTATACCCTCGACAAGGCAGGTAGGCGAATCAATCAAATCAAGGAAGGAATGGCCTGGGAAAAGTG
>JAYOEB010000064.1:5084-12594 GCA_038116775.1 Opitutia bacterium | reverse complement strand
AATAAGAGCTACATTTTGGAGCCGGTAAAAAACCTGATTCTTTCCGATTACTACTTTAAAAAAGGCGACAGGGTGAGAATATTGATTTATCGGAAAATCAAAGGGAATTACCAAGAGGTCGCCGCCCAGAGTTTTGGAGTCAACGACAGACAGCGGGGAATTTTCTTCCTTACCTCCAAGCGGGCCAAGGTACACCTCGTGCCCATGGTGGAGACGAAAAAACCGATCGAACAAGCGATTGGATTCGGTTCCGAGCCCTTCGAGAATGAGCAGGCGGAAGAAGGCAAGTCCGATTCTTCGGACCTTCGCTTGGCCCCCGGTTTTTAGGGGAAGGCGCTAAAGTTTGTCGGGTAGAAACTGCAGATGCCCGTCCGACTCCAACTTGCGGTAAAAGCAGCCGCTGCGCGGATTGCCCTTTTGATCTTTGGTATGACAGGAGCCCTTTCCTTTGGGGCGCACTCTGTACAGTAAGGAGTTTTGCTCGCAATTGACTCGGATTTCGACAATCTCAAGAAAGTCGCCTGAGGTCTTCCCCTTTATCCAAAGCTCGTTTCGACTAGTACTCCAGAACGTGGCCATTCCTTCCCTTTGGGCGGTCTGCAAGGCAAGCTCGTTGACGTATCCGATAATAAGAACCTCTCCGCTTTCGTGGTCCTGGGCAACGGCCGGAAGAACGCCTTCTCCGCAAGCGGCCACTTTCTGAAGTTTGGAAAAGTCGAGGCTAAGGGTTACCCCTTCTTCAAGTTGTTCGTGATTCATGAAAATTGATCTGGCTGGTTAAAAAGTCTGTAAATTCAATGGATTGTTTTTAGAAATTCAGAGATGACTCGCTTCATGACCGGAAGGGCTTTGACCGCAGTGTTTTCAACGTCGAGGTGGCTAAGTGGGTGAGGGGTTATGCCGGCGGCGAGATTGCTTATGCATGAGATCGCGGCCACGCGCATGCCCAGGGCGTTGGCTGTCATGGCCTCCGGCGTAGTCGACATGCCAACCGCATCGGCTCCGAGTTTGCCAAACGCTTGAATTTCCGCAGGAGTTTCAAATGCGGGCCCGGCAAGCGAAAGATAAGTTCCGCAATGAAGGGGAAGCTTGTGCTTGAGACCAATTTCCAGAAGCTTGTCCTGGAGTTGTTGATCATATACCGCGCTCTGATCCGGGAAACGAGGTATGTCGGGATGCAAAACCGAACCGATCAAGGGATTGCTGGGCATCAGGTTGATGTGATCTCGAATTACCATCAAGTCTCCAACTGCAATTCGGTCGCTGATTCCGCCGGCTGCATTGGTAAGCAAGAGGAATTTTGAATTTAGTGCATGCGTCAGAAAAACGGGAAAAACTACGGGTCCCCATCCTTTCCCCTCGTAAAAATGGCTACGACCCCGAAAGACAAGAAATTGCCGATCGTTTGAATTGGCGAGAATCAATTTACCCAAATGGCCGGAGACGGAGGTTGGGTTCATCCCGGGAATCTCGCTGTAATCGAGCGACTGGGATTCAGTGAAGATTTCTGAAGTCTGACCCCAGCCAGAACCGCAGATTATGGATGCCGACGGACGTACCGTTCCCCATTTTTGGCTTAAAAAATCAATGGTTTCCTCTACCGAATCATTTAATTGGCATCGGAAGTCATTTCCCATAGCTCAAGATTTTGTCCTGAAGTTTGATATCGAGATGATTGGCTTGGTTCTTCAGCTTACTTGCTTCCGTACGACCTACGACTTTTGCTTCAATCCCAAATGATTCGCCAATCTCGATCAGTAGTTCTGCAACCTCAGGCTCACAGTAAGCCTCGAAGCGGTGACCCATGTTGTAGACTTGAAACATTTCCTCATCAGTGGTTCCCGAAACCTTTTGAATCTCGGCAAATAATGGAGGCGGGGCAAACAAATCGTCTTTAATGTGATGAACCTTATCTCCGAATCGCATGCATTTGGTTTGGCCTCCTCCCGAGCAGTGCACCAAGCCACGAATTCGGTCACCAGCTGCTTCCTTGATTTTTTTGGCTATGGGCAGGTAGGTGCGGGTCGGACTCAAGAGGGCTTGTCCCACTGTAAGCGATGAGTTGGGCAGCCCATCTTGCATTCGGTATGGGCCGCAGTACAAGACGGACTCATCCGTTTTGGGGTCGAAGGTTTCCGGATACTGATGAAAATAGTGTTTGGAAAGCAGTTCATGTCGGGCGCTGGTGAGACCATTGCTTCCAATGCCGCTGTTTTCGAAGTCTTCGTACGCGGCCCTTCCGTAGGAGGCAAAGCCCACGATGGAAAGGCCAGGGACGATCTTTTGGTTATCGACCACTTGATTTCTGCGGGCGACCGCCACGGCGCAAGAATCCACCGCCACGGTTCCCGTCAGATCTCCGACGTCCGCGGTCTCTCCTCCTCCACTTTCAATATTGATGCCCAAGCCGCGCATCTTATCGAGAAATTCCTCCGTCCCTTCGATCAAGGCCGACAGGGCCTCTCCTGGGAAATTTCGGGCATTGCGGTTGACCGTGCTTGAGAGAACGATTCGGTCCCATATGCCCACGCAAGCCAAGTCATCTAGATTCATGACGATGCTGTCTTGGGCAATGCCTTTGAAAACCAAGGGATCCCCAGTCTCCCTGTACCACAAATAGCCAAGAATCGATTTGGTGCCGGCGCCATCCGAATGAATTACGTTACAATACGATTCGTCTCCTGTAAGCAAGTCGGGAGTGATTTTACAAAATGCGCCGGGGAACAAGCCCTTATCCATATGATCCACAACGTCGTGAACTTCTTCTTTGCTCGAAGAAACTCCTCTTTGATTGTATCTATTTTGGGATGCGTCCATTTGGTGTTTTATTTTTTTTCGATGGCTTGGGTCTTCAAGCGGAAAGACAAAGACCTAACAAATTATCTTACGGATGAAAATACAAAGCTATTCTTCATTGAATTCATTCCTGTTGAAATCGGAAGCGTTTTGGGCGATCCACGAATCCATCAACAGTTTGTTTTGGGAATTTGCGAAAAAGCCGCAAATCAGTCGTCCGCCCAAGGCGATGTTCAACGTTTTCCTGAAATCTAAAATTATCGGAAGCGCCTTGATAACCGGACCGTCCTATCTTTTGCTTTCGCGAACCAAGCCGGAAGCCATCGAGCGAATGGGCAGGTATCTCATTCGAAGGAAAGAAATGATTTCCGGAATCATCGGACCCGAAGACGAAGTGAATTGTTTCTTGCAGTTTTTGAAGTCTGAGAAATCGGTTCGAAACGTCAGAACCAACAAGAAATACTTGGTGTTTGAATCAGGAGTGGTCTCCTCGGCCTCAGACTCGGATTTCGTTATGGAAGAAGTTGGAGTCCGGGGATGGCCGAGAGCCAGGGCATGGGCCCAGGCGTTCGCGCTCGAATCCGTTCCCCCGTTGGATTCAACCCAAACCGTGCAATTAGCCAAGGCCATGTCGGATGCCGGCAAGCTTTTTCTTCTGAAGGATAAGACGGGCAAGACTTATGCCATGGGAGGATTTGGAAGAACCACTTGCCGTTCCGTGGTGATCAACATGATTTACGTCGGTCCCGAGGCAAGAAGGCAAGGAAAGGCGGGAATGCTAGTGAGAAAATTGCAACGAAAAGCCCACCAACTTGCTTATCGGAACTGCATTCTCTTCTCTGATTTTTTCGGTGGCAAGAATTTGTATCGCCAATTGGGCTTTCTCGAATCCGGTTGCATTAAAGAGACTTCCTTTGATCTTTTGAGTCAATCCTGAGCTTCCACTTTCCTGGCTCCGTCCTTAAAGACCACCAATACTTGGTCTTTGCGTTGCAGGGCTTTGGAAGAAGTTACGATTCCACCATCCTCTTTCTTGAGATAGGCAAAGCCTTTGTTCAAAATGGATTGAAGGCTGCAGTTTGAGAGACGATGCGAAAGTGAATGCAGGCGATCATTCATCCTTTGCTTGAGATATCGGGAAGTGGTGGCCAAGCGGTTTTCAAATTCGTCCAGAAGTTGTTGTTGCTTTTCAATTTGGGACAGTGGCGAACCGCGCTCCAGCCGGACTTCGAGTAGTTCCAAGTGATCGTTTTTTCTTGTAATGACGTACTTGGCGGCTTGCGTGATGCCTGAGGAAAGATCGTTGAGATTTTCTTTGAATTGCAAGAATCGAGTGCTGATCCATTCGGCGGCGGCCGAGGGCGTTTCAGCTCGCAGGTCTGCGACGAAATCACTGAGGACGAAGTCGGTCTGGTGTCCCACTGCGGAAATAACCGGAATCTTGCATTCTGAAATCAAACGAACCAGGCTTTCGTCGTTAAAGGCCCAAAGATCCTCAAGCGAACCTCCTCCGCGGGTGATGACGATTAATTCGATCGCTGGTATTTCCTTCGCCCGCATGATTGCATGACGAAGCGCGGGAGGAGCATCGAGTCCTTGTACGATGGAGTCGAAAACCAAGAGGGAACCCCGCCAATCGCGTCTATTTAAAATACTGATGAAGTCTTGCAGCGCAGCTCCATTCGTCGAAGTGACGACGCCTATTTTTGTCGGAGCCAAAGGTAATGGAAGTTTTCGGCCATCCTCAAACAAGCCTTCATGAAGAAGTTTCTGTTTCAAAGCCTCGAACTTGGCCCGTAGTCCACCTATGCCGTCCTGCAATAGGTGTCTCACCCTAATTTGATAATCGCCTCTGGGCTCATAGACGGTCAGATCGCCGAAGACAAGACACTCGTCGCCATCCTGAGGGAGGTTCGGCAAGCCACCGGCATCACCGCGGAAAAGAACCGCCTTGATCTGCGCCTTGGGGTCTTTCAGGGTGAAATAGAAGTGTCCGCTGGCCGGAGCGCGGAGGTTGGAGATCTCACCCCGGATCCAGACCTGAGAAAAGCCACTCTCAATGGATTTTCGAATCTCCCTGGTAATTTCGGATACGGTCAGGATCGGAGAATCGCTTCCTTGCTCAAAAAGCTCAGTTTGCATCTTTGTTTCGCTTATGGACTAATTTTCCGATGACGAAAGTGATGCCAATCAGGCAAATTCCTATCCACAAATATTTCCAATCTCCACTAAAAATTCCCGCAAATGAAAGAACGTAGCCACATCCCGTTATCCCCAGTATCGGAACGGACAGCAGAAGGTATTGAAGAAAAGGCATCTTAAGCAACCCAAGGCCGTAATTTGAAAATACAAAGGGAACTCCGGGCGTGAGTCTTAGGATCAGGGCCCAATGAAACAAGTCCTTGGGTTGAGAGCTTGGAAGATGGAGGCGCGTTTTCTTGAGCAGGCTTTCGATGAGCGCGCGTCCTGGTCCCCTGGCAAGCCAGTAGGTCCAGACAAGGTTGAAGGTAAGTGAAATCAAGCAAAAAAAACAGGCGTTTCCAGGCCCATGTTCACCGCCCCAAAAACCGGCAAGCGTGAGTAAGGGGGCAACGGGCAAGACAAGACCCGGCAGGATGGCGATGGAAAGAAACAACAGCAAGCCGTTATTAAGAAGAAGGTCTCTTACGTATGACCATCCACTGCGCAAGGCTTGCTTGAGATCTTCTCCTCCTAAGACGACCAGTACGAAATATCCGAGAAACAACAAACCAAGGAGTGAAAGCACGCCAAGGATAAGTAAAAGAAAACTCTTACGTCCCGTCACGATTTTCGGCGTGAAAGCTTCAGGGAATGGGATCGTTTGGGCTTGCCCCTTCTTTCTCATCGAGGTTTTCGGAAGATGAGGACGGGGACTGCCCGAAAGGAAGTTCTTCCTGAAACTGGACGAAGGAATTGTAGAATGGAATCAGCAAGACCAAAGCAAGACCCAATGCGAGCAGGAGAGTCAGGACTTCAATCCGTGAGTAACCCGAATTTGTTGATTTTCTATTCATGATTTTGTCGGCTTGTTCATTAGAACGATAAAATCGGATTAGATCAATTCCCGACAATCCAAATAACAAGGGCGGGTAAGGATATGAAGATCAACGCGACAATACCAAGAATCATTTGGGCCTTGAAGATTTTTTTTCTGTTTTCGGGGGTATCCGGAGCAGGTGGATTTCCCCAGTCCTCTTCGTTTGGGTCTTGATCTTTGAAGTCGTTTTGCATCTATGAATCTATAGACCATCATAAGAATGACTTCAAAAGTAAAAGATTTCTGAATCATGCCTTCGTTTAATCAGGTCTTGATCATAGGTCCGGGATTGCTGGGGGCTTCTTTGGGCATGGCCCTTAAAGAACGAAAGGTTTCCGAAACCGTAAAAGTTTGGGCCCGCAGAGAAAACGCCTTGAGTGATTGCAAGCGGGCAGATTGGTGTGACGAAGCCTGCAGTTCGGTCGAAGAGGCTTTGCTCGGTTGCGATCTTGTGGTGGTTTGCACGCCGGTGGATCACATTGAGCGGGTACTGCAGAACATCATTCCTCACAACCATGCGGATGCGTTGATCACAGACGTGGGAAGCGTAAAGGAAGCAATTTGCAAGGTCGCGGCCACATGCGCCGTCTCCGCTGAAACCAATTTCATCGGTTCACATCCCATGGCGGGTTCTGAAAAGTCAGGGATGGAGCACGCCACGCCAAAGCTTTTCGAAGGTCGTAATTGCATCGTAACCCCCTACCCGCAGGATTCCTCGACCAAGATAGAGAAACTTGAGAACTTTTGGAGGGCTTTAGGCATGAAGGTCTTTCGACAGACTCCCGTTGAGCATGATCTGACCGTTGCTCACATAAGCCATTTGCCGCACTTTCTTGCCTCCAGTTTGACTGAGTTCCTAAGTGATCAGCCAGAAGAATGGCTCAGGTTGTCAGGAAAGGGACTGATCGACACCACCAGAGTGGCGGAGGGGGATCCCTGCCTGTGGCGGGAGATAATGAAATCAAACCAGGAGAACCTGTTGAGGGCTTTGGATGGCTGGCTGGATTCGGTGAATGCGGCTCGGATGCTTTTGAAGGCTGGAGAATGGGAGAACTTAAGGGCTTATCTTTCCCGGGGGGCGGAGTTGAGGAAGAAAATATAGATTGGTCGTGGAAAATCTTTTGATTACCCCCTTTACCCAAAAGTGCTCCTCCGAAGTAAGCGTTCCCGGGTCCAAGAGCATTTCCAATCGGGCTTTCATTCTTTCCGCCATGGGTCAGGCATCGGTGACGCTCAAGGGCATGCTGGTCAGCGAAGACGTGGAGTTGATGAAAGAAGCCCTTTTGTCTCTGGGGGTGAAGATCAAGGACGCCCATTGCGGCAATGACTTGATCGTCAAGGGATGCGGCGGAAGTTTTCCCGTCAAGAGGCAGGAGATTTTCGTTGGAAATGCGGGCACTGTGGCCAGATTTCTCACGGCTCTACTGGCCGTGCAGGAGGATGCTGAGTACAAAATGGACGGGACGGAGGCAATGAGGAATCGCCCTATGGTGGAACTTATAGATTCGTTGAGGGAGTTGGGTTGTTCCTTCGAATTTTTGAAAAAACCAGGTTGCTTTCCTTTTGTCATGAAGACCACTGGGATAACGAGCTCGAATTGGCTTGTTGATGCCAGAAAAAGCAGTCAGGTGCTTTCCGCACTTATGATGATTGCAC
>JAYOEB010000064.1:4239-5074 GCA_038116775.1 Opitutia bacterium | reverse complement strand
TATTTTGGGTTTTGATTCAAAAAAATTCTTGCTGGTGGTTTCCCTAATTTTTTTGATCGCCCCCATAAAAAATAAAAACACTACCATACAATATCATGGAGGTACCGTATCCGAGCCATTTGTGGATTTGACGATGGGGATGATGCAGGCTTTTTCCAATCAAAGGAAACTGCTTTGTGAGGAAGGCCAATTTGAGTACTCCATTGATGGAAATGGCTACAACGAGTCCGACTTTGTCTATGAAGTTGAGCCTGATGCAACCGCGGCCAGCTATTTTCTGACTCTCCCTCTGGCGACGGGTGGCATGTCCAAAGTCGCTGGGGTTTACCGAGGCATGCAGCAAGGAGATTCGCGTTATTGCGAGGTTTTGGAGATGGTGGGAGCCCAAATATCCGAGGACCGAAACGGGATCCAATCACGCTACGGCGACCAACCCGTCGGAGGCAGTTTTGACTTCAATGCGATTTCCGACACCTTTCTTTCCTTGGCCGCCGTTTCCCCGCTTTTTGCTGGGTCGACCAAGATATCCGGGATCAAGCACACCCGAAAGCAGGAAACCGATCGGGTAAGCGCCATGGCTTGCGAACTGACCAAGTTGGGTCAGGAAGTCATTGAAACCGAGGATGCCTTGGAAATAATACCAAGTCTCCGGGGACTAGTGACAGCGGCCCAAAAGGGAGTCTCGATCGATACTTATCACGATCATCGCTTTGCCATGAGCTTTGCCATTCTGGGCTGTCATGATCTTCTCGGAAACGGAAAGCCCTGGCTTGGGATCAACGATCCCATGTGTTGCGCAAAAACCTTTCCCACTTTTTTTGAAAAGCTGGAATCG
>JAYOEB010000064.1:2164-4229 GCA_038116775.1 Opitutia bacterium | reverse complement strand
AATCGGTCAGACTGGATTCTCATCAATGAGCATGGATTTTAAGGTTTTGGCCATTGATGGCGGCGCGGGTACCGGCAAGTCGACCACAGCTTCGATCCTAGCGGAAAGGTTAGGGTTTTTGCATGTGGATACCGGTTCTCATTATCGTTCCATTACCAGATATTTGTTGGATGAGGACTGGGATATGAAAGACATCGAAGGACGACTCGCAGAAAATCATATGGAGCTTTCCTCCATAATCGAGGGAAGGCGTTCCATCTTAGCGATCAACGAGAAGATTTTTCCGGTCGCATCCTTGCGCTCAAAGGAAGTGAACGAACAGGTTTCTGAAGTTGCGGCTTTTCCGAAGATCAGGGAAATGCTTTTCGATTACCAGCGTGGGCAAATCGAAGTTGCGAGAAGGCATGGTTTCTCGGGACTGGTTATGGAAGGCCGAGACATTGGATCCGTTATTTTTCCCGATGCTGATTTGAAGGTTTTTCTCGTCGCGGATCAGAGGATAAGGGAATCCAGAAGGATCGAAGACGGAGAGGTAGACGAAATTGCCTCCAGAGACGAGCTCGACAGCAAAAGAAAAGTCGCGCCTTTGAAGGAAAGCGAAGGTTCTATTAGGATTGATACCAGTCAGTTGAGCGTTGAAGAGGTCTTCTCAGTCATCTGCGATAAAATCCCGTCTTGATGAATCTCTTTTACAAATTCGCCCAATTGGTCTCTTACTCTTATTTCAGGACCTTTCATGGGTTCGAGGTGTCTGGACTGGAGAACATTCCGAGGAAAGGAGCGTTTATTCTCGCCTCCAATCATCTGAGTTTCTTTGATCCACCTGCCCTTGGTTGCAGAATGCCCAGAAACCTTCATTATTTCGCTCGCAACACCCTTTTCTTTTGGCCTCTCGGCACGCTCATCCGTAACCTGAATTCAATACCCGTCAATAGGGATCAACTTGACTTGAAGACGTTAAAGGAGGTGTTGCGCGTACTTGGGAACGGGGATCCCTTACTGGTTTTTCCCGAGGGAACCAGGAGCGGTGATGGTAAGTTGGGTCGGGGACAAAAAGGGATTGGACTCCTGGTTTCCAAAGCAGGCGTTCCCGTATTGCCTGCAAGAATTTGGGGGACGGAAAAGGTTTTGGCCCGGGGTAAGCTCTTACCCAGAATCGGCCAAAAAATGAGTATTCGGTTTGGAAGGATTTATGAGCATTCGGAGATGGATCCTGGTCCAAAGGATCGCGAAAGATATCAAAAAATCGCCGATCGCGTACTTTCGAAGATTTCCAGCATTCCCAATCCCTGAAAACGGAGGGTTCTTCGACGCAAGGAGAAATAATTAATCATGGGAGGAAGGGAACCAGATTCTTCCTAATCCGCTCATTCAAGTCCTGCGAAAAATCGGGGAAAGTAAAGACTTCCCCGGTAATACTTTCGTACAAATGAATGTAACGGGCGGATAACTCGACGACTAATTCCGAAGGGGCTTCGGGCAAAACCGGATCATGGTAGGGATCGCAGTGTTTCCTGAACCAAAGTCTAAGAAACTCCTTGTCGATGTTTTCCGGTTCCAGTGATTGCATCATTCTCTGGTCGTAACTGTCCTTGATCCAATACCGACTTGAATCCGGCGTGTGAATTTCATCAATCAGGGTAATTCCGCCATTTTCATCCAAGCCCATCTCATACTTCGTGTCGACGAGAATCAAACCATTCTCTTCGGCCAATTTTTGCCCAAAGATAAAGAGTTCCAAAGCTTTTTGGGAAGCAAGCTCCCAGTGAGATTCCTTCATCCAGCCTTCTTTGATGATTTCGCTTGGGGAAATGGGACGATCATGAGTTTCTTCCTTGGTGGTGGGGGTAAGGATCGGAGCTTGCAGGGCTTGGTTTTTCAAGAGACCGTTCGGAAGATGGTGACCGCAATACTCTCTCAAGCCTTGTTCGTAAGCCGTCCACAATGAGGTGCTCGAACTTCCGGTGAGGTAGCCTCGAACTACGAATTCAATGGGAAAGGGTTGGCACTTTTTGGCTAGTGTGACGTTTGGGTCTGGAATCTCGATCACGTGATTCGGCATGAT
>JAYOEB010000064.1:0-2154 GCA_038116775.1 Opitutia bacterium | reverse complement strand
CTGACCTTTGAAGGGAATGGTTGCCAAAATACGATCAAACGCCGACTGCCGATCCGTGGTCACGAGAGCGTAGCAGTTGCCCAGATCATAGCGATCCCTCACTTTCCCGCGGTAAAAGCTTTCGATTTTCAGAGAAGTATCCGTCAGGCAATAGCCCGCGTTGTCTTCAATGATTTTTCTGTAATCGTTTGTTGTCCTGACGGCCTCCAGCATATTCAATTCTCATAGGCTAGGTTGTGGTCAAAGAAGTTCAAGCTCAACCTGATCCACTTTCCTTTCGTTGACGATCATTGCCTTTATTGTTAAGAACGGATCTGTTGTTACAAACTGGAAAACTATGAACCATCAAACTAACTACGACTTGTTGGTATTGGGAGGCGGGCCTGCAGGATATGCGGCTGCCATTCGAGCAGGACAACTTGGAAAGAAAGCTGTTGTCGTGGAAATGGAACGCGCCGGAGGTACTTGCCTGAATTGGGGCTGTATTCCTTCCAAGGCGTTGTTGAAAAGCGCCGAAACTTTCCAAAATCTAAAACATGCGGAAGAACTTGGAATATCCTGTGGTGATATTTCCTACGATTTCGAAAAGATCATTCGACGATCCCGTGGTGTTGCTGATCAAATGGGTGGCGGAATCGAATTCCTTTTCAAGAAAAACAAGGTGGATTACGTCGTCGGCAAGGGCATGGTTAATTCAAGGGATGAAGTTTTGATCACCGAGGGAAAGCATGCGGGAGAGAAGCTTTCGGCTTCGAGGATCTTGATTGCAACCGGTTGCAAACCGCGAACTCTAGATGAGGTGGCCGTTGATGGAGAGCGGGTAATGACTTCGAGGGAAGCGTTGGTCATGAAAAAGCAGCCCAAGTCGATCGCGATTATGGGAGCAGGAGCGATAGGAGCGGAGTTTGCCTATTTTCTGAATGCCTTCGGCACCAAGGTTACCTTGCTGGAAATGCTGCCTAAGCTTTTGCCGGTCGAGGATCAGGAAGTTTCGGATACCTTGAGAAAATCCTTCGAAAAGCAGGGTATTGATTGTCGGACCAACACAAGGGTGGACAAAATCGAGGTCAAGAAAGATTCCGTTCTCCTAACCGTTGCGAGAGAAAAAGAGTCCGAGCAACTGGAAGTCGAGTCACTTCTTTTGGCCATCGGTGTGGATCCCAATCTTGAGGGAGCCTTGTCCGAGGATTTGAATTTGGAACGGCACCGCGGATATCTAAAGGTCGATGAAAATTATCAGACTTCAGTTCCTGGTATTTATGCGGCAGGTGATATCGTCGGTCCGCCTTGGCTGGCTCATGTGGCGACTTACCGGGCGATCCAAGCGGTTAATGGAATGTTCGGCCATTCCAAGCCCATTCCTTTCGACTCTTTCCCTGGTTGCACTTACTGTCAGCCTCAGGTCGCCAGCATCGGGTTAACCGAAGAAAGGGCCAAAGACGAGGGAGTCGATTACAAAGTGGGAAAATTTCCTTTTGCCGCTTCTGGTAAAGCGGTTGCCGTAAATCATTCGGAAGGATTCGTTAAAGTGATTGTGGGCGAAAAATACGGTGAGATCCTAGGGGCTCATATTATCGGGTCCGATGCAACCGAATTGATCACGGAATATGGATTGGCTATGAATTTGGAGGCCACGGTGGATGAAATCCATGGCACGATTCATGCCCATCCTACTATGAGCGAAGCACTCGCCGAGGCTGCAGCTGCAGTTCACGGCGAAGCGATACACATCTAGATTGCCTAAGTATTCGTTTCGAACCCTTTTCTCTGCTCACGTGCTTGCCACTGATTAGCCTCGTCGTCTCCAATTATTTGTTCCGTTTTCGGATTCCATCGAAGCTTTCTGCCCAAGCGAATGGAGATGTTGGCCAAGTGGCAAGTGGTCATGGCATTGTGATGGCTGTATACGTCGGAAATCGGGTCCGATCGGTCTTTCATGCAGTCGAAGAAGTTTTCCATATGGTTTATGATCTTTTTCCCTTTGCATATCGAAGACATCGTATCTTCGGCAAGTGGTTTTTCCTTGAGTTCTTCAACTGCCGGACCGCTAAGCTTACTACGAGTCACGAATAAGTTGCCTTTGCTTCCTTCGAACAAAATTCCATTGCCTTCAGGGGAACGGCTGACGATGTTCATCTCCTGATTATTAGGAAA
>JAYOEB010000063.1:11880-12658 GCA_038116775.1 Opitutia bacterium | reverse complement strand
AATGCCTCCGGAACCCGTTCCTTACTCCATGATTTCGCGGCCAAGAGGCTTTCCGAGGAATTTCTTGACCAAATCGACGATGGGGTTGAAGGTGCACCACGACAAGACTCTTCCCGGAAATAGTCTCACGATATCAGGGTAGGCGCTAAACGGACAGGCCAAGGTCAAGCCTTTCAGGTCCACCCCCAAAAAACCGGACAAGGTAGGCGCCTGCGGATCCGCCGTAACCACCAAGTGAGGCTTGATCTCATTGTTGACCAGTTTCCGCAGAGAACTGTTGCTGCAAACGATAATGGCCCGATCCTGTACGTTCCTGAGGAATTCCATGGATTCGTCGAGGGAAGGCCCGGCTCCCACCAACACGAAGGGAATATCCTCCATGCCCTGAGCAAGATCGGCCACGTCCGGGGAGGCGGACATCCCCGAAAGGTTTTTGAAGGTATTCGACTGGATCGTGGTAGCCGTACGCAGGTTCACCTCCATCAGAGGACGAATCACCAGATACTGCCTCACGAGTTCATTTCTCATTTTGTCGTAGTACGCCTCGTCGGTCGAGTGAAGCGGAGAAAAAACGACCATGTCCACGTCCTGTATTTCCCTAAGCGCCGCGACTTGCAGATCCCTGAAGAAATCCTCATCCGGTTCCCCTACCCCAAGCAAAAATCTGTCGTTGGCCAACAATTCAGAACAATCAATCCGGGAAAGAACCTCCCTGAGGAAAGCGGGGTCCTTTTCAGCGGCCAGAAAATAAGTGCCCGAACTTGAATTTCTCAAGAAG
>JAYOEB010000063.1:0-11870 GCA_038116775.1 Opitutia bacterium | reverse complement strand
AGTGAGAGGCATCGCCAAATCCGGAAATGGCGTAGAGTGATTCCTTCGCCAGGTCCAGCCCCTCGAACCACCTCTCGAGCAAGTCCTTTCTGCTACCCGAACCATAAGTGGAAAAGGAATGTTCGCCGCGGATGGTGCTCAACTCATGAACGCCTCCCTTTTCCGTAAATCTAAAGTCCAGAGACTGAGTCGTGCCCGAATCGAGAATTCTTCGAAAAACGGCGGGGAATCTCTTCCTGAGGATTCTTTCGTTTGAGGCCAGCAGGGATGAGTTTTTCATTATTCGGCCTCAACCGCTGTTTTTTTCTCCAAAAAAGGGATCACTTCACTGGAAATGAAACGGGAACCCTCCTTGTAGGCTTGGCTGAAGTTTCCGCTCAACTCATCCGACAAGTCCGCCGGACTCCCTTTTTCGAAGCAAGTAAGGACTCGGTTCAAGGATTCCGCGTGCTTGCCCGACACTTCCTCAAGCCCATCCTTCCATGCCGGATCATAGGTATGGGCGTAGGGCAAGAGGTTGTCGAGCAAGTCCGCAAAGGGCTTGATTTTCGCCACAAGCTCATCCATCCGCTGAAAAACCTGCGACCATGGGGTCTTCAGAACGTTGGCGGCATAGGCAGCCAATTCGATTTCAAAATTCGCGAGATGCCTGTTCGCCTCCACGATCAAACGCAAGGTAAGCTGGTGATGGGTCTGGGAAGTCACTTCAATCTTCTCGAAACTGGTGGGATTCGAATCCTCTCTCAAAATATCGACCCCATCCACGCAAAAACGAACCATTACCCTTTCCAGTTTGGCCAATTCGCCATCCAGAAGATCGTAAACTTGAGACGGACACGCCGGTACGCCTTCCTTGAACACGACTTCCTCCTTGTCCACGATTACACTTGGCATGGAAGCTAGCATAATTGGAAGCTTCCTCATCCATCAACCCTATTTAAAAAGAAAAAGTTAATTTTTTTATCTTCACCTAAATTCCTCATATTCGCTGGATTGCGTAATACTTAAAACACTTTTTTTCTTTTTTTGAGAAAAAATTCTAAAGCGAACCATTCATTGGTCGATTATCCAAAGCGTCGAAGACAAGGAGGTCGACGACAAGAGTCGAAAGATTCTTCATCATAATCCCAATCAAGCGTCAAGGAAGACGCTTTCACAAGTCAAGGAGGACAATAAAGTGAGTATAGTCATAAATTCAAACATGGCGGCGTCGTATTCGGCGCTCAACATGAGTCGTGCGAACAATCTTCTTACGAAGAGTTTGCAGCGTTTGTCGAGCGGCAAGCGTATCGTATCCCCCGCGGACGATGCGGGCGGACTAGCCGTAGGAATGAAACTGCAAAGCAGCTTGAAAAGAGCCGCGGCATCCAGAATGAATACCCAAAACGGTACTTCGTTCCTACAAATGCAGGACAGCGTGATGAAAGTCGCCGGAGAAATCTTGGACCGCATGGCGGAACTGAAGAGTTTCTTCAACGACGTTTCCAAGAACGCAGCGGACCGTGAAACCTACAACCATGAATTTCATGAGCTTCAGACCGAGCTTAATATGCTCAAGTCTCAAAAGTTCAACGGGGTTTCCCTGTTCGCGACCGTCGAACCTGACAACAACCCTCTCAAAATCATCACTTCCGACGATGGTTTGGGCGAGCACATCGAGTTGTCCCGTACCGGTCTGTTCGAGAACCTGAAATCCAAATTCGGCGCCGACGGCGAGCTTAATTCCGGCTCCCACGGAGAGTATCGCCAACTGGTCGGAGACTTCTCCGTCGACGGAGGACTGATGGACGCAGATCCCGGCAAGACCTCCCGGGCCTACAAGTCCGGCGAAGTCGTATACAAGGCAGGCGCCTCCGCCGGAACCTCCGGTTACTTCATGGCGCTTACCGACGTCGCCGCCGGAACCCGAATCGAAGATGCCAACGGAGCCAATTCGAAATGGATTCGCCTTGCCGACAAGAGCGGTCTTGGCTTTGCCGAGTCTCACCCGACCGCCGAGATCTACAACCACTCCAACATCAAGTACAACTCCGACGGCGAGCAGTTCGCGTACCTGAAGGGCGACGTCGTCAAGGTGCCTGCCCATTGGGCGAGCCCAGGCAGTTACTTCTACTTGGAAGCCCAAAACGACGTTCCCAGAAACATCAGCTTGGAAGCTTTGTTTTCCGGGAATTACGTCGGTGACAACGGATACTTCGGCTATGTAGGCGAAGACAGTTCGATGGATGCGGTCGGCGTAAACAAGCCAACCACCGAATTCCTGCGCACCAATTCCAACCTTCCAGCTCCCGATTCCTACGACGGAACCGTGGCCGGCTTGATTGCGAGAATGACCGAGAATGCGGCGACCAACTATACGCCGGGCTACGTAGAGGACTCCAATGGAGACATCTATTCGCCGGCCGCCAATTGGGGAATCACCAAATGGGACGAAAACATAACCGGCAAGCATGGCGATCTCGTCCTGGATGAAAACGGGCAAAGAGTGCTCGAATTCACCGACGTCGTCATGGGAAATTGGAGCGCCAAGGCCTTCAATGAAGGAGAGTACGTCTTCCACGCCGGAGTTTGGCACTATGCCGACGGCAATGGCGCCGCAGCTCCCACCAAGGACGACATTCCCGCCAACCCCAACACCACCAAGGTATTCAGCGACACCGAGGCTTATTCTGCAGGCGACGCCGTAAGAGGATCAAACGGACAAATCATGATTGCTTCCGCAGTCATGAAGGGTTCCTTCGCAGAGGAAAGAGCTTATGCGGCAGGCGACGTGGTCTATGAAAACGGCACCATGTACGAACTGACCCAACAGCACTTCGGTGATTGGGACTCCACCTTGGCGACCACCGCGGCCAATGAAACCGTTGAATTCAACGACAAGATATACGCTTGGGCTGGAGGAGGCGCGGGCTTAAACGCCGGCGGCACCAACACCCTGCTCGATCCGGAAGCAGACATTGCGGCTGGCAACGCCAATTGGACGCTCGTCGGTTCCGACAGCGCCGCCAACTTGACCGCTACCGACGTCGGAGTCACCGGATCGGACGCAGTCGCCAACGAAGCCGAATCCAACGTAAGCGGCACTTATTTCGTTCGCTCGCCATGGCAGCACTTCGATAACGCGACCGGCACCTTCACCGGCACTGCCAACGACCCGACCGCCGCAGGCAACGCATCCATCACGGATAGAACCACCGAGTATCAGGACGTAAGCAACACCAGCCTCTGGACCAAGACTCACTTCGGCGAACTCAAGGATCGCACCGTAGGCACCGACTACACCTATGGGGACAACATCTACTACCAAGGCAAGCATTACATCTACGTCTCGCACTTGGATTCGAACGATCCCATCTACGTGAGCCCAACGGACGACGGATACACCGAATTCGAAGACCTTCTTCGCCTCGGAGCCATCCGCGAGTTGCCCATGTACGTCGATACCATTGGCGGAGGCGGCGGAGCCAGCCTGCCCGAAGGCATCTACTACCGACCCAACCAAAACCTCGAGTTCGTCGACCGCTTGCCGAATTCCGGTACGGTTCGCACCAATTCGATCGAGCGTCGCACCGATTCGCCATTGCCCCCTGGTGATGAGATCTACAATTCCGCGGACGACCAGTTCTACGGCGGTCTCAATGCCGGCAACGACGGCATCTACGGCACCTTGGATGACTTCTACGCCACCACCGCCGATCCGAACGTCGCCATGAACGGCGGCCACGTCGACGCAGACGCCGACAACAACAAGGATCTGCTCAATACGGCAAACGGCCTCCAGGACTTCAGCGTCGCCGACTTCGTAGACTACATTCAGACCTTGGCCAACGTACGCGCCGTCAACGGCGGCACGCAGTCCCGGTTGGTCTACGCCAATCGCATCCTCGAGGAAACCGAGATCAACCTCGGAGCAGCCACCTCCAGAATCATGGATGCAGACATGGCCTACGAGTCCACCAAGATGGCCCAGCAGAACGTTCTTCTGCAAGCAGGAGCGTCCATGGTGACCCAAGCCAACCAATTGTCCAACATCGTGCTCACCCTACTCCAGTAGAGAAAAGCCGGACAAAACTCTAAATCATCAAAGATTTGACTATAAGGGAGGATTATGAAGTGAACGTCGCAAGGAAAAAGATTGGTCTTTCCAAGCGGGTTCACCCTGCGCTCCCAATGCCGATTGACTACGGCATTGGGGGCGCCCCCTCCCTTGTCGTCGAGAAGAAGAAAAAAGGTTCCAATCACGGACTGCGATCACAACCCGTCGATCACCCATTTCGGTTAAGATCGGGCCATAACCAGAGGATGACTGGATTTTTCAAGTCATCCCCAGCCTCAGCAACTTCCGTCTCCCCCGGCTTTCTTGCCATCGGAAGAAATGGAATCAGCGGGGCATCGCCCGGGCAATCGCCAATGCCTGGGGTCTTGAGAAGGCGATGGAGTAGCCCTACGGCATCCGAGCCGCAATCTCCACCCATTCGTCAGCAACGCATGAAACGGCTCCCACACCATCCGCTTCCGTTCTCCACAACAAGGCCCGGACTGCATTCCGTTTCATCCTCCAGCCATTGTTGGTCATTTTCTAAAAATCATACGAATTCTAACACGCATTCCGAGTCGCACCCCCCCGGTTCTCGCTCGTCCTTAGGTCTAAGCGCAAGTTTTCCTAGGGCGAACCTAAATCCGGGGACTCGCCTACTGCATCAAGACATGGGAAAATATCATGAATAGCAAGCAAGCGACTAGCGACCACAGTCCGCCGAGGGCTGCTTCCAACTCTCCGGAATCGATTGGGGGCGAACCCACTGGTTTTCGACTTCCACCAACAGAGACCAACTCCATTGGTCCGCCGGTTGGGACCGGGAGTCCGCTCGACGTCGTGCGTCTGAGCAACCAGGAGGCCGAAATCTCCTCGGCTGGCTCCAGATCCGGGCATTCTTTCCTGCGGACCCTGAGCATGCGCTACCGATGGTCCAAGGCAAAGTCTCTGCGTGTAAACTCCACCCTTCGCTCCAAGCCGGGACTCATCAATTTCTTCAACCAATGAAGGCAGATTCATCCAACTTCAAAAAAGACCTAACCGACAAACCGGTGAGTCCATCCTATCAGGAGTTGTTCCTTGCCCTTAAAAGTCCTCGTGCCTTCGATCCTTTCATGGGCATGCAACTAGGGGCCGTCAGGCTACCACCTTCTTTTTCATTTTCAACGCCCAGCAAACCAAATTCAGACAGATCGGGGAGAAACTCTCCTTCCAGACGCTTCCCCTGAATCAACCCATGCAAATATTTCAATCTACAGACAACCAATTAACCCTAACCCAATCCAAGCAGCTCCAGGGGGCTCACGCCTCTCGCTGCAACACTCATCTTAAACGTCTCTAACCTACAGTTCATTCAGCGCGTCGAACACGCTTGATCGACCCAGCGGCATCTCCCGTGATCATTGCTTAGCAACAAGCGGTCCTCGTGAGATCCTTCATCCAAGAATAGCGTTACCCTCGACCTACAAGTTTCAATTCGGCGGCGCTGATGCATTCCTAATGTAAATCAACTTTTATAAATTACTTATTATTTTTACATATCTTAATCATTATAAATATTTTGTATAAATATGCCTAGATCGTTTCCAGTTGGCGCGCATGGATCGTTTCCATGCGTACGGGGTGCTCGCGTCCTGAGATCGCGACTTTGGTTTCGCGGAACGCCATCTCACGACGCATGCGCACTTCATCTGCCGACACTCTTATCTAAAGACTTTCCAAATCCTGATCACCCATCATGAAAAAGACATCCACAAGCAGCTCACCCCTTTCACAGATAAAATCCCAGTCGCGACACCAATCGTCAGGTTTCGCCAAGGTCGTCGCCGGAGGCATCGTCGTCCGGCCAGATGATCAACTTCCGTTTCTGCAGAGGATGGTCACGGGTACCGAAACAACTCAGACTCCCCAAACCACCCGCGAGACGGCCATACTCGAATCCGTCGCCGCCAACATCGAAGCCGGGGTCAGAATCGTCGATCAGCAGGAAATCGGTCTTGCGAAAATCGGAGGGAAGCTCGCCGACGTCTCCCTTTCGCTGAACAAATGCAGTTCGCCTTCCTCCAGTCTCTCCATTCGAGAAAGAGCGCAGGAGGACCTGGAATTCGCCAAATCTCGTATTCTAGAGATCGCCCAATCCGTTTACGCCAACACCTCTTTGTTCTCCAACGGACCCTCCAAGCCCATCACCATTGCCGTACCCAACCGAGGAGAATGGGAAGGCATCGACCTCACCCGACCCGATCTCGGCCTTCCGGGCATGAAAACCGTGCTCAACGGCAAGGTCCACGGAGACTCCAAAGCCTTTTTTCTGGATTCCCCCTCCATCCGTCGGGCCTTCGACGAGTGGCGGACCCATTGCATTGAAAACCGTTTGCTCTGGGGAAACCTGATGGACCGCCTCCGCGGGGTTCACCGCAAGCTTTCCGAACTTCGGGACGGAGGCTCCTGGACGCTTCCCTTTTTTCCAACCAACCCCCAAAACGGTCCGCTTCGCCGACCCAATCGAAACAACTAACTCAAATGAACTCTCGAAATTCGAAATCCCTTTGTGTGAAAACAAAAACCGGTAATCCCGGAACCCTAAACCATAAGTTCCATGCACGGATGCATGGACGTTCAAACTAAATCAAGGAGGAATAAAAAATGCCGATCGTAGTAAATAGTAATACCACAGCAACTGTGGCATCGTTTAACCTGTCGCGGGCCAATGACGCCCTGCGCACCAGCTTGGCCCGGTTATCTTCGGGCAAGCGTATCGTAAATCCAGCCGACGACGCCGGTGGTCTGTCCGTAGCCAACAAACTGGCCTCAAAATTGGACCGTACCGAAGCCGTTCGTCAAAACGTGCAAAACGGAATCTCCTACCTGCAAGTTCAGGACGGAGCCCTAAGCACTCTCGGCAAGATCGTCGACCGCATGGCCGAGTTGCGCACCATGGCTTCCGACATCACCAAAAACACCGGTGACATCGAGAACTACTCCAAGGAGTTCCTCGAGCTTCAGAAGCAACTCAACCAACTATATCATGAAAAGTTCAACGGCATCAGCCTCTTTTCCATGAGTCGCACCCAACGCATCACCAATCCGCCCGACTTGCGTCCGACTTTGGACAAAAGCGACTCCGTGATGGATTCGAGTGGTCGGGCCTACCAGACCTTCTCGAGAAACATCGTCACCACGGCGGACGGCAAAAAGGCGGACGGCAACGTTTCCCTAAACACCGTCAACCTGCAGTACGTTCTCTCTCTGGGAGGTCTCGATACGACTTTCATTTCCTCAACCGCCGCGGCAATCATCAAGCTGCAAAAGAGCAACAACGAGCAAACCAACAACTCGGACCTGCAAGGGGAAAGAAACTTCATCAACATCGGCAACGTCAACAACGGCAATGGAAACGACTGGACTGATAACAGCGTAACCAACGCAATCATAGGCGTGCTTTCCCAGCCGGGCAAAAGATTGGACTTCAGCCTCAAGGGTTACGTCGGAGACGGCAATGACCTGGGTAGCGTTACCAGCGCTCCCACCCAGGGAAACGTCATGTACAAAGGCAAGGCATATACCGCAACAACCTCGATGAAAGGAAGTTACAATGCGTCCACTACCTACGCCAATAACGAAATTGTCTTTTACAACGGAGCCTACTACTCGAACGATGGGTCCGGCTCAAACGTAGGTACCGCACCGGCTGCAACCTCCGGTGGAGTCGGTCTAGGCGATTGGACCCGGGTTGACGACGGTAGTGGCAACGCAATCACCAACCCAGAGGATTTCGCCACTGCGGGCGTCGGTTTCACCGCTGACGCTACGACCCTCTTCACAAATCAGGAGCAGGTCGACACCTACATGAACGAGGTCTACTCGATCGATGATCATCTGAACAGCGTTCTCTTCGTCTCGATGGGCACCTTCAACGATCTGATTGAGAGAATCGCCGATGCCCGTGCCGAAAACGGCGCCGAACAAAACCGTCTCGGTATGGTCAGCGAGTTGTTGGTGCAAAATCAAACCAACCTCGAGGCTGCCCACGGACGCATCATGGATGCAGACGTAGCCTTGGAGTCCACCCGCTTCGCCAGGCAAAACGTTCTCGTCCAGTCCTCGGCGGCCATGGTGGCCCAAGCCAACCAGCTGACCAACATCGCCCTCACCATTCTCGGCGGCTGATCAAAACGCTAGGAAACGAGGACCGGATCATGTCGCGCTCATTCATCGCACCCATCCTTAGCATTACTTCATCATGCTAGGCTCGGATTATTGCGCGGAAACAATGGGGGCTTCTCATCCGAAGTCATGCCGGCACGGCTTTCTCTCGGATTTACCCCGACCCAGAAAACTTTGGGTCGGGGCAGTCCGGAGGAGACGACTCCGACAATCCTCTTCCATGGATGCGATCTCGGAGCTTACTCCCTACGCTCACGACCCCTACGACCGAAAATGAGGGAAGACTCCAAAGTAGGAATACGCCAGCCAAGGAGTCCATCGGTCTTCAGTGCGAATGCATTCCCAATCGCCTCAGGCTTTGATTTTCCCGACCGTTTCTTCCGTCCTGCGGATTACCTTATTCATCCACCGCCAAATCTCCCTTCTTCATCATGCATAAGCCAGGTTTAGGAATGCATTACCGTGACAACCGATCACTCGGAGCAAATCGATTTCATCGGACGCTTGCGCCCGAATATGGCTGCGCGGGCAGATGGGACCTTGCCCTCGACCATCCTTACAGTCCGCCGGAGGATCTCGCCTTAGGTCCCAGGCTGCATCAAGTTTCAATCCTTACTTACGGGTCGGGGAGGACAATGCCGTGAGCGCCGTACTTTCAGTCAAACCGCTCATACCGCACTCCTATGGTGGAAAATGTCTTCGGGCCATCCGGTCCGTCACTCTCCATGCCAATGGCTCAACCTCGGAGGCATGCCTATGAGGCGGTCTAGACGAACAAGTCATGCATGGTCCGACGGCGCCACCCGCGCTGCCCACAGTCTGCGGACTATACCTCATCGCGTGGATCGCTTCCAAAGCACCGGTTGCCAGACGGCCTCCGGGCTTGCAGACGCGTCAATGCCACCCAAAAGAGGGGCTCCTTTTTCCACTTGCCTCGAACCACCCGGCAATCTCCCGTCCCCGAAACCATGGGGTTGCGTTGTCTTTCCGCCCGGTTCCGGCATTTCTTCGGATCAAAGACCACTAGGAGACGGCTCGTATCATGACAACCCAACGGTTGACCAGGAACCTGTCACGCTCCCAGTTTTTGCCGGGATTCGCCTCAAGGCACTTGCTTGCTTGCCTTCGCTTTTCATTCAATGGCTTGCTTGTCGCAACAAGCTTCCCTCTGGAAGCAGTCCGCCCGGTTGGTCTGCTCCTGCACCGCCGTGGTCGGTATATTCGCTCGCCTTCCCACTCTTTTGGCGTCGCCTGCGTCTTTACTTTCATAGCTCAGCCTGGACTGATCTCGGATCCATCCTAACTCAAAACCACCTCCGCTTACTTTCCACGAACTAGAATTCAGATTACCAGAACAATTTAATTATGCGATTTTTTCACACAAATCAAAGTGGTGAGAATTCGATGCATCAGGTACCGGTCAAGATCGGCAGACAAGTGCCTGATGCATTGGACTCGCCATACCACTTGGAATCCACATCAACAGAGGAGGCTTCAGCACCGAAAAGCTTTTTCTCGGAGTCATCCACCAGTCGTCGCATGTGCGAAAACCTGAACAACGGCAAGGAATATCTCAATTTGCAGGGTTCGGGCCTTTTGGAAATTCAGGATACCCTGGCCTTGCTTGCCAAAAACAACCGCCAACGACTGTTTCTGTCCCATTCTCCTCCGGTCTCTCATTCCGATTCCAACCGTATTTTCATTCAGACCATTGAGTTCGCTTCCAAAAGAACTTATTCCAATTTCCGTCTCTTCGGCGATGGCTCCGAGTCGCCTCTCCGCATTCATCTCAGGCACAGGGGACGCGAGTTCACTCATACTATTCCCATCGTCCCTCTGTTAAGGGATCCATCCTTTTTGGGCATCGTGTATTCGGGCAGGGCCAACACCTCTCCTTCGCAGGAGTTGGTCAACGACTGCATCCGGGCAATCCTGCAATTCAGCCTGCAGGTGGAGTCCGAAAAAGTCGCCATAGACAACATACGCGAAGCCTTCTCTGCCAATCATGCCTTCAAGGCCTACCTCAACCCACCCAAACCGACGGGCAAAAATGCGACCAAGCTCCCCCGAAAGCGACATTGGCCGGGCGCGATCGACTTGATCCGTTCCTGGCTCAGGTCGCTGCGTCCGATCGGTCCGCACGATGGGGTCTTGATTCCCGAGTCATAAATTTTCACCAACCAATCGTAACCCAATTTTCACATTATAAGAAAAGAATGATCTAATCCTTATTATCTGAGTAGGCGAGCGCCCCTATATTTCAAAGCGCGTTACTGTGGCATGGATGCCGCAGACATCAATATCAAGGAAGATAACCATGCAATTTAACGTCATACGTCACAGCGTTCCGTTCGCCGGTTCGCATGCAACCCGGTCACATGCCGATGCCTCTGCACGCACACCATTGCCTGCGGCTGCCACCTTCGGCACGAACGGATTGTCCCTACCCATCCGTAGATGCGTACAGCCGACTCCATCGCAGGCAGCGGTCTGCTCGGATCATCGGGCCCATACGCTTTTCTGCGGCGGGTCGTTCGCAACCTCATGCCTTTCAACTCTCGCCATCCGGTCGGACAAAGCCGGGTCGCCTTCACCACGACATATAACAGCAACCCAAATTTCAAGACCACAAATCATCAAAGCTTTAGGGTAAGCGCCGTACGCAAGTTCGGATACAGGACGTAACCGCTCACCCATACATCAAGGAGGATCATCATGCCAATCGTAGTAAACAGCAATGCTTCGGCCACGGAAGCATCATTCAACCTGAGTCGTGCAAACGATCTCTTGCGCAAAAGCCTGCAGAAGCTTTCTTCCGGCAAGCGCATAAATTCTCCGGCCGACGACGCGGGTGGCATGGCGGTCGCCTACAAACTAGGCTCTACCATAAAGCGCAGCTACGCAGTGGTACAGAATGCGCAAAATGCGTTATCATACTTGCAAGTGCAAGATGCCAGCCTGCAAACGGTGGGCAGTATATTGGACCGGATGTCCGAGTTGAGGGTTATGGCCCAGGACATCACCAAGAACGACGGAGACATCGAAAACTACTCCAAGGAATTCCTGGAACTTCAGCAACAACTCAACCAGATCAGTCGCGAAAAGTTCAACGGAATTAGTTTGTTCGCGAGAGAAATGAAGGAGTTTCAGGATGGCCCGGTCACGGGGGTCTCGGATTCCAACCTCAACGTCAATGGCCACAACAAAGTCGGCGCCGACCAAACCGTAGCCTACACCGCTACCGACGGTACCAAAGTCAGCTACGACAAATTCGGTCGCACCTTTTACACCCATCCCACTGGGCAAGCCACAAACGGAAGCATTTCAATCAACGTCGTCAACCTGCAGTTCGTGCTTTCGATCGGCACCTTGGCCGTCAACGAAACCGTAAACATAGATCTCGGCGGTCTCCAGAACGTAGATCCCGGTCCCGCTCCTTTTACGGGAGCAACGGCCAATGCCAATGATCGCGACTGGCATGCCATCGGCACGAGAAACTCTCAGGACAACCCAATCCCCATAGACGACGCGAACTATACCTCCGGGGCTACGGATCCTGATGACAGTACCTCGGGTATCAATGCCAACGGATTCATAAATACCATTCTCGACGTCGACGTGGACCAATTTACCGAAGCAATCGAACGCTTGGCGGACATGCGCGCCG
>JAYOEB010000062.1:2876-12682 GCA_038116775.1 Opitutia bacterium | reverse complement strand
GTCTTGTCCCCTGCGGATTCGGGTTTGCTCAGCGCCTATGGTTTGTCGAAGGCCCGAGTCGAGCGAGTGGTCGAGCGTTCGTTTTTGGGGCCCATCGAGGCCGGTTCCGTGAAGAAAGCGGAGTCTGCGATGATCGAAGAGGGTCAAGCCTCGGTTTCCGAGGTGGGAGAGACGGGTGAAGTCATCCGCAAGACGGCCCTAGTTCGCTTTAGGGGACAGGACTCGACTCTGGAAATCGAGTATGATGAGCCCGAGGATTTGCAAGAGTTGCATCGGGCGAAATTCAGCCAAGTCTTTGGCTATTATCCCGATCAAAAGGATTTGGAAATTCATTCGCTTAGAATGCGCGTGGCTGGAAACCATCCGGAGAATCGGAGCGAATCCTTTGCCGAAAACGGCGCCCCCCCCGTCTCAAGTCATACCAATGGATTCGTCAATCGGTCTTCCTTGCTTGCGGGGGCCAGGATAGCGGGACCCTGCTTGGTGGTTGATGATTACGGCACACTTTGGATTGAAGAAGGGTGGACGGGCAGCATGGGAGATTCGGGTACCTTGCGTTTGCAACGCGATGCGTCGTCCGAGCGAAAGAGAATGCCCGAAACCGTAAGGAGGGAGTTGTTTGCCAGTAAGTTTCTTTGCCTGGCGGAGGAAATGGGAAAACAGTTGGAACGAACCGCGCTTTCGGTAAACGTGCGGGAAAGACTCGACTTCTCTTGCGCCTTGTTGGATTCGAGAGGATATTTGGTGGCCAATGCGCCCCATATTCCGGTTCATCTCGGAGCCATGGGTCTGTTTGCCCGACGAATGATCGAAAAGTTCCCCCGTCTTTCGAGGGGCGACGTTCTACTTTCCAATCATCCCGCCTTCGGAGGCTCTCACTTGCCCGATCTTTCCGTCTTGGCCCCGGTTTACGGCGACAGTCGCAAACCGGTCGCTTTCCTGGCCAATCGTGCCCACCACGCTGACATAGGAGGGATTTCTCCGGGGTCGATGCCTGGCGGAGCGGACAGCTTGGAGGCGGAAGGAGTCGTCCTTCATCCACAGTTTCTTTTCGAAAATAATCGATCGCGGTTCGAAGCTGTGAGGAGAATTCTTTCGACTTCGCAATATCCATGCCGGCAGGTTGATGAAAATCTGGCGGATTTATCCGCTCAGGTTGCCTCCTTGCGCGCGGGCATCCAGGTGATGGAGGAACTGCTTGAAATTCACGGGGAACCGGAGATCATCGCCCAGATGGAAAGCTTGCGAAGGGAATCCAGGGAGAGTTGTCTCCATTTCCTCAAATCCTTCGAGGGAAAGAAATTAACGGGTGAGCAGTTCCTGGACGATGGCGACAAGATTTGCCTGAGCGTGACCGTCGATCGTGAAAGGGCCGTTTTTGACTTTTCAGGTACCGCTCCGGTCAGAAGGGACAACCTAAACGCCACCGAGGCCATCGTTTGCAGTGTGATTTGTTATTGCCTGCGGGTGCTGATCGGTTCTCATCTTCCCTTGAACGAAGGATTGTTGGAACCGGTCGAGGTCATCGTTCCCAAGGGTTGCCTGCTTAATCCCGACTACAAGGCAAAGGAGAACTATCCAGGGGTCGCCGGCGGAAACGTAGAAATCAGCCAGCGCCTGACCGACCTGATCTTGAGCTCCGTTTTCAAAGTGGCGGCTTGTTCGCAGGGCACCATGAACAACTTTACCTTCGGCAACCTATCCTACAGTCATTACGAAACTCTGGGTGGAGGGTCCGGGGCGAAAATTGGTCAAGACGGGACCTCGGCGGTGCAGGTGCACATGACCAACACCGCGATCACCGATCCCGAGATTCTTGAATTCAGCTTTCCCGTGCGTTTGCTTGCCTACAAACGAAGAAAGGACTCGGGTGGAAACGGCGCATGGAAGGGGGGGGAGGGATTGGAACGGGAGTATCTTTTTGAGGAAGCCGCCCATTTCTCATTTCTCAGCCAACGAAGAGCAAAGGGCCCGGATGGATTGAACGGAGGCCTGCAAGGAATGCCCGGGGAGCAAATCCTCTACCGCAGGGAAGGGGGAATGGTGAGTCTTTCGGGCAGTTGCTCCGGGATGGCAAACGAAGGGGACCGAATCCTCGTCCGTACTCCCGGGGGAGGGGGAGCAGGAAAACCCTTGCCGCTGGCGTGACTACTCGGCTTCGCTCCCCCCTTGGGTCGACTTTGTCGGTTCCCTGCCGCTTCACGAGCTCTCGCACGAGCTTTTTTTGGTTTTACGATGAACGAATCAAATTCATTGCCTGCCTTGGGTTTGGTTTGTGATTAATTTTTGAGCAATTTCCAACTTTTTGGGACCTAATCCAAAGTTTGGCGCGAAGTCTGAAGGATCGTAGGCGAATTAACTTCAAAGGGGAGGGAATATGCAAGATTTCGACATCATGGAAAGCAAGACGAGGAATTTTTTTCGTTTTCTTGCCGGTCTTTTGGCAGGAGTTCTCATTGCTCTTGCGTCGGTTTTTTTTCTTGGTCTGATGAGCATCAACTAGGGTCTGGGCTTGATCCTGCGATTTTGCTTGGATCGTCTTGGTCGTTTTGATTTCGACCCGAGCTTGTCCCGCTTATCCGGATTGGATATCGAGTTCGTCTTCAGGGGGAAGCGAGCGAGACTTGGCTGGAATTGGGGAGAAAGACAGTCAGGTCGTTCCCTGGTCTAGTTGCAACTGGGCATAGGCCTTGATCTTTTCTCGCACCCCGGTGAGGCCATTTCTTCGATTGGGGGAAAGGTGCTGGGTTATGCCCACCTCGGAGAGAAAGTCGGGTTCCAGCCGGACGATATCCTCCGGGAGCTCCCCACTGTAAAGATCGCAAAGCAGACTGGCGGTTCCTTTGGTGATGGAAGCCTCCGAGTCGGCCTGATAATAACACTTGCCGTCCTTGACGGAAGGGAAGATCCAGAGTTGGGAGACGCATCCTTTGATCAAAAAGGCATCGATCTTGTATTCCACCGGCAGTCCGGGATTATCTTTGGCCCGGTCGATTACGTAACTGAGTCGTTCGAGATGATCCTCAAAAGGGAGGAGCTCTTCCGTTATTTGATCACGCTTGTCTTCGATACTCATTCGTCTGACTTTTTGGAAAATTCGAAAGCCTGCCTGGCGAAAGATATTTCACCGATTTCGAGTTGGGTGAAAACCGCCTCAAAGGGAATGAATTCCAATACGGGTTCGGTCGAAATGAACAGGGAGGTGTTTCCGAGGCTTTCTCCGGTAGCAGGGTCGGCGACTCCATTGCAGGCAATTCTTTGGACCGATTGATTGTTTTCCTGAATATCGAAAGTGATGGAATGGGCTGGAATCCGCACGAAATCTTCCGCATGAGCGTCCAAAACGTAAATACTTAGAAATCCATCGGGATTAAGTACCAATTCCAAGTTGAAGCCTGCGCCATGCTCGCCTAGCTCGACCAGTTGTCCGCCATGGGGGGCAACGTGTCGGTGATGCCCATCGGAGGAGGAACCGGGCTTCGGATGATCGCTTCCGCAGGAGGATGCAAAAAGAAGAACCGCAAGATAGAGGGAAGGAAGAATTCGCATAACTCCCTCTTATTGGCAAAGCCAAGAGCTAGCAAGCCAAGCCGACGGCTTGCGAATAAGTTTTGTAAAATTGTATTTCAAGATGGTCAAAACAGAAGGGCGGGTCTAAGGCTATTCATTCCATTTTAGGAATTTTTCACCCTTGAGATCATAATGAGCAAAAAAATGCATTTCTTCTCTTTCATTTGGATAGGCCTCTTTCTCGGAGCATGGGCGCCTCATGCTTCGGCTCTTTCGGGCAAAGACGAGAAGCTCGCGGCGACCAAGCTCGATACCTTGCCTTCGGCAGGAAATCAAGCCGACGAAAATCCTCCCAACGTGATTATCGTGATTACCGATGATCAGGGCTATGGGGATTTGGGTTGCACCGGGAATCCAATCATCAAGACGCCCCACACCGATAAGCTGGCCCATGAGTCGATCTGGTTGACGGACTACCACGTGGCTCCCACCTGCTCTCCTACACGGGCAGCGCTCATGTCGGGGCACTGGACGAATCGTACCGGCGTTTGGCATACGATCATGGGCAGATCAATGATCCGGGCGAACGAAGGAACCCTTGGTCAATTCTTCAAGGAAAATGGATATGAGACCGGAATGTTCGGAAAGTGGCACTTGGGAGACAATTACCCGTACCGTCCGGAGGATCGCGGATTTACCGAAGTCTACCGTCACGGTGGGGGTGGAGTGGGGCAAACGCCCGACGTTTGGGACAACGCCTACTTTGACGGAGGATATTTTCACAACGGCAAAATCGTCCGAGCCAAGGGTTTTTGCACCGACGTATTCTTTGAGCAGGGGAACCGCTTCATTAGAAGATGCGTCAAGCAAAAGAAGCCTTTTTTTGCCTACGTCTCCACAAATGCTCCCCATGGTCCCTTGCATACTCCCCAGAGATACATGGACCAATACAAGGGGCAGGGAAGTTCTTTGGCCGCCTTTTTCGGAATGATTACCAACATAGACGACAACATCGGCAAGACTCGGGCTTTGCTCGAGGATCTTGGGGTTGCTGAAAATACCATCTTCATCTTTACGACCGACAACGGCACTGCGGGTGGAAGCAAGGTTTTCAATGCCGGAATGCGCGGGCAAAAAGGAAGCGAGTATGACGGTGGTCACCGGGTTCCTTTCTTTTTGCATTGGCCCGCAGGGGGCATGGATGAAATGAAGAAAGTCGACACCCTTTGTCATGCCGTGGACGTCGCTCCGACTTTGCTGGATTTGATCGGAGGAAAAAAGCCAGAGGGTTATAGGTTCGACGGCATGTCCATTCGTCCGGTTTTGGAGGCGAGGGAAAAGGTGAATTGGCCGGATCGCATGCTGGTCACCGATTCCCAGCGAGTGCGGGATCCGATCAAGTGGAAACAATCTTCGGTAATGAGCCAAGGCTGGAGACTCGTCAATCAACGGGAACTCTACGACATTGATGAAGATCCCGGTCAAACCAAAGACCTGGCCGGTCAGTATCCCCAAAGAGTGGCCGAAATGCAGAATTTCTATGATCAATGGTGGGCGGAGCTGGAGCCGACTTTCGCGGAAACCACCGAAATTCATTTGGGTCACGAGGATCATCCGGTGGTGAGTCTGACCAGTCACGACTGGATTCAGAAGGATATGCCTGCGTGGAATCAGGGGCATACCCGAAGCAAGTATCCTTTGCGCAAGGGCAAGACGGCAAAGCATGAAGGGCACTGGGCGATCCAGGTACTGAAGACGGCCACTTACCGAATTGAAGTCTTGCGGTGGCCGCTGGAATCCGGCAAGGCGATTAATGAGGAACTGCCTGCGGGTTCCGAAGTTTCCGGGGCAAGCCGGGCCTTCCGGGCTCAGGTCGGTCAAGCAATCGGAGCCACGACCGCTACCTTGCGTTTGAACGGAGAAGATTTGCAGACCAAGCCAATTCCCAAGGGGGCGAAGAAGGTCGTCTTCGAAACGCAGCTCACGGAAGGAAAGCATGAGCTTTCTCCATTCTTTACGGTTCCCGAAGGCGAACTTGGCTGTTACTACGCGGTCGTCTCCACCATACCGATTCCAATCCGATGAGTTGCAAGGTCCTCTTGGCCGCCTCTCTTTTGGGGGTGGTTGGACTTTGGGCGAAGACCAACCTGGTGGTGATTCTCACCGATGATCAGGGTTGGGGGGATCTCAGCCTCAACGGAAACACCAATCTCTCGACGCCGAATATTGATTCCATTGGAAAAGAGGGCGCGGTCTTCGACCGTTTCTTCGTATGCCCCGTATGTTCGCCGACGCGCGCCGAATTCCTGACGGGCCGCTACCACGTCAGGAGCGGAGTGTACAGTACCTCGGCGGGTGGTGAGAGAATGGACTTGGATGAAACAACGATCGCGGATCTGTTCCAAAAGGCGGGTTATGCCACGGGAGCATTCGGCAAGTGGCACAACGGAATGCAATATCCCTATCATCCTCTTGGTCGTGGATTTGATTATTTTTATGGTTTTTGCTCGGGCCACTGGGGTCAGTACCATGATGCCCTGATGGAGCGCAACGGGAGATTGGTTCGGGGCAAGGGCTTTTGCGTGGACGACTTCACGACGGAAGCGATGAATTTCATCGATCGTTCGGTCCGAGCGGACAAAGCATTTTTCGCTTACCTTCCCTACAACACCCCTCACAGTCCGATGCAGGCGCCTGACCGCTGGTGGAATAAATTCGAGGATGAGAATCTAGAGGATATGATGAGGCATCGAGATCCTGGAAAGGAGGATCGCCTGCATTTGCTCGCGGCGCTTGCGATGTGCGAGAACGTCGACTGGAACGTGGGGCGAGTCTTGAAAAAACTGGATCAATTGAAGGTGGCAGAGGACACCATCGTGGTCTTTTTCCACGACAACGGACCCAACGGTTTCCGCTGGAACGGAGATATGGAGGGAAGAAAGGGGTCGACGGAAGAGGGCGGCACGCGATCTCCGCTTTTGATTCGCTGGCCAAACGGCATCCAACCGGGCACTCAAGTCAAACAAATTGCCTCGGTTCTGGATCTATTGCCAACACTTACCGAAATGGCGGGAGTCTTGGAAAAACCAAAAAAGAAATTGGACGGAAGGAGTTTGCTTTCCTTGATGAATGGAGATTCGGAAAAATGGGCCCCGAGAACTCTTATTTCCAACTGGAAAAGCAAAGTGGGGGCAAGGAATCAGCGCTTTCGTCTCGATCACAGGAACCGGTTGTTCGATATGGAGAATGACCCCGGTCAACGCAGGGACGTGAGCGAAGAGTTCCCCAAGGTTTTCGAACGGCTCACCGAAGAAGTGAATCAATACAAGAAGGAGGTTTTGGTTGAATTGGGATCGGACGAGCGACCTTTTGTGATTGGGCATCCCGACGTCCTCTGGACCCAGATTCCAGCCCGTGATGCCGTCCACACGGGGGCCATCAGGAGATCAAACAAATTTCCCAACTGCAGTTATTTCCTCAATTGGAAGAAGGAAGAGGATTACCTCACTTGGGAGGTGGAAGTGGGCGAAGGCGGGCTGTACGAGGTTGATTTGTGGTATGCTTGCCCGAAAAAGGATCTGGGGGCGGAAATGGAGCTTTCTTTTCGGAATCAAACCCTTCGGGCAAGGATCGTTCGTGAGGTGGATCCTCCCCTGCTCACCGGGTTTGACCGTAGCCCGAGGGTGGAGGGATTCGTGAAGAATTTCGAACCTATGAGAATGGGGGCGATCAAACTTTCGAAGGGAAAGGGAACCTTGAGACTGCAGGCAATTGATATTCCGGGAAGCCAAGCTTTGGAGTTTCGCTTGCTGATGCTTTACCGCACGGAAGAGAAAAAAGGCTAGGCCGCTTGCTTGGCTTCGTCCAGAGCGATTTGCCGCTTCAGATCGCCAAAGCTGATCATCTTGTTGTTCGCTTCGTCCCAGAGGCGGAATCTGATGGTCTTGAAACTGGAGAAGAAGGTAAGCTCGGGGGCCTCCTGGAAGAAGGGATTGGAAAAATGGCAGCGTTCCAAGTTGTAGTTTGGAATTTTCGGATTGAGGTGATGAATGTGATGAAAGCCAATGTTGCCTGAAAACCACTGCATGATTTTCGGAAGTCGGTAGTAACTGCTTCCTTCCATCGCAGCTGAGGTGAAGTCCCAATTGTCGCCTTGGGCCCAGTAGGCATCCTCGAATTGATGCTGCACGTAGAAAAGCCAGATTCCGCATCCGCCGGCCACGCCCATCATAATCGCTTGGAAAAGCAGCCAAGGAAGAAAGCCAAAGATCAGACTCATGCCGACGCACCAAAAAAGGAGGGCGAGGTTCATCAGATAGACCGATCGGCGCTCACGCGGTTTGCACTTGGAGGAAGGAATTCTTTCGAGAACGAAGAAGAGAAAGAGGGGGGCAATCCCAAAGAGAACCAAGGGGTTTCGGAGGAAGCGATAGCTGATTTTGATCCAACGGGAGGAAGTCAGATATTCTTCGACGGTCAAGGTCCAGATGTCTCCGATGCCTCTCTTGTCCAAATCCCCATTGGTGGCATGATGCACCGCATGCTCCCACTTCCAGTGATGATAGGGAGTAAAGGTGAGCAAGCCGGTGATGAAGCCGAGGACGTCGTTGGCTTTTTTGGACTTGAAGAATGAACCGTGGCCGCAGTCGTGAAAAATAATGAAGGCCCGGATGAGAAAGAGTCCCGCCACGATGGCCAGCGGCAGGCATAACCAGATGGAGATTGGTTGAAGAAGGAAAAGACCAATCCAAATTGCGAGAATCGGGCCCAGGGTATTGAGGATCTGAAGGATCGCTCGCTTGGGATCTGGTTTTTGGAACTCCGCGACCAGTTTCTTCCATTCCTTGACCGATTGACCGGTCTTTTTTTCCGTTACCTTATTTTCCATCCTGGGAACATTGCATCAGGAATCCGGTAATTAGGCAAGGGCGTAAGCGATGACGAACGGGGAAGGGAAAATCATTTTTTTGCCTTGGCAGCCTTCGGCTTTGCCTTTTCGTTCAAGGCCCTTTCGGAAAACCCGAATTTGGCTTGTCGGTCCCGATTGTGAAGACGGCGGGATGGGTCGGAGAAAGTTCCCGGTCTAGCCGGGGTATGGGAATGGTCTGCGAAATCAATCATCTTGACGAGCAGGGCGGGTTGAACCTTCGATAAGTCCTCGGTTTCGCTCGGATCCGCATCCAAGTCGTACAGGGCCCAGTCATCTTGCTTTCCGCTTCCGGTTTTGATCGCCTTCCACTGATTGTATCGAACCGCTACTTGCGATCCGAATTCCCAGTAGAACATTTTGTGAATCAATTGAGGACGCCCCGTGATTTCCTCTCCGAGAAGGGTGGGGACAATCGAGACCCCGTCCGCCTCTTCCGGGATCCGGGCTCCGCAGAGTTCGGAAATCGTGGGAAGAACGTCGGGCTGATAAAAAAGAAGGTCGCTTACCTTCCCCTCGGTGACGTGGCCCGGCCAGCGAACCAGGTAGGGAATTCTCAGACCTCCCTCGTAGAGCGAGCCTTTTCCACCCCGGAACTCGATTCCCGTCTTGGGGCATTGGTTGGGGCCGAAGTATCCCCTTGGGAAATCCTTGCTCTTGAATCGATCCTGTCCGCCGTTGTCTCCAGTGAAGAAGAAGGCGGTTAATTGGGAAAGGCCCAGCGATTCCAGCAATTCAACCAACTGGCCCACCTGCCGGTCGAGCATAGACACCATGACCGCGTAATTTTTGGCGTCTTGGGGAACTTTGGGGTCTTTCATCCAACTTTCCCGCTCATACGATTTCCATGCGGGGTCATCGGCCGGGACGTCGAACAGACCGTGAGGGGGCGTGAACGGCAAGTAGCAGAAGAAGGGCTTTTTTTGGTTTTCCTTGATGAATCGAACCGCTTCCTCAAAAATTCGGTAATGGGAGTAGGTCCGTCCGGATCGTCCCCCCTCGTTGCCGGGAAGAGGGATTTCTTGGCTGTTTCGGAGCAGATAGGGAGGATAGAAACTGTGGGCGTGAACTTGGTCGTAATATCCGAAGAAGACGTCAAAGCCGTGTTTTTCAGGCACGCCCGTCGAATCCCGTCCGCCACAACCCCATTTCCCGAATCCGCCCGTTGCATAGCCTCTTTCCTTGAGCAAAGCGGCAATGGTGGTTTCATCGGCCCGCAAGGGGGTTCCTCCGTCATTGGCTCGGATCGAGGCATGACCCGAGTGCTTGCCGGTCATTAGGCTGCATCTGAGCGGAGCGCAGACCGGAGATGCGGCCATGGCGTTGGTGAAGCGGATGCCTTCCCGAGCGAAGCGGTCGATGTTGGGGG
>JAYOEB010000062.1:0-2866 GCA_038116775.1 Opitutia bacterium | reverse complement strand
GGGTTTTGATTTTTGGGTTCCCCATATGGGAAAGTTCGAAGTAGGCAAGTTCGTCGCACATCAAGTAAACGACGTTCGGCTTGTCCGGCTTGGAGAAAAGGCCGAGGACGGAAAAAAGCGACGGAAGGACAAAGGCTTGGAATTTCATTCTTGGAAGAAGGTCAAGGTCTTAGATTGGAATGGAATCAGCTTCGGGACAAGGCAAACCTTCGACACCTTGAATAATTTGCAAACGATGCGGAGCGATCAAATCCCAGGGTTCGGAATCAAAGGTTGGGGCAAAAGCCAAAGAGACTACAGGAACTTTTGCGGAACTTCATCCTTGAGGTCCAGGGAAACCGCGATGTTGAGAAAGGTGACTTCTCCCATGGTAGCGCATTGGAGGAAGCGGGAATCCTTGTGCATGCGGGTCAATTCGGACCTCAACTCATGAAGTTTTTCGTCGGAGGAAATACGATCCATGCACATGGACTCGCGCAGTTTGCTGATGCGGGTTGGGGCGACGTTGAAGCGACGCTTGATCAGGGTCCTTTCCTCTCGTTGGTATTGGTGACTGGTTTCTAGATTAATCAAGCGGCTGCATAATTTGACCACCGGCAGGTTGTTTTTGAAGAACTGGGGAAGATAAAAGGTTTTTCTGCCCTCATAGCTTTGCTGATCAAAGTCAATGGCCCGGACCCGGTATTGATTTTGTTCAAAGTCGGGGGTCATTTCCACGACGTAGTTGTAGGCTCTCATGTCGCCCAGCAAACGAACGAAGCATCGCTCGTTGAATTTGATGAATTCCTTGGCCAGGCGAACTTCGTTCAAATCCTCCCGGGCCATGAAGTTTTCGATAAAGTCGTCTCCCGGGACGCCGATGATGTGTTCTTCGACCAGAGTGTCCCGGTCGACGTGAAAGTTAATTTCATTAGGCGACAGAAGTTGTTCCAGTTCCAGCCCGTAGATGCGGGAGGCGTCCGCTTTCTTGACGTAGAAATAATCGTGATTGTCGTTGTATTGATTGACGATTCGGATGCGAAAGGGCTTGGTGTTGCCGAAAGTGCAGTAGTCGACCCGGTCGACGTAGAGGTTGGGCAAGATTTTTTGGTCGCCCCCCGAACGCAGCAGGACGTAGATTTCCTTGAGGCCTTCGAAAATATCTCTGCCGTAGTGCTGATCATAGACCATGGTCTGCCAGAGGGTGTCTTCGTTCCTATCGTTCATCAAAGGATAGGAATCCACGCTTTGGAGCAGATTTTCGTACCTGACCGGTAGTTTCATCTCCCTTTTGTAATGGCTGAGATATTCTCGAAGACTCCCGCTGATGGGAAAGAATTGTTTCTTTTGCTGGAGATTATCCTTGGCCATTTGAGAACTTGCTTGGTCCGAGTAAGAAATAGGGGCTGCTTGAAAATTCCACAAGGACTAAAACTCAGCGTTCTTCAAGCAGGATGCCCGGCTTTTCCCGTAGCGTTTTGCGGGCGGCGAATTCGGTAACCAAAAGAGACAAGAGGCAAACTCCCAATACAACCAGAAGGGGCAGGGTGGGGTGAAAGCTCCAGGCTCGGTCGAAGACTTTGACGGCCAATCCGTAACTGGTGACGACGCTGAGAAGTACCCCGAAAGTCGATGCGAAAAGGGAAAGCAATCCAAATTCCAACCGCACCAAGGCCTTCAGGTCCGAAAAAGAAGCCCCGAGAATCTTCAGCAAGTTGAGCTCCCATCTTTGTTGTCGGGCTTTTTCTCGGGCGAGCGAGTAGAGGACGATGATGCCGGCGAGGATGGACAAAAGAGCCATCGATTGAAGGGCCCACGTCATCTGAGAGACGATTTCGAGAATTTTGCGGCCGGTTCGTTCGACGTCGAGGATGGAGATAGTGGGAAATCTACCGACCAGAAGATCTTGAATTCTATCTTTTTCGAGGGGATTGAGATCGCTAATCGTAGCCACGTAGGTTTTGGGAGCATTCTCCAGAACTCCCGGTTGCATTTGGACGAAGAAATTGGGTTGGAAGCTGGTCCAACGCACTCTTCGGATATTCACCACTTCACTGGGTATGGGCACGCCGCCGACTTCAATGACCAAGCGGTCACCAAGGTCGAGTTCGAGGGATTCGGCGTATTTGGAGGCAACGGAAATCTCGGCCGGCTTGGATGAATTGGGGTCGAAATCCAGACGCACCATTCGTCCTCTTACGATTTCCTCGCTTTCAAGCAGGTGGTCGCGATAACTCAAATTGAAACTCCGGTTTCTGAAGTTGTTCCTTCGTTCTTCATCGGGGTTTCTCATTTCGCTTTCCTCGTAGGCGAGTCGCTCATATTTCTTACCTTTCACGCTGAGTAGCTTTCCCCTGACCCAAGGGGTGAGGTTTTGAATCGGTTTCTTTTCTTCAGCGAGGAGGGAAGAGAGTTCGTCGAGTTGATTTTCCTGAATATCAAAGAGAAAAAGCTTGGGTAGCGCAGTCGCTCGATCGGAGGAGCCGATTTCATTTTCGAGGATATATTGAAATTGAGGAATAAGATTCAGGAGAAGAACGCCAATGCCCAGGGCGAGGAATCCGGTAATCGTGCTAAGCCGGTTTCGGGCAAGGGATCGGGTGGCCAACCGCAGGGGTAAGTTGGCTTTTCGAAAAACCCGGTCCAAGAAGCCAAGAAAAAATCGCACGATTGCGTACAAGACGACGACGCTCGCCAACAGAGAGAAGAAGAAAAGATGAGCCAGTTTCGGGGAATCCGCAAGCAGCAGGCAAAGCAGCCAAAAGGCAAGAATTCCCGGAATGCAAAAGAGGAAGGAAACCCCACTTGGCGAAGAAGTCCCCAATTCAAGGGAGTGACGGAACAAATCGGAAGGACGCAGACGGCGAATTTTCCAGAGGGTGGGAAG
>JAYOEB010000061.1:7163-13158 GCA_038116775.1 Opitutia bacterium | reverse complement strand
CCTCAAGTTCGTCCCCCATGAACCCGATAGCCCCAAAGCGACGAAGAAAGAGGCCGGTAAGTAGACGGGGCCTGTAATTCCGTGAGCGCCCAAGCCAGTCCAAAGCGATCTTCCGACTCCGGGATGATGTGGAAAATGACGTCGCTCGCCGAGCTCCCGCTTCCGCGCCCGCTTCTGCCTTGCCTGCTTTCGCTCCTTTGCATGCCCTTGATGGCGGCAACGCCGATCGAAAAGGATCTTTCCGAGGAGGGAGTCCGACTACTGAAGATTCCAGGTTTCAACGAGAGCGGTAGAATTGCCTGGGAACTTCATGCCAACGAAGTTAGTTTTAAGAAAGACGGGGTCTACGAGGCCTTTGATTTGTTCCTGCAGACCATGACCGGGTTCAACCAGTCCGAAGCCCAGAGCGAGCAGGGTCTCTTTCAGCCCGAGTCGGGAAAGGCATGGGGGGAAAAAAGGCTAAGGGTAAACGGCAAGGGTTTCGTCGCCGAGGGAAGCCGTTGGCTGTGGCGGAACAAAATCGATCGCGGAGATCAATTGATGGCCTTTAAGGAAAACGCCAAGGTCTCGTTCAACGACAACCTACTGCCCGACGATCGAGAAGGCGAAGGGGCAGGGGAGAAGAATGAGTCGGCAGCGGAATCCGAAGACGACGGGGGGGGTGTTTTCAAGACCATGACCGAAGCGATTTACATCGAGATCCTGGAAGTTTCCCCCACCCAAAACCGCTTTCTTCTCGAAGGAAAGGTGGAAGTGGTTTCCTCCAATTTGCGGATTTCCTGCGATTGGATGGAGATTCTCTTCGAAAAAGACGGCAATCGAAGCCTCAAATCGGACGAGTTGGGAAAGATATCCCTCATTTCCGCGACTGGAAAGGTCCGCATGATCCAAGAAGGAAGAAGCTCCAGGGCGGACAAGCTAATCCTGAACGCGGTCGAGGGCGAGGCTTTGCTGGAGGGCAACGCCACCGTGGAGGATGCATCTTATGGAATCGTCAAAGGAGACCAAATCATCCTTGAAAGAGGAAGAAGAAGAGCCAAGGTCCTGGGGAAGGATGGCAATCGTCCCAGTTTGCAATTGCCGGACATTCCCGGTCTTGAGTTTCCCTTCAAGTAAGAAAGGAGTCCGGTTTTGACAAAAGAAGAAAAACATTGCCTTTCGGTCAGGGAAATCACCAAAAGCTACGGATCGAGGCTGGTAGTGAAGGGGGTTGACCTGGAGGTTGCGAATGGAGAAGTCGTCGGCTTGTTGGGACCCAACGGAGCCGGCAAAACCACCACTTTTTCAATGGCGGCTGGATTTACCAGTCCAAGCAGCGGGAAAATATTATTGGATGGGACCGATCTGACCGATCTTCCTCCCTACAAGCGGGCTCGGCGTGGAATCGTTTATTTGCCTCAGGAATCTTCGGTCTTTCGAAAGCTTACGGTGGAGGATAACGTCCGGGCCATCGCCCAAACCCTTGGGCTTAACCGAAAAAAAGAGGATGAGTTGGTGAAATTCCGCTTGGATGAGCTTAATCTTGCTCATCTTTCTTCGCAAAAGGCTTACACCCTCAGTGGCGGAGAGAGAAGGAGATTGGAAATAACCAGAGCTCTGGTCCTCAATCCGCACTTCATTCTTCTGGACGAGCCCTTTGGCGGGGTCGACCCGATTAGCGTGAGCGAGGTCATGAAAATCATCCTGTCCCTCAAGGAAAAGGGCATGGGGGTGTTCATTACCGACCACAACGTCAGGGAAACCCTCCGCATCGTGGACCGAGCCTATCTGATGTACGACGGCAAGGTCCTTGCCCATGGCGATTCGAATTTCCTCTTGAACGACGAAGAAACTCGGGCCAAATATCTTGGTAAGGACTTTATACCCTAAGGAAAGATCGGATTGATATGAATACTAGCCAAACCAACGTTCCCCAAATCATTGAAAGCATCGCGGTAAGGGAATTTTTCCAGGAATACGGGGCGCAACTCCAATTGAGGTTGGTCACTTCCGAGAAATCACTTTCCCGCAGTACCATTCGTGAAAGAAGCGTGAACCGACCGGCTCTCGCAGTCACCGGATACTTCAAGTATTTTGCCCACAAGAGAATTCAATTGTTCGGAGCGGGGGAAATGGGTTTCTTCCGCGAACAATCCAAGGCACGAAGGAAAAACGTCATTTCCACCATGGCGGCCAAGAAAATTCCCTGTGTGGTGGTGACCCGCAACCTTGCCCCAACCTCGGAAATGATTGAGGTCTTGGAGAGCTACGGAGTGCCTCTTTTCAGGACATCCTTGAGTTCCAAGGCCTTTACCACCGAGGTGACGGTCTTATTGGAGGAGAGGTTCGCCCCCCGTTCGTCCTTGCATGGAACCTTTATTGAGATTCGCGGCATTGGTACCTTGATCCGGGGCGAGAGCGGAGCAGGAAAAAGCGAAGCCGCCCTGGCCTTGATCGAACGCGGACACAGCCTGGTTGCCGACGACGTCGTCAAGGTCAAATTGCTAAGCGACCATTCTCCCGTTGGCTTTTGCGACGAGCTTAACCGCGGCTTCATGGAATGCAGGGGAATCGGCATCATCAACGTAGAAAAACTCTTCGGAATTCGTTTCGTCAGGTTGGAGAAGAAGATTGATTTGGTAGTGACTCTGCTGGAGGAATCCAGTGAAAATGATTTGGATAGAACCGGATTGGAGCAAAAGTTCCACGAAATTCTGGGGGTTCCGGTTCCCCATGTGGAGATACCCGTGCGGGTTGGTCGAGACATGGCTCGCCTGATCGAAGTGGCGGCCATGGTGCAAGCGGCCCGACAATTTCGTTATGATTCAGCGATTGATTTTAATGAAAAGCTTTTGAAAATGATGAATCCGAGCTGATTCCCAATGGTCTCTTTCGAGGGAAAAAATTTTCTAAGTTCCCAATATTCAGGCAGCTGCGCCTCAACTGAAAAAGTTCGTTTTCGGCAAGCAAAAAAGCGCTTTTTACTTATGGACTCCGCGTTGTTAATAACTTGTGAGAAAGTTTCTTCCTTTCTCTCGATTTTTTTCTTGGTTTCATGGGAAATCTTCTTCAAAAGATAGCTGTCCCCTCTCACCCTTTTTTACTTCCAACCCTCTAAGCGCTTTTTTAATTTTCATGCATAAGTTACTGAATGACAATTTTTTAGGTAATTTCATCATGTTTTTTCATGCAGCGTATCCAACCCTTTCCTTTTCTAACCTTCACACTCGGAAATCCTTTTTTATAAGAGGTTTACAGAGCAGCCCGAATCCGTGTGAATAAAGTTTAATCATCATGCCTTCTCCCGTTTCCACACCCGACACCTTTTGGAGCTCTCTGCGCGAGCAGTTGCTCGAGGTTATTCCCGCCGATACCTTTCGAGTTTGGTTCGACAACATGCGCGTCGGACACCTCGACGAAGATGGGTGCGAGTTGATCACGCCCAATGAGTTCTCGGCGATTTGGATACGCGACAATTACCTGGACGTGATCCGCCAGGAAGCGGACCGTTTGGTGGGTCATCCCTTCACCGTCGAGTTGCTCGGCGACATCGGAGGCGGTCATGAAGAAACCGAGATCAACGACCGAAGGAAGAGAAGCCCCGGCAAGCAAAGATCGGTCTCCCGGATGACGGGTCCGGCCTTGAAAGGCAGATCCTTGGGGATCAACCCCAAAAACACCTTCGGCAATTTCATAGTCGGCGGAGGCAGCGAGTTGGCCCATGCCGCATGCGTGGCGGTTTCCAATGCCCCTGCTCACGCTTACAATCCGTTGTTCCTCTATGGCGAGACCGGATTGGGAAAAACCCATCTCATGCATGCGGTCGCTCACCAAGCTCTGAACCGAAATCCCTCCTGCCGCATCACCTATGTCTCTTGTGAAAAATTCACCAATGAGTTCATTCGGGCGATTCAGGAAAACACCCTGACCAAATTCCGTTCTCGTTACCGCAGCGTCGATTATCTCCTGATCGACGACATCCAATTCTTGGCCGGCAAAGAGCGAATCCAAGAGGAATTCTTTCACACCTTCAACGAAATCTACGAAGCCCAGCGGCAAATCTTCCTGACCAGCGACCGCCCCGCGGGTGAGATCGACAAGATCGAAAGCCGTTTGCTTTCCCGCTTCCAGTGGGGGTTGGTCACCGATATCCAAGCCCCCGACCTTGAAACCCGGGTGGCCATTCTTTCGAGAAAGGCCGATGCCATGGGTATTTCCGTGGAGCCCGAGATCATCGAATTCCTAGCCAAGAACATTTCCCGCAACGTCCGCCGCATGGAGGGAGCCCTGACCCGGGTCGCCGGATACGTCGGGCTTACCCGCAAAAAGGCCGACCTCGAGACCGTTCAGCGTCTTCTTCGTGATATTCTTCGAGAGGAAAACCTCAGCCGCATCACAATCGAAACGATTCAGAAGAAAGTCGTGGATTACTACCACCTTCGAATGGCCGACATGCTTTCCAGAAGAAGGCCCGCGAACATTGCCTTCCCCCGTCAGGTGGCCATGTACCTCTCCCGCATCATGACCGAGCATTCCTTGCAGGAGATAGGAGGCGCCTTCGGCGGAAGGGATCACGGTACCGTCATTCATGCCTGCAAGACCGTGGAGAATATGATGGATCAAGACACTTCGATTAAGCACTCCGTCGAGTTTTTGAACGAACAACTCTCCCAATCAATGGAGTGAGGTCGTTCTCTCTTTTCTTTTTTCATTCCTTGTCAAATTTCGTTTTTTCGATTAGGGATAATCGCAGTTATGACCATAAGCGACTCTTCAGACTCTTACGTTACGGAGAATGATAATGCCCCGGAGGACTCTTCCTCCGCTTCATCCTCCACCGAGCCCAATGATGACCAAAAAAGAGAAATTGCCGGCTGGGTAGCCGAAGGCATGGGGCTTTCCGAGGTACAAAAGAAGATCAATTCCGATTTTGGAATCGTCATGACTTACATGGACGTCCGTTTTCTGGTCGATGATCTGGACCTCACCTTGGTCGACAAGGAGGAGGATAAGCCCAAGGATGCCGATGAGGACGCTCCCCAGCCCCAGTCAGCCGAAGAGGCCATCTTGGGCGAGGGTGGTGTTTCCGTGGAGGTGGACCCAGTGACGCCTCCGGGGGCCATGGCCAGTGGTTCCGTGACTTTCTCCGATGGCCAAAGCAAAAAGTGGACTCTTGATCAATTCGGCAGGCTCGGACTTTCCGGCGGCGATGAAGGATACAAGCCTTCCGATGAGGACGTCATGGAGTTTCAAAAGCAGTTGGACGGGGCTTTGCGGGGTAAGGGTTACTAGACTCTAGGTCGGCTTGTCGCCCAAGCTCGCTACGCGATCACTCTTCGATAAGGAGGCGTAGGAAACACCTCGGTCCATGCCGATGGGTCATCAACGATTCGCGAGCCGCTCATAGAAGGGCGCATCGGCCGGAACCGACTTTCCGATTGGTTCGTTTGGAACTAACCGCCCTGAGTGATGGAACCGATGACCGATACCAGTTTCATGAACATGGGAAAGTCAAAGTCTTCTTTCTTTTCAACTTCGGCTTCCGGCCACTTGGGTAATTTGTCCAAGACGGTCTGATCTCCCAAGCTGATTTCCGAAATAAGGAAGCGGTTGATTCGGGCTCTTTTGAAGTTTCCCTCCAAGTCAAAAGTGACGCTGCTTTTGTTGGCCTTGCTCTCTCCTTGCGAAAGCGAAGCAACTGGGTAAGTGGTTCCTTCCGAAGCGGATTCGGCGGGTTCCAGCCAGATGAATTTTCTTCCCAAGGTATAGGTCCAAAGAACTTCCCTTCCCTTCGCCGTACCCAGATAAGGATTCTCCAAAAGGGAAGATCCGCTGTCGAAAAATTCGGCGAAGGAGGATCCGAAGTTGAGATTGAAATTATAGTTGAAGGATCCGGAAAGGTTGTCTCGGGCGATTGAAATTCTGGGTACGGGATAGGCACCGGAGGCTTGGAATTTGAAGATTTTCGGAGAGTCGGGGCCCAAAATCGATGATTCTTCTTTTCCGCTTTTGTATC
>JAYOEB010000061.1:0-7153 GCA_038116775.1 Opitutia bacterium | reverse complement strand
TATCCGAGCAGGAGTTTTTCGTTCCTGCGCAGTTGAATTTCAAAGCGTTCGCTTGCCTTGTCCACTCCAAGAAACAAGTGGTTTTCAGCTGGGGTTTCTTGGCTGGAATTACTTTCCCACTGGGCGGAAACGTACAGACAGTCGCCACCCATTGAAAAGCCATCGATGGCTTTTCCCAAGGCTTCGACGAAAAGATTCTTTCGGTTTTCCAAGTGCATGAGCCCATCGGCGTAGGACTTGAAGGTCAAATTCCATTCGGATTGCGGATCAAGCCCGAGGGCCGCCCCGTCGAGAAGCTCGATGGCCTTGGATGGCTCCTGATCCAGATGATGGGAAAAGGCAAGCAATGCCTGCATGGGTGGCTGCTCGATCCTAGCCTTCGGAAGCGAGGAAAAAAGTTCACGGGCCAAAGAGGTATCGGGGTTGGGACCGAACAAGATCTGGTTAATCCGGAAGACGACCAATTCCTCCGACTGGGCCTCCTGGGGGTCGAGTTGGGCTAGGTAAAAGGAGGCGCAGAATTTCGCGTCAGTTCCCTTGATGCGACCAAGCCGCTTGATTTTTTCCAAAGTATCTTCTTCGCTGAAGACCACTTGAATGGTTTGGCCAAGGGAGGTCTCGGACCCGGACAGGTTTTTCAAAGAGGTCTCGGCGGTGGATTCGATTTCATCGACGCCGGCTTTAGAGGCGAGAAGAAAAGCTCGAAGGCGAAGGGAAGGGTCCTTCAGTAGTTCCGGTCCTTGAATCCTGGCAATGAACAAAAGAGTTCGGCAGTAATTGGAGGCAAATTCCTCGCTGCCCAAATCACCTTGTTCTGCTTTTAGCCCGAGAAGCTTGACCAGTCGGGGAGAGCCTTGATCGAAGGAACTGAAGAATTGAAGGCTGGGAAGACTGCTTGGGTATTTGAACAAGAGCAAGTCGGTGGCGTAGTCGACGATCTCGGGACGGCTTGCCCCTTTGCCGATCATCATCAAATCCATCGCCAACCGGGGAGCTTCGGCGGCGTCCGGAGAATCCTCCAAAAAAGATTGGGCCGCCTCGACGAACTCGCCGAGCTCGTCGTTCGCCAAGTAATCTTCGTAAAATGGAATCCGGTCTTCTCCGTAAGAGAAGGTTCCGGCGACCAGAAAACCCAGAAGAGTGAAGCTTTTCTTACCAACTGACATGATCCTTTGCTTATTTACTGGATGGATGGGGTGTCAATCACAAGAAACTTACAGAGAGGAAAAAGCGGAACTTACTTTTTCCAGCGTTTGTCCAATGATCTCTTCGGTGTGCCCTGCGCAGAGGAAACAAGTTTCGTAGGATGAAGGGGGGAGGTAGACGCCGGCTTCCAAGAGCCGGTGAAAGAGCTTCTTGAAGCGGTCGTGTTCGCAGGCTAGGGCTTGATCGAAGTTCGACACCGGGTTTTCGGAAAAGAAGAGGCAGAACATGGAGCCAACCTGGGGGATCTGCAAGGGAACCCCGCAGGCGTACGCGATCTCCGCAATGCCATCGGCCATCATCTTTCCCATTCTCTGCAAGTGATCGTAAGGAGAGCATTCACGGAGCATTTTCAGTGACTCGATGCCGGCTGCCATGGCCAGAGGGTTCCCGCTGAGAGTGCCGGCTTGGTATACGGGGCCGAGCGGAGCCAGATGATCCATGATTTCCGGTTTTCCTCCCAAGGCCCCGACGGGAAGGCCCCCGCCGATTATCTTCCCCATGGCGGTCAGGTCGGGGACGACGGAAGTCTTTTCCTGGACTCCACCCAGTCCCAACCTGAATCCGGTCATCACTTCGTCAAAGATAAGGACGCTTCCGTTTTCGGAGCACAGTGAGCGAAGCAATTCGAGATACCCTTTTTGGGGAAGGATGAGACCGCAATTGGCAGGGTAGGGCTCGATGATTACCGCAGCCACCGCATCGCCCATCTCGGCAAAGGTCTCCCGGAGGGCGTCCGGGTCGTTGTAGTCGAGGACAATGGTTTCCTTGGCGAAGTTTTCCGGAATTCCCGCACTGTCGGGGTTGCCTAGAGTCAAGGCTCCCGAACCCGCCTTGACCAGCAGGCTGTCGACGTGTCCGTGATAGCAACCGGAGAACTTGATGATTTTCGATCTGCCGGTGAAGCCCCGAGCGAGACGGATCGAGGTCATGGTGGCTTCGGTTCCGCTGTTGCACATTCGGACTTTAGAGACGGACGGTACGAATTCCGTGATGAGCTCGGCCATCTCCACCTCCAATGGTCCTGGAGTTCCAAAGCTGGTGCCTCGGTTCAGGGCATCCGCCACGGCTTCGCGGATCCGGGGGTGGTTGTGGCCGTGAATGGCGGGACCCCAAGTGCAGACGTAGTCGATGAGTTCCTTTCCATCGGCAGTGGTCAGGCGGCAGCCGTCCGCTTTCTGGGTAAAGAAAGGAGTTCCGCCTACGGAACGAAATGCCCGGACGGGTGAGTTGACTCCTCCGGGAATCAGTTTTTTGGCTTTTTCGAACAGCTTTTCGGATTCGGCGCTCATGAATGCTTGATTTGTTTAGTTTTGATATTTTTGGACGATCGGAATGCGACGACCCATGCCAAAGGCCAGCGGCGTCGTCTTGAGACCGGGGGCCGCCTGGTTTCTTTTGTACTCGTTGAGATCAACCAAGCGTATGACTTTTCTTGTGATTTGCTCGTCGTATCCCGCCTTGATTATACTTTGGGCGGACTTTCCCTCTTCGACGTAGGCTTTGAGGATGGCGTCGAGAATTTCATAATCGGGCAGGGAGTCGCTGTCCTTCTGATCGGGTCTGAGTTCGGCGGAAGGGGGTTTTTCGATGGTGTTTTCAGGAATCAGAACTCCATGCCGGTTGATGTGATTGGCGAGATCGAAAACTTTGGTTTTGGGAACGTCCGAAATCACCGCCAACCCGCCGCACATGTCGCCATAGAGAGTGCAATAGCCGACCGCCAATTCGCTTTTGTTCCCGGTAGTCAAAAGCAAGGCTCCGAATTTGTTGGAGAGAGCCATCAACAAAAGCCCACGGCTTCTGGCCTGAAGGTTTTCTTCGGTGACGTCTTCGGGAAGCCCGGAGAAAAGAGGTTCCAATAACTGACCCGAGGCGTCGACGATCGATTGAATGGGCAGGGTGTGAAATTCGATCCCGAGGTTTTCCGCCAAAACTCTGGCGTCCTCCTTGCTGTGATCGCTTGAGATGGAAGAGGGAAGACTGACCCCGATGATCTTCTCGGAACCGAGGGCTTCTACCGCCAAGGCTGCGGTAACCGCCGAATCGATGCCTCCGCTCAAGCCGACTAGGGCCTTGGAAAATCCGCTCTTCGAAGCGTAGTCGCGCAACCCTAGAACCAAAGCTCGCCGCAAGGCCTCCAAGGAAGCAATTTCCTTGGTCTCGAATGCCCCATCTTGGGATAAGTCGTGCGCCTTGAGGTCTTCGCCGAAGGCTTTGCATTGATCAATGATTTCGCCTTGGGCATTCAAGGACAGAGAGTGCCCGTCGAAAATGAGTTCGTCGTTCCCCCCTACGGCATTGACGTAGGTGATGGGGCAAGCGACTTTTTCAACGGCTTTTCGCAGCACTTCCAAACGCTTCCTTTCCTTGCCGCAAAACCAAGGACTGGCCGATAGGTTGATCAACAAATCGGGAGTCAGAGCGGCAATCTCGTCGAGGGGATCTTTGGCGTAGCTACGATCCTGAAGGTTCCAAAGGTCTTCGCAAATCGTGACCGCGATCTTAGAACCCTTGAAGTCAATCATGGATGGATTGGATCCTTCCTGGAAGTAACGGGTCTCGTCGAATACGTCGTAACTGGGCAAAAGACGCTTTTGGAAAATTTGTCTGATTTCGGATTTTTCGCACCAGGCGGCGGAATTAAAAAACTGGGAGGAGTTACTTGAGCCGATTTTTTCGGGGAAACCGATCAAGGCGGGTACGGGCCCGGTTTGTCGAGCGAACTCGAGCAGGGAGGCAAGGCAATCACTAAGAAAGTTTTCCTTGAGCAGCAAATCCCTCGGAGGATATCCGCAAATGAAAAGCTCGGGAAAGACCACGAGGTCGGCCCCCTGACCGGTCAATTGTTCGTAGGCATCAACGGCAAGGGCGAGATTACCCCGTAGGTCTCCGACGGTCGAGTTTACCTGGGCCACGCCTATTCTCATCTGTTTGCCCTATTTTGAAAAATCGTCATTAGTAAAAGTTCATTATGCAAAATCCGAGCGGAAAAGCGAACCCGAAGCTCAGGCAAAAGCTCGTACTGGCTTCGTCTTCTCCCAGAAGAACCGATTTGTTGAAGCAGGCGGGAATCATCCATGAGGTTATTCCCTCTCAGGCCAGTGAAATTGCCCAGCACCCGGATGGTCCGCTGGAGCTCGTTATGGAGAACGCCAAAAGAAAGGCCCTCGAAGTTTCGAAGAGGTATCCCGACCGACTGGTTTTGGGAGCCGACACCATCGTTTCGCTCGGCAAGAGAGTCTTCGGAAAACCAAGAGACCTGAAAGAGGCCCATGCCATGCTTGGGGAGTTGTCGGCCAAGACCCACCTGGTCAGTACCGGAGTCTGCCTAACCCATAAGTTGCGGGATTATTGCGAGACCCGGGTCGTAAGCAGCGAGGTTACCTTTAAAAAGATCGATGAGTCGGTCGTCGAACGCTATTTTATGGAGGTTGACCCGATGGACAAAGCCGGAGCCTACGCCTTGCAGACCAGAGCGGATCTGATTGTGGAAGATTTCAGAGGATCCGCAAGCAACGTGATCGGCTTGCCCATGGAAAGCTTGCTTGCCTGGCTGGAGGAACTATCGCTTGATCGACCGCAGGTCATCAGCTGACCTGCGGTTTCGCATTATGATAAGTTAATTCCCGAACTTTCGAGCTTTCCTTCTTCCCCTCGTCATCGCAAAGACATAGGATACGGAGAAAGTTTTTCTTACGATTCGCGCTTCCTTCGCTTCATCTACTGTCACTTTCATTGGCAACATTCTTATGAAATCTTCGATTTTCAAGCATTCAAATCCTCACCAATCCCTTTCGGGGTTTCTTGTTTTGCTTTTCGCGCTTTGGGTCACCTTTCAGGTTCGCGGCGACGCCAAAACGGCCCAAGTTTCCTCTTATGACTGGACTACGGACCACTTGCACGTCGGCGTGCGGTGGCAACCTTTTGGACTCGAGAAGTGCGAGGAATACGACGCGAACCGCCCCGTCCTTTCCGAGCACAGCAGTTAAGCTCAGTTCTGGGTAAGTTGGGCAGCCGTCGAACCCAACGAGAAGAACCAGGACTACCAAAGGGAAATGTCGCAACATCTGCAGGCAATAGACCACGCGGTTAACTTGTGCGCGGAGCGCGGCCTGAAGGTCGAGCTTGTTGTCTGGCACTGTCCGGCCTGGGCGTCCGAGAGCGGAAAAGCCGGCCCTTGGAAACCCAAGGCGGGGGAGTACCCAAAGTTTTTGGCTCGCTTGGCGAAACACTTCAAAAACCGCGTCGGAGCCTATCAGCTATATCACGAGGTCAACCTCAAGGGCATGATGAATGACGCGGACATGGAATTCATCATCGATGAAATCTTTATCAATGGGGCCAAGGCCATTCGTGGCGTTTATGATTCGATTCCGCAGAGGCGAGTGATCGTATCAACCTCCGGAACTTCCCCCTGCCAACCATGCGGGACCCGTGAAGGCCTGAAGGGTTGGGGCGCCGTGGCGGTGGATGACTACTACGATCAATTGATTGCGAATAAGGAAATGATGCAACTGGTGGACGCCCTAAACCTAAACATTTCCGACCATGCCAACGGCTACGGCAAGATGGACGGCAAAATCATTCCGAATTGCTGGACCCAGTACGATTTGGCTCGGGAAAAATTGGATCGGGCCGATTATCGTTCCAAAAAGATTCTTTCCTCCGAGTCCTGGATCGTTTGGGATGGTTCCAGAAACAACCATGACGTCAATGATGATGGCAAAAGGGATGAAAGAGATGCCTTTGACAAGACGGTGACCATTTTCGGCGAGGTCTTGGAAAGGGGATTGAACACGGTGAACATGCCTTGGTGCGACAACTCCAGTCGCTGGTCGATGGGCTTGACCAAGAGAGTGGACTACAATGGTCAGATCAAGAAAAAGCACCCGGATTGGGTCGTCCCCTCCAACGACGGAGGTCCGGGTGTAGTGACCCGGAAAATCGGCATTCAGGGTCCGGAGAATGCCTTCAAGGCATACGAGGTTCCTGAAGACGCGCTTCCTTTTACCGTTGAGGACTACATCAATCCCGCCGATCCCAACCACCTTCATTATTACGTTTGGCGTTGGTATTCCCAGATTGCAGGAGGCTCGGATGAAGTGATTCGTCACGCCATGGCGGGAGAGACCGGAAACGAGGTGATCGTCCTCGGTGACGGCTTCGCCGGAAGTGAGAAATACAAAATCTCCTCCTACAACCGCACGCAAAATTCATTCGTCGTTCTCCTTTATGCGGGGGAAGCGAACGGTGAGGGCTTTTTGGAGGTTTCCATCCCTTCGACGATCCAAGACGGGAAGTACTACAACAACGAATATTCCAGTATCGATTTTCGCGGAGAAGGGTTCGAGGATGGGATGAAGTACGTGGCTCGTTCTACGACCAAGGATTTGGACCGCAAAACTGGGGATGATCAGAACGTTTCAGTCGTCGAAGATCAAGATCTCGTGGTGGTGGATGGAAAGCTTTCCTGTAGAGTGGATGGCGTTAGAAAATTCACCAAAATCTTATTTTACGCACAAGATTAGATAGAAAAGGATTGCGGTTCAAAGTCTGCTGACCCGTAGTTCTCGAAACCAAACGGGATCACCGTGGTCCTGCAAAAGAATGGAGCCTTCCCAGGATCCAAAGCCTTTTTGATCTTTGTACTTACTTTTCCCAAACACTTCCTCCCACTCCTTGGATCCCCAGAAAACACTAATGATTTTCTTTCCGTTCATCCAGTGCTCGATGACATTTTCCTGAGCGATGATTTTTCCATGGTTCCATTCGCCTACGGCACGGATGGGTTTGTTTTGAGGGGCCGGGATCAAGTCATAGAGCGAGCCTGCCCGGTGGGAGAGAATTTTGTTGTCGCGGTGTTTGGCATCGTCGAGGATCTGATATTCCAAACCAAGATTGCCCCTTGTGCGGTACTTGATTCCACTGTTTCCCGCCTCCGATATTT
>JAYOEB010000060.1:2697-13221 GCA_038116775.1 Opitutia bacterium | reverse complement strand
GGTATGCTCGCATCCGCCGATGAGAAATCCAAACCGAACGTCATCCTGGTTCTCGTGGACGACATGGGTTGGATGGATTTAAGTTGTCAGGGGTCCGACTTCTATCGCACTCCCAACGTTGACCGCCTGGCAAAGGAGGGCATTCGCTTTACCAACGGTTACGCCGCCTGCGCCGTCTGCTCCCCTACCCGGGCGGCGGTACAGACCGGGCGCTATCCGCACCGGCTCGGGGTGACCGACTGGATACGCTCCCGCTTTCAACGGGGCGGATTGGGCACGCCGGACAAAAACCCCACGGAATTCGTGGGCGGAAAAAACCAAAAGCTTCTCTGTCCCCCGAATCCATACTGGATGGAGAGCTCGGAAATCACCCTCGCCGAAAACCTGAAGAAAAACGGCTACAAAACCGCCTATATCGGAAAATGGCACTTGGGGGACGAGGCCTGGTATCCCGAAAAACAGGGCTACGATGCAAATTTCGGCGGCTGCGACTACGGGCAGCCCCCTTCCTTTTTCGATCCCTACAACAATCCCAGGCACAAACACCCCACCATCCAAGCCGGCATCCACAATCTACCCGGCAGAAAACCAGGTGAATACTTGACCCACCGCGAGGCCGATGAGGCGGTGAAATCAATCCGTCAGTGGAAGAACCAGCCTTTTTTCATACAAGTCTCGCATTATGCGGTGCATACTCCCATTCAGGCCATTCAGGAAGTTGCGGACAAGTACAAGTTCAAGGAAGGGATGACCGAAACCAACCGGAAGTATGCCGCGATGGTGGAATCGATCGACGACTGCATGAGGGACATGCTCGCAGAATTGAAAAAACATGGAATCGACGACAATACCCTGATCATCTTCACCAGTGACAACGGTGGATTGGACCGCAACGGAAGCCCCACCGACAACGCCCCCTTGCGGAGTGGAAAGGGATACTGTTACGAGGGAGGAATCCGGGTGCCTTTCCTCGTACGTTGGCCGGCCAGGATACCGGGCGGAAAGACTTCCGATTTTCCGGTTTCCTCGATCGATCTATTTCCCACGATTATGGAGGCCACCGGTACCGCCCTACCCAAGGACCGACCGATTGACGGCCTCTCTCTCCTCGATCACCTAAGCGGTGGCGGCAAAAGGAGCCCAAACCGAAAACCCCTGATCTGGCACTTTCCCCACTACCGTCATGCCCCGGGCCCCTACTCCATCATCCGGAAAGGAAATTACAAACTGATCAAATTCTGGGAAGGAATTCACGAACTCTATGATTTGGAGGGCGACCTAGGAGAAACCAACAACCTTTCCGCAAGCAAACCCGAACTGGTCGAAAAACTCGATGCCGAACTTATCGCCCGCCTGAGCGCCGACGGAGCCAAACTGCCCCGCCCAAATCCGGATTTCAACAAGTGACGGGCATTCAATTACCTCCAAACCCTTACCGCTGGTTCCATTTGGCGATATCGTGAGTTTCAAATTACCCATAGGTCTCTTCCTCGTTCTTTGGACCGCTCCGGCCATCGCCGAAGTCGATTTTAACCGCGACATACGACCCATTCTCTCCGACAAGTGCTTCAAATGCCACGGACCGGATGCCAAGAATCAAAAATCCGACTTCCGGCTCGATTCCTTCGAAGAGGCGATCAAGGAACACCATGGATTCGTCGGTCTCACCCCCGGCAGTCTCGAGGATTCGGAAATCCACTGGCGAATCCGTACCGACGATGAGATTGAACTGATGCCTCCCCCCGAAAGCAAACTTCCCCTGACCGAGAAAGAAAAAGACCTGCTCGACCAATGGATTACGGAGGGAGGAAAATATCAGAGGCACTGGTCCTTTCAGCCCTTGCCCGCTTCCGTCGAAGTTCCTGAGAGCAAGCATCCGAACCCACGCAATCCGATTGATCGATTTATCGCCGAGAAACTCGTCGAAAGCGGACTTTCGCCCAGCGAAGAGGTAGGTAAAGCCCTGTGGTTGCGCCGGGTGACCTTTGATCTCACCGGACTTCCTCCGACCCTTGACGAACTCGATGCGTTTGAGAAGGATCATGCCCCGGATGCTTATGAAAAGGTGGTTCGTCGATTGCTCGACTCAGATGAATATGCCGAGCGCATGTCCGCGGAGTGGATGGACCTCGCCCGTTATGCCGACACTTTCGGATACCAAGTGGATCGACCACGCCAGGTCTGGCCATGGAGGGACTGGGTGATTCGTTCCTTTCAAAAGAACATGCCTTATGATCAATTCGTGACCGAACAAATTGCCGGCGACCTCCTGCCCGACGCCACCCGGGACCAAATCCTCGCCACCTGCTTCAATCGGCTGCATTCGCAGAAAGTGGAGGGTGGCAGCGTGGAGGAAGAATTCCGCATCGAATACGTTTCCGACCGGGTTCATACCTTCGGCACCGCCTTTCTCGGTCTGACCATGGAATGCGCCAAATGCCACGATCATAAGTATGACCCCCTGTCCCAAAAAGACTACTACTCGCTCTCCGCGTTTTTCAACAACATCGACGAGGCGGGTCTCCACGCTTACTTTGGAAACCCCACTCCCACCCCCGCCCTCGAACTTGCCGACTTACCCAATGACCGGAAGATCAAAGATGCGGAAAAGGAAATTCATCGATACCTGAGCTCCGACGAACTGCGGAAATCCTTCGAGAAGTGGAGTAAAACAACCGGCCGCAAACGATTTGCCGACTATTCATATTTTGCCCAACCGGCAGATGAAGAGACGACCGCCTATGGTATGCCCATCGCCTACCTCTCCTTTGATAATCGCAAGGGAAACCAATATTCGAACCCGGTCGACTCGATGCAGTCCGCCAATACCAACTCCAACAACGAAAGCTGCGAGGGCAAGATTGGCCAAGGCATTCGATTTTCGGGAGATGATGCCTTGAATTTCCCCAAGGAATTCGCCGATTTCACCCGCCACCAACCCTTCAGCGTGGCTTTTTGGATCAAGCCGACGAGGAGGCATGATCGGGCTGTGATCGTGCGAAAGTCGCAGGCCTGGACAGACGCGGCCAGCCGGGGCTTTGAAATTCTGATCGAGGAGGGCAAACTATCCGCCGCCCTCATTCATTTCTGGCCAGGCGACGCCATCCGCATTCGCTCGCCCCATCAATTGACCTTGAATGAGTGGACGCACATCGCCCTTACCTATGACGGTTCCAGTAAAGCCGCAGGACTCAAGCTTACCGAAAACGGGAAATCGACCAAGACCCAAGTCGTACGGGATAGCCTGACCAGAGCCATCGCCACATCGACCCCCTTTGGCTTTGCGGAACGCATGCGGGACAAAGGATTCAAAAAGGGAATGCTGGACGAATTCTACCTTTATGATCGTACCCTAACCCCCAAAGAGATCGAAATCCTGGCCAAACAAACCGAAGCCGATCAAAAGATCGACCTGGATGATGAATCCCTTTTTTCCATCTATGCTCGGGCGGTGGATCCCAAAGCCTTGGAACTTCGGGAAAACTTGTACGACCTGCGGCTTTCCTTCGGAAAACAAAGGGAAAGAATCGGACAGATCATGGTAATGAAGGAAATGTCCGAACCGCGGAAAACCTACCTGTTGGATCGGGGCTTGTACTCGGAACCATCGGAGGAAGTGTTCCGAGAAACTCCTTCGTTTCTTCCTCCGTGGCATCAAAGCTATCCTCAGGACCGACTCGGACTGGCGAAATGGTTGACTCAAAAAGATCATCCTCTCTTCGCCCGGGTTACCGTAAACCGTTATTGGCAAATGATTTTTGGGCGGGGACTGGTATCCACCAGTGAAGATTTTGGGAGTCAGGGAAAACCACCTTCTCATCCTGAACTGCTGGATTGGTTGGCTCGTGATTTCATAGCTTCCGGATGGGACCTGCGCCATCTGCTTAGCCAAATGACGCTAAGTTCCACCTACCGGCAAAGCAGCAGGATCAGCAAATTGGCCTTGGAGAAAGACCCCCGGAATTTGCTTCTGGCCCGTTCTTCGTCTTATCGCTGGCCTGCGGAAATGATCCGGGACTCCGCTCTCGCCTACGGAGACCTGCTTCACAAAAAGGTAGGGGGACCCAGTGTCCGTCCCTACGATCTTCAGGTCTCCTTCAAGCCAAGTGGTCCCGACAAGGTCCCGAACGTTCACCGGAGAAGCCTGTACACCTATTGGCAAAGAACCGCCCCCTCCCCGGTGATGATGGCTCTGGATTCGTCCAAGAGGGACATTTGCATGGTGAAGCGGGAAAGAACGGATTCCGCTGCCCAAAGCCTGGTACTTTTGAACGGTCCCCAATTCGTGGAAGCTGCCCGGGCCGCCGCTGAAAGACTGATTCAAAAGCACGGGACGGAAAATGGCGAGGCTCTCGGCGCAGACGCCTTCCGCATGCTTACAAGCCGGATGCCCACGGCTGCGGAAAGTGAAATCATCAAGCGCCTGCTCAAGGAACAAATCGAAGCGTACAGAAACCAAGACCAATCCAAGGCCTTCCTCGAAGTCGGACAAGTCAAAGCCAGTAGCGAAGATCCCTCCTACACCGCTGCGGTAACGACCCTGGTTTCCACCTTGATGAATTTCGACGAAAGTACCTCCAAGCGATGACTCACTACTGCAAGCCAATGAAAAATTCATCAGATTATTGCACCGGATACGATTCTCCCCTAGGTATGAACCGCAGGAGCTTCCTGCAAAGATTCGGGGGAGGCTTGGGAGGGGTCGCCCTGGCCAGCATGCTTCATGCGGACAGCGGCGTTGGGCTGCACCACCCTGCCAAGGCGAAACGAATCATTTATCTCTTTCAGTCCGGGGCTCCCTCTCAAATCGATTTGTTCGACCACAAACCACGTTTGATCCGCGAAACCGGCCAAGAACTGCCGGATTCCATAAGGCAAGGTCAGAGACTTACCGGAATGTCCGGCAACCAATCCAGTCTGCCCTTGGTGGGGACTCCCTTTTCCTTCGCCCAAAACGGACAAAGCGGACACTGGATGAGCGACTTGCTCCCCTACACCCGCAAGGTTGCGGACGATCTTTGCGTGATTAATTCGATGCACACCGAAGCGATTAATCACGGCCCCGGGGTCACCTTCATGCAGACCGGTTCGATGTTTACCGGAAGACCATCCATCGGAGCATGGTTGTCCTACGGTCTGGGCTCGATGAACGACAACCTGCCCAATTTCGTCACTTTGGTCACCAAGGGGGGCAAGGGACAGCCCTTGGTATCGAGATATTGGGGAAACGGCTTCCTTCCGGGCAAGCACGCGGGTATCCGCTTTCGTTCCGAAAAGGATGCGATCCTCTACCTGAACCGTCCGGACGGAGTCTCGGAAAAGGGCCGAAGGCTCATGCTCGACCGCCTCAAGGAACTCCATGAGATCCAACTTGAGAAAACCGGAGATCCCGCTTTGGAAACCCGAATTGCCCAGTATGAAATGGGCTACCGCATGCAGGCATCGATTCCGGAGGTGACCGATTTTTCCAACGAACCGGACTCTACCTATGAACTTTACGGCGAGGATGCCCGTACACCCGGTACTTTCGCCGCCAACTGCCTGCTTGCAAGAAGACTGGTCGAAAAGGACGTCCGCTTCGTTCAACTCTATCATCAGGGCTGGGACCATCACGGAGGTTTGCCCAATGGAATTAAAAACATGTGCAGGCAGACCGATCAGGCATCCGCAGCCTTGGTCACCGATCTGAAGCAAAGAGGATTGCTCAAGGACACCTTGGTCGTATGGGGTGGAGAATTCGGGCGGACCAATTACTGCCAGGGAAAATTCAACGAAAAGAACTTCGGCCGCGACCATCATCCCAGATGCTTCTCCCTGTGGATGGCCGGAGGTGGAGCAAAACCCGGACATTCCCATGGAAGAACCGACGAATACAGCTACAACGTGGTTGAAGGCGGGGTTCACGTCCATGATTTCCATGCCACCCTTCTTCATCTTCTCGGGATCGACCACGAGCGACTGACCTACAAATTTCAGGGGCGCTATTTCCGCCTGACCGACGTTCACGGGCACGTGGTCAAATCCGTTCTTTCATAACTTCCGATCATAATCTTTCATTTTCGATCGGGGAAAGGTCTGATTTTTTGGTAAAAATCTCAAAATCCTCCCCTTTTTTGCTTCCAATCATGAGTTTTCGTTTGAGAAGAATGCAAAATCCATCAACATGAATCATTTGGCTTCAATTTCACAAATCATTCGAGCATGAAACGAAACTTCCGACTTCCGATCGTAACGGCGTTCCTCCTCTCCCTTTGCCTTTGTCTCCCTCTGATAGGAAAGTTCGACCCTCGACCCAGACAAGTCGTTGCCCTCGTTGGTTCGGGAATGGGTTCGAGAATGATCCACTACGGTCATTTCGAGACTGAGATCTTTTTGAGACACCCCCAACTCGACCTTACCGTCCGCAACCTCTGCGACGAAGGCAACACTCCCGCATTCCGACCCCACTCCGGACGAAACCAGGAAGAGCAGTACGCCTTTCCCGGGGCCCAGCGATTTCTGGCTCCCGAGCTGCAGGCCTCGACGGCGCCGGAAGGACATTTCGAAACGCCCGACGAATGGCTGTCGAAACTGCACGCCGATTACGTCCTTTGCTTCTTTGGCTTCAATTCGTCCTTCGACGGCATTCATCAATTGCCCCGATTCAAGCAGGAACTCAAGGCTTACCTCAAACACCTGAAGGCGACCCCTTTTGCCGGGAGCAGCCCTAAGATCGCCCTCATTTCTCCAACTGCGGTCGAAGCCGTCGCCGGCGTCACCGACGGCAAGTGGCAGAACCGCAACCTGAAAGCCTACAGCAAGGGCATGCGGGAGGTTGCGGCCGAACTTGGGATTCTCTTCGTCGATGCCTTCGCCGCCTCCCTGGAGTGGTATGGGGAAGGGATCGCTCATTCCATCGACGGAGCTCTCTACAATGATCTCGGACAGCGCAAACTGGCCAAGTTTCTCGCCGACTCGATTTTCAGGGAGAACAAAACCAACGAAGCCTTGCGATCCAAGATAAACACCATGGTCATGGACAAGAACTTCTATTGGCTGAATGACTTCAAGGTGCCCAACGGCGTCCATGTCCACGGCCGTCGCTACAACCCCTTCGGTCCGCAGAACTATCCCTTCGAAATCGAAAAGACCCGCGAGTACACCCTTAACCGCGACCGTAGGATTTGGGCCACGCTCAAGGGCAAAGAGTTTGATTTGGCCAAGGCCGACCAAAAGACCCGCAATCTTCCGGAGGTACCGACCAACTACCTGCCCCCCGGAAGCAACAAGAAAAACGGAAACGTTTCCTACACGCCGGCCAAGGAAGCCCAAAAGATGATCAAAACAGCCCCCGGTTACGAGATCGCCCTCTTTGCCGATGAAAAAACCTTTCCGGACCTCGCCAATCCCGTGCAACTTTCCTTCGACAACCAGGGAAGGCTTTGGGTCGCCACCATGGCCAGCTACCCACACTACCGAATCGGAGACTCCTTGCCCCAAGACAAGCTGATCATCTTCGAGGACACGGACAACGACGGCAAAGCCGACAAGCAGACCAACTTTGCCGATGATCTTCACATCCCCATCGGCTTTGAGATCACCCACGACGGAGTATTCGTTTCGCAGAGCGGCAGCCTGATCTTTCTGCAGGATACCGACGGAGACGACAAGTATGACGTGCGCGAAGTCGTGCTGTCGGGATTCGACGATCACGACACCCACCACGCCATCTCCGCCTTTTGCGCCGATCCATCCGGGGCCATCATCATGTGCGAGGGAATTTTCCTGCACAGTCACGTGGAGACTTCGCACGGGCCCCAGCGCGGGTCCAACGGAGGCTTTTACCGCTATGATCCGCGGACCCGACGGTTGATCCGCCACGCCCAGTTCAAGATTCCCAACCCCTGGGGTCTTGCGATCGACGAGTTCGGACAGGAGATCTTTCTGCACACCTCCGGCTCGAAGGTCTCCTGGATGCTGCCGGGCATGATCAAGGCCCGATACGGAGCCAACCTGCCTGCGGCCGACTTGCTGACCTCCAACAAGGTACGACCGACTTCCGGGCTCGAAATCATTTCCAGCCGTCACTTTCCCGACGAGGTGCAAGGGGATATACTCATCAACAACAACATTGGATTTCTGGGAGCCAAGCAACACAAGGTCACCGATGAGGATCCGGGCTACTCCACCGAATACCGTCACGACCTCTTCGTCTCCGAAGATTTGAATTTCCGCCCCACCGACCTGGAGTTCGCGCCCGACGGTTCCCTCTATGTGGTTGATTGGCAAAACGCCCTCATCGGGCATATGCAGCACAACGCCCGCGATCCGAACCGGGATCACAAGCACGGTCGGATCTACCGGGTCACCTATCCCAGCCGTCCGCTGGTCAAACCCGCCAAGATAGCCGGAGCCTCCATCCCCGAACTCCTCAAGAATCTCGAACTCCCCGAATTACGAACCCGTTACCGTACCCGCCGGGAACTGCGCGGGAGGGACCCCGACGAAGTCACCAATGCGGTCATCGCCTGGAGCGAAGGCAAGGAAGAAAGGCTGCAACTGGAGGCCCTCTGGGTTACTTGGGGGGCTGGCCGCCTGAACCAAGCCTTGCTCCTCAACCTGCTCAAATCCGACGATCACCGGATTCGGGCCGCCGCCGCCAACGTCTTTCGCTTCCACGTCTATTCGATTCCTCAACACCGAAAAATCCTAGCGGAGTTGGCCAACGACCCACACGGAAGAGTCCGTATGACCGCGGTGGTGGCCGCTTCCTACCTCAACCGCAACCTTGGGCTTTCCGTCTTGAAACAAGCGGAGAAGTACCCCATTTCCGAACTCTACCACGAGTCCTACGTATACGCCGAAGAGGTACTGAACAACAAGCCCGCCAGCGAGGAGGACGACGAGGCAATCCCGGTGTTCGTACCCAAGCATCTATCCGCTGCGGAAAAGGAGACCTTTCTCAAGGGCAGTGAAATCTACCACCGGGAAGGACATTGCGTGACTTGTCACCAGGAAAACGGCAAGGGATTGCCCGATTCGGGATTCCCTCCCCTCGCAGGCACGCCTTGGGTTACCGGAGATTCCGAACGCCTCGTCAAGCTGACCCTGAAGGGGCTTTTGGGGCCCATCGAGGTGAAGGGAAGGAAATATCCCGGCCAAGTCCCCATGACGCCCTTCGAGCACATGCTCGACGACGAGGAGATCGCATCCGTGCTTACCTTCGTCAGGAATTCCTTTGGAAACAAGGCCCCGGCGGTTCTGCCTGCTCAGGTGGCGAAGATACGCAACCAAGAAAAGGATTACTTCGGATTGTATTCTCCGGATGCGCTCCTGCAAAAGCATCCCCTCGAATAATTTATATTTTTGTAACCTCGGCTACCGACAAGCCGTATTGAATATTGTAATACCTACAACCATATTCAATACAAACTCATGAAAACCATCCTCGCCGCCGCCTTCCTATCCCTGTTCTTCCCCTTTATTCTTTCCGCGGAAGAAAATTCTCTTCCTCAGAGCGCCAACTGGCTGATCGATTGCGATGCCCAAGCCCTGAATCAATCAAGACTGGGGAAGTTCCTCTTGGCGAAAGCTTCGGAAAATCCCAAGCTCAGCCAAAAGATGCAGGGACTGAAAAGCGCCTTTGGATTGGACTTGGAAAAAATACGACGACTTTCCGCTTTCGGGTCCGGCGAGCGACAAAGCGGGACTGCCTTTCTGAGCGGTGGAATCAACGCCTTCCAACTCGAAGGCTTCGCCGCCCTCAGCGAAAAAGTCGAAATCAAGGAACATGGAGACCGCAAGATCTACTCTTTGAAAAAAGGATCTTTCCACGCATTGGCTCAAGACAGCCTCGCAGTTGCCTCGAAGGAGAGGCTTCTCCTCGATGCCTTGAACGAGAGAAAGCAAAAATCAACCGATAGAGTTCATCCGCTGACTTCCTTCGTCCGCACCCTCGGTGGGGGAGATTCTCCACTGCTCGTCTTCGCGGCCGACCTTTCCGAGGTTTCCCGTTTCCAAGACAAACTCAAACCCGAACAGAAAGCGATCCTTCAAAAATTCAAACGCCTGGCCCTGATCCTCGACGAAGAGGGAGACGACCTAAGAATCCGGGTCCATTTGCAGGCCGCGGACCAGGAAGTGGCCAATCACCTGGAAAAGGTAACGCGGGGTTGGCCGAGCTTGCTGGCCTTGTTTCATGGAGCCAGCGCGGACTTGGACGAGGCATTGGCCAACCTGAGCTTTTCCGTGAATCGCAAAGACAGGACGGTATCAATGACGGCCCTGATTGCTCACGCCTTCCTGGAAAGAAAGGTTGAGGAGAAAATCGCAGGGAAAGCCACCCAAGGTAAAATCACCCAATAAGGGATTCCGTCAAGCAGCCGGATCCGCAAACTCTCGATCCTTGTCTCCGCCAACTCAAAGAAATGACGAGGAACTTGCCAAGTCGTGTCAGTCGGGAGAAGTGGAGGCCTTTGACGAACTGGTCAAAAGATATTGGAGAAGAATTCAAAGATTCGTCATGAGTTCCTTCGATCAGGCATC
>JAYOEB010000060.1:0-2687 GCA_038116775.1 Opitutia bacterium | reverse complement strand
CGTCGCTCGGCAGGGCGTGCGCGGTGCGGATGTCGAAGACGTCGCCCAGGAAGTTCTGATCCGGGCCTACCGAAAGATTCATCTCTTCGACACTCGTCGATCTTTCGCCCCCTGGCTATTCGTCATTGCCCGCCGCGTGGCCCATGACGCGAAGAAAAGGCAAATCAGACGGGCCGAGACTGGGCTGGGAGATGAATTCCCCAACCAGAGCAGTGAGCCCGAGACCTCTCCCATCGTCGAACCACTCTGGGAACTGGCTGGAAAAGTACTGAAGGAGGAATCCTACCAAGCCATGCGTTTGCACTATGCGGAGGATCTTTCGATCCGCGAAATCGCCGGAATCATGAACAAAACCGAAACGGGCCTGAAGGTAACGCTCTTCCGGGCCCGGCGGAGACTTCGTCAAAAGGCCGAAGCCCTGGAACTTTTTCGATGAGAAGGATTTTCAGAATTCTCCGCAACCAAGCCATCGACTCCGCGGATCAAGGCTTGATCGAGCGACTGCGAAAAGAAGCCCAAAGCGAGAAAGACGCGGACCTTGATGCGATTGATCCCCCCTCTGAGATTTGGCTCCGGTCCGCGGCGGACTTCTCGGACTACTCTGACCGAAGCAAGGCCGTCCCACGCCCGAAATGGATTTTTTCTCTTGGCTTCGCATGCTTGATTTTGGCCTTTTTCTCCATCTATCCTCCCGCCAAGCTAAGGCTTCTGATTCCGTCTGAAAGAGAACAGGTCGACCGACAAGTCCAAGCCATGAACGAATTACTCGAACTTCATGCCGGGCTCGACGCTTCCCTCGTAGCCATCCGAGAAAACTGGAACCTCGAGTCTCTCCTCTACCTCAACTCCGGATCGATTCGAGAAATTCCTCCCATCGAAAGCATTCTTTCCCTGGGTGGGATCAGCAAGAACTTTGTGGAACTGACTCCTCCCGAAAATTACGGGATGCCCGAAGCATCCGACTTCGATTTTCTCTTTCAAAAGGAATGGAGGCTTTTCAAGGAGAAGATAATCGGACTGGAACGGAAAAAATCTTCCTGAGAAAATCGCATGCGGTTTTTTCTATGATCTTGCCTAGCCGCGGATGAATCTCTTTAGCTGTTTCCATGGAAGTCCTCATTTTCCCCGATGCCCTGTCTCTCGCCCGCAAAAGCGCCGATCTCGTCGAATCGCAAATCAAGGCCTTTCCTGACTCCGTCATCGGCCTGGCCACCGGATCCACGCCCTTGGGTCTTTATCAGGAACTCATTCAACGCCACCGCGATCACGGCTTAAGCTTTGAAAAGGTCAAGACCTTCAACCTCGACGAATACGTCGGCATCCCCAGCGACCACCCCCAGAGTTACCGGACTTTCATGGATGACAATCTTTTCGAGAAGATCGACGTCGACCCATCCAACACGCAAGTACCCGACGGCATGGCCGACAACCCTCTCGAAGCGGGACCCGCCTACGAGAAAAGGATAGAGGAAGCCGGAGGCATCGATCTGCAAGTGCTGGGGGTCGGAACCGATGGACACATTGGATTCAACGAACCCACTTCCAGCCTGGGATCCATCACCCGGGTCAAGACCCTTACCCAGCAGACCATTGAAGACAATTCCCGCTTTTTCAGCCCGGATGAGTTCCAACCGAAATTGGCGATTACGATGGGCATCAAGACCATTCTGGAAGCCAGACGGATCATTCTCCTGGCCCACGGGGAAAACAAGGCCCAAGCGGTGCGGGATATGATCGAAGGCCCCCTCAGCTCCTTTTGTCCGGCATCGGCTCTCCAACTTCACCCAAGAACGACGGTGCTGATCGACGAAGCCGCGGCTTCGCAATTGACCCTGAAGGGGTACTACAAGTTCGTCGGAGAGATGCAGGACGACTTGGTCCGCAAGCACCGCCCCTCGGACTGGATATCGCGCTGAGAAACTTGAAACCTCATGAGTGAAAAAAAAATCAGGGTTCTTGTCGTGGGCGCCGGAAACATGGGCAGATCCCATGCCCTCGCCTATGCCTCGATTCCCGAATTTGAAATCGCCGCCATTTGCACCCGCAGTCCCAAATCGAGAGCCGCCCTCATGGCGGAACTTCCCGAAGGTACCCCCGAAGCCAACGAGTACGAGGAAGCCCTGCGGGAGTTGCAACCGGATGCCGTTTGCATTTCCACTTATCCCGACACTCACTATCCCTTCGCCAAACTGGCTTTGGAAGCGGGTTGTCACGTCTTCACCGAAAAACCCCTGGCTGAAAGTACGGAGCAGTGCCGCGAACTGGTCCGACTGGCCAGATCCAAGAGTCGGGCCCTGGTGGTCGGCTACATTCTCCGGCAACATCCCAGTTGGATCAAATTCGTGGAAGTCGCGAGAACCTTGGGAAAGCCTCTGGTCATGAGAATGAACCTAAACCAGCAATCCTACGGCAAGAATTGGGATACCCACAAAAGCCTGCTTTCCTCGATTTCCCCCATCGTCGACTGTGGGGTTCATTACGTCGACGTCATGTGCCAGATGACCGAATCCAAGCCGATCCGGGTATCGGGTATCGGAGCTCAGCTCAGCGACGAATTGCCCGAAGACAAAATAAATTACGGACACCTGCAGGTCACCTTCGAGGACGGCAGCGTCGGTTGGTACGAAGCGGGTTGGGGGCCCATGATGAGCGAAACCGCCTTTTTCGTAAAGGACGTGGTCGGCCCC
>JAYOEB010000059.1:0-13309 GCA_038116775.1 Opitutia bacterium | reverse complement strand
CCGACTGTTGGTCCAGTCCTTTTTCCTTTGCCAGTTCGGCGGCGGATTTTCCCGTGGCAAACATTTCGGGAAACAATTCCTTGGCCACGTTGTTGGTCAGTTTGCCTTCCTCGATCAGGTTGACCAATTCCGCCAGCATCTGGGGTGAGACCGGGCAGCTTTGCGGGGTGATTTTTTCGGTTTCCTCCTCTGCAAATTCGTCCGCTTTATTTGCCTGGGATAATTCACGAAGCAAATCATTGACCACCCAGTTGGCGATCTTCCCCGCAGATTTCGATAGACTGGCCGCTTCCTCGAAATAGGCGCAGAGCAAATGATCCGCGCAGAGGGCCGAAGTGATCGAGTAGGGCAGGTTCATCTCCTCCTGATATCGGCGCTGCTTGTCGAATGGCTTCTCTGGAAGTTCGGACCGTACCCGTTCGATCCATTCCGGGTCGATTTTGACGGGCATGAGGTCGGGATCGGGGAAATAGCGGTAGTCATGCGCCATTTCCTTGGTTCTCATGGGAGTGGTGTACTTTTGTTCCGGGTTCCAGCGGCGGGTCTCCTGAATAATCGGAGTGCCTTCCTCGATCGCCCGGATCTGGCGGCGGATCTCATATTCCACTCCGTTACGTACCCCGGATATGGTGTTCAAATTCTTTAGCTCCACCTTTGTGCCTAAAGTTGTTTCGCCTTTGGGACGCACGCTGATATTGGCATCGCAACGGAGTTGTCCCTTTTCCATATCACAGGCGGAAATTCCTGCAGCGACGAGGGAGTTTCGCAAAGAGGTAAGGTAAGCAAACACTTCATCGGGTGTATGCATGTCCGGTTCGCTGACGATTTCCAACAGGGGACATCCCGCCCGGTTGTAATCCACCAAGCTGTCGGTTTCGTAATGGGTCAGTTTGCCTACGTCTTCCTCCAAATGAATCCGGGTTAGTTCCACCATGCGGTGTGGTCCCATTTTGGATGGGTTTTCTCCGGGCATTTCAATCTCCACCTGACCACCCTCGCAAATGGGCTGGTCGAATTGAGAGATCTGGTAGTTTTTTGGCATATCGGGGTAGAAGTAGTTCTTGCGGTCCCACTTGCAGATTTCGGCAATACGACAATCGAGGAGCAAGCCTACCTTGATCGACTTTTCGATGGCTTGGCGATTCATTACCGGCAAAGCCCCGGGAAGGCCAAGCACGACGGGATTGGTCAGTGAATTCGGGGGTTTCCCGAAACCAGTCCCCACCCGCGTAAACATCTTGGAATTCGTATCCAACTGCACGTGAACCTCAAGACCGATGACCGCTTCGTACCGCACCTTAGAGTTGGGGTTGTTTTCGACCCAGTTGGGCTTCCCGGTCGAAGGCATGGGCAATGGACAAAAGCTTGCTTTCTTCGAAAGCCTGCCCGATGAATTGGGCCCCGATGGGCAGACCTTCCGGTGAGAAACCACAGGGAACGGAGATGCCAGGGAGACCGGCGAGGTTCGTGGAGATGGTGTAGACGTCGCTTAGGTACATCGAGATCGGATCCTCGCTTTTCTCGCCGAATTTGAAGGCCGGAGTGGGAGAGGTTGGGGTAAGGATGGCATCGACTTGCTCGAAGGCCCTTTCGAAATCCCGCCTAATCAAGGTTCTGGCTTTTTGGGCTCGCAGGTAATAGGCATCGTAATATCCGCTGCTCAGCGCATAAGCGCCCAGAATGCAGCGTCGCTTGACTTCCTCTCCGAATCCTTCTCCCCGGCTTTTGGCATAGACGTCGACCGCATTTTTCGCGGACTGGCTTCGCTCAGTGTAGCGAATGCCGTCGTAGCGAGCCAAGTTGGAGGATGCCTCGGCCGTGGCGATGACGTAGTAAACGGGGATCGAAAGATCGGTGGTAGGAAGGGAAATCTCCACCATGTCATATCCATTCCCCTCATACCATCGGATGACTTCTTCAATCGACTTGCGCACGGAGTCGTCCATCCCGGGACCGAAGAATTCTTGGGGCAATCCGATTTTACAAGGAGTTTTCTCCTCCTTGATATCCTTGGAGAAGGCAGGGACGGGGGAGGGGAAACTGGTGGAGTCCAAGGGGTCGTGTCCCGAAATCACTTCCAATAACAGAGCCGAATCCTCGACGGTCTGAGAGAAGGGGCCGATTTGATCGAGGGAAGAGGCGAAAGCAGCCAATCCGTAGCGGGAAACGCGTCCATAGGTTGGCTTCATGCCGACTACTCCGCACAGCGAAGCCGGTTGACGAATGGATCCACCCGTGTCCGAACCAAGGGTAAGAGGGGTTTCCCTAGCGGCGACTGCAGCGGCGCTGCCACCACTGCTTCCCCCCGGAACCCTTTCCAAGTCCCAAGGATTACGGGTCGGACCGAAGGCGGAATTTTCAGTCGACGATCCCATGGCGAACTCGTCGAGATTCAAGCGCCCACCGACGACTGCCCCCGCATTTTTGAGCTTCAAGGTAACCGTGGCGTCGTAAGGGGATCGGTAATTCTTCAGAATCCTGCTGGCTGCGGTGAGCGGTTGGTCCTTGGCCGAAATGACGTCCTTGAGGCAGACCGGAACCCCGTCGAGGGGACCCAGGCAATTGCCCGAAGTTCTGCGTTGATCCGAGGATTTTGCCTGAAGCAACATATCCTCCTCGTCAATACTGAGGAAGGCATGAACCCGCTGATCCACTCTCCTGATTCTCGAGAGGTAGGCATTGGTGACCTCCTGAGAAGAAAAACTTCCTTTCTCGAGGCCTTGGGAAATCTCCGAAGCGGTCAGGGATACAATTTCAGAATCGTCGGACATTTAAAACTCTATTCCTCCACCACTTTGGGAACGACCACTTGATCGTTTCTGGATTTGGGAGCATTTCGCAGGGCTTCTCCGGGGGGGAGGCCTTCGGTCGCCTCATCCTCATCCCAGACGTTAAAGCGGGGGAAGGCATGGGCGGTGGGTTCGACGCCCTCTATCTCCACTTCCTGAAGTCTCTCGAAATACTTGAGGACGTCTCCAAGTTGACCTTGAAATTTTTCCCTTTCCCCTGCACTCAGCTCAATCCGGGCAAGGTTGGCAACGTAGTCAATGTCCATTGAGTCTTCGTTCATTTCATTTTCGAAGTTCGTAAGGGGTATCTTGTTCAATGCCGAGGAGAATTTTTTCAAAAGCCGAGTTTACTTCCTTTTCGCCCAGCGTGCGGTCTGGCGCCCTCATTCTCAGGGTGCAGGCGATGCTCTTCATGTTTTCAGGGAGCCCCTTGCCGGTGAATTGATCAAAGATGCGAACCGGGTCCAGTTGCATTTCCTTACCCAAAGCCGTGAGGGCGACGGATTCAATGCGCTGACGAACGGTTTCAGCCGGCTCGGATGCAGCAACCACGACGGAGAGATCCTTGATGGCGGGAGGGAAGGCGCTGAACTTCCGGAAAATCTTCGTCTTCTTCCTCTTGTTCAGGAGAATGGGGTCGATGAGTATTTCAACCGCCAAAACCGAACCTTTCAGGTCGTAGCTTTTGGTCAAATTCAAGTCCAATACGCCCATTGAAATCTCCGACTTGCTTCGCCGCACCTCTCCGGAATGGGCCGAATATCCGGCTTGCCAAGGTGTGGTTGCATCCTCATAGGGCAGCCAGAGATCTCTGGGAAGGGACAAACCGGTCGCATGGGCGACTCTTTCCAATGAATTCTTCAGCGTAAAAAAGTCCGCGGAATCGGTTTGCTTCCAATCCCGGCGACTGGTCCCAAGAGCATGCATCCAGGAAATGGCGATCAGCTCCAGGTTTCCCTTCGGCCCGGGAAGAAAGACCCTGCCGGTTTCAAATACCCGGTCCAAATCATTGAGGTTTCTTTGATTGTGAGCCAGAACCTCCGCCAAACCTGGCAGCAAAGAGGAGCGAACGTGGGTATGGTCGGCGGTCAGGGGATTTCCCAAAGCCAGATCGGTGGGCGCGAGATTGGGAAACCATTTGCTTAGTTCTTCCGAAGAACGAAGACTGTAGGAACAGACTTCCTGGTAGCCTTGACCGACCAGATTGTCAGCCGCTTTTACGCATAGATCGTGACTGGCTTCGTTATCACGGTGAAGGCTGGGAGAAAGAAATTCGGGCGATTGCAAGTCGGATGTTCCGCGGAGTCGGAGAAACTCCTCTACCAAATCGATCGGACGATCTACTTCGGAGCGGAAGGAAGGAACTTCGACGATCATTGGAGTGCCTTCTCTTGCCTCGAATCCGAGACGCCTCCATTTAAGCAGCAGATCCTCTTCCGAAACTTCAAATCCGCAACGCTCGCTGACGAAGGAAGCGGTGATCTCTATGGATCGCTGGGAGCGTGGCGGAGAGCCGAGGGAGACGAACTCTTGCGAACAATTTCCTCCGGCGATCCGGGTGATCAAGTCAATCGCTCTCCTAGCGGCGTATTCGACGTTTGCTGGATCGACGTCGCGGGAAAACCTTTGGGAACTGTCCGTGTGCAAACCAAGGGCCCGGGCCGTTGCCCGGACGCTTCCCGGATGAAACCAGGCTGATTCCAGAACGATTTCAGTGGTGTCTTCGTCGACCTCGGCGTCGACGCTTCCCATGATGCCGGCGACAACCAGAGGGTTTTCCCGATCGGCGATCACCATCATCCCTGAATCGAGCGTTCTTTGCTGTTCGTCCAGAGTGGTGATTTTTTCACCCTCATTCGCTTCGCGGACGATGATTGACTTCCCCTTGATCTTGGCGAGGTCGAAAGCGTGCAGGGGTTGACCGGTCTCATGAAGGACGAAATTGGTGACGTCCACCACGTTGTTGATCGGACGGAGACCGATGGACTCGATTCTCTCCGCCAACCAGGCCGGGCTCGGCCCGATCTTGACTCCTTGCACCGACCACAAGGTGTAGTAGGGACATTTTTCGGTTTCAATCCGAAGTTCGGAAAGCAAGCAGCCTTCGCTAACTTCGGCAGTTGCGGTGGCGGAAGTGGAAACCTCAGGCAGACGAAGGGCCTTGTCATAGTAGGCGGCGACTTCCCGGGCGACTCCGATATGACTGAGACAATCGCCTCGATTGGCGGTTATCTCCAGTTCGAGAGTCCTGCTCTTGGAAAAAACTTCGCCAATGGGAGTTCCAACGGAGGGCCTGTCGGAGAGAACGTAGAGACCGGCATCATCATCTCCGAGTTCCAATTCCTTGGCGCTGCACATCATCCCCTGGGATTCGACGCCGCGGAGTTTGGATTTTTTGATCTTAAAACCGCCTGGCAAGCTTGCTCCGGGGAGGGCGACGGGGACGCGGTCACCCGCTTTGAAATTGCTGGCTCCGCAAACGATCTGGGCGGGTTCGGAAAGTCCTACCTCCACTTTGCAGACGCTGAGCCGGTCGGCTTCAGGATGCGGGCTTTTTTCAATGACCTCTCCGACCACCACCTGATCGAGTCGGGGAATTTCCGAGTCTTGCTCTTCCTCGACTTCCAATCCGAGCATTGGCAAAACTTCGATGAGCTGCTCGGTCGGGTCCGGCAGTTCGACGTACTCGCTTAGCCAATCTAGACTTATTTTCATGACTGACCGGAAAATTGGGAGAGAAAGCGTTGATCGTTTTGATAGAAGTGTCGGATGTCGTCGATCCCGTGTAGGAGCATGCACACCCGCTCTATTCCCAGACCGAAGGCAAAGCCCGTCCATTCACGAGGGTCCAGGTCAACCAACTGAAAAACCTTTGGGTCCACCATTCCGCATCCCATGATTTCAATCCATTTGTTGCTCAGTTTTCCCAAATCGGGAACCTTGAGATCGACTTCGAAACTTGGTTCGGTAAAGGGAAAAAAACTTGGGCGGAGGCGGGTTTCCACCTCGTCCCCGAACAGTTCCTTTAAAAAATAGTCGAGAACGGCCTTCAGGTCGCGAATGGTAACGGAGCGATCTACGAACAAACCTTCGGTTTGATGAAAGTTCGCGGAATGAGTGGCGTCGACCGTATCTCTTCGAAAGCATCTCCCCGGGGCAATGATTCTCAAGGGAGGTTTTTCGTCGAGCAAGGTGCGGATTTGCACGGATGAAGTGTGCGTTCTTAAGAGAAAAGCTTCCTGATTTTTTCGGGAAACGTTGGCCCACTTTGAGTCGGATGGGAAGAAGAGGGTGTCCTGGGCGTCTCTGGCGGGATGATCATCGGGAGTGTTCAGGGCATCGAAGCAATACCATTCGGTTTCCACCTCGGTGGCTTCCGCGACGGTGAAGCCTATTTTTCTGAAGATCGAAATGATCCGTCTCTTGGTTTGGGTCAGGGGATGCAAGCCTCCTTTGAAATCGGGAACGGTTGGAAGCGTGGGATCAATCCGCGGACCGAGGGACCTCAGGTTTTCCTCTTCCTCAAGGAGTCGGAGGCTTTGCAGAAAGAGAGCCTCCACTCGCTTCTTGGCTTGGTTGAGGGCTTTTCCGAAGTCGGGCCTTTCCTCCTTTGGAATGGAGGCGATCCCTTTGGCGAAATGAGTCAAACTTCCATTAGGCCCAAGAAACTTGGCCTTGAGTTGCTCCCATTGCGACTTGCCGGTTACCTCCTGCAGCCTGGCTTCCGCGTCGGTTATGATTGCTTGGAGATCTTGATTCTCCACGCCCAAAGAAAGAGAAAACAAGCCTTAGGCTTCGAGGGAAGCCTTTGCTTTGGCGACCAGTTCCTTGAAAGCGTCGGGCTCGTGGATGGCTAGTTCGGAAACAACCTTCCGGTTTAGCTCGATGCCGGCTTTGGCGAGTCCGTGAATAAATTCTCCGTAACGGATGCCCTCGGCCCTGCAAGCCGCGTTAATGCGAACGATCCACAGTTGGCGAAATTCGGATTTGCGTTTTCTGCGATGGGAGTAGGCATAGGCTTCCGCTCGGTCGACGGCGTCTTTGGCATAGCGGAAGAGACGAGACTTGTTTCCAAAGTAGCCTCTGGCTTTCTTTAAAACCTTCTTTCGGCGTTTGCGGGTGGCGGGAACGTTGCGTGCGCGTGGCATATCAAAAATCTCCTGTTGGAATGGGACTCAGTAAAGTGGATCAGACGGAAAGGGCGCGAATGACGCGACGGGACATGCCGTCGGCCAACACTTGGTCTTGCCTGCCTGCCCGGGATTGTTTGACGGTGCGTTTTCTACGCAAGTGCCTCTGGCCGGGCTTGCGGAAGCTGACCTTTCCCGAGCCGGTAATCTTGAATCTTTTGGCGATTCCTTTGTGCGTCTTCTTCATGATGTTTTGAGAAAAGCGGTCATACTAGCTTTTTCAATGGATTCGATCAAGTCAAATGAAGCTAATCGTCATAAATGAGGAGACCTTGGTAACTTTCGTAGGCAAACCAGAATGCAAAGACCAGAAAAAGCAGCCACAGGATCGACTTGAATATTTTTTTCCTCAGCCAGTTCGATCCCTGAGCATTCATTCCATCTCCGCCGAAATCGTGGAAATAATGAATCAGGTCCCGGTCTTTCGAACGATCGTCTATTTTCCTGTACGAATCACCGTAAGAGGAACGATTCCTAAGATACCACCATTGAAAGAACTTATGAATCATGAAAGCGAGTCATGAGTGGGTTCAGGGCATGAGGTAGGATTTACCGTTTAATTGAGAAAAATCCAGCCTGGAAACCGAGGGCAGTCCCTCCTTGTGAGCCCAGAGATCCGACCCGACTTCGGGGTCGCTCTTTTCTAGCCACTCCGGTCGGTAAAGAAGTTGAAAAGTCCGTTTCCCCCTTTGTTTTTCAAACAGAGAGCCAAGTCTGAGGTTGTCGGCAAAGGCGATGAGCGGCTCGATTTTTCCATCATATGCAAAGGGGAAATTCAAGTTGTGAACCGTTAATCCCTCGTGGGCATGCATTTCCAGAACGAGGGCCGCGTACTTGGCGGTCGCCTTGGCCGAATAAGCGAGTGATTTGCGAGTCGATGCGTCCGGATTCCGACCGCCTTTTTCCCGGATCTCTTCAAACTTATCGTTGGGAAGAGCCATGCTTACGGCCATGGAGGGTATGCCTAACAAGGCTCCCTCGAGGGCCGCCCCCACGGTACCGGAGGACAAAATCATGGGTAAGGTGAGGTTGTAGCCGAGGTTGATTCCACTCACGATCAAATCCGGATTTCGATCCAAAAGATTGCCGCAGGCAAGATTTACGCAATCGGCAGGCGTGCCGTTCAACGAATAGGCAACAACCGGAAAATCCTTCACTACTTTTGGATCGAGCTTCTGATTTCGGGAAATTGCGTGTCCGATCCAGCTCCTTTCGTCGTCGGGAGCGCAAACCACGACCTCGCCGATTTTGGAAAGTCGTTCAACCATCACTCTCAAGAAGCCGGAACCAATTCCATCGTCGTTGGTGGCTAGAATAAGTGGTTTCTTTTGACTCATCGTAATAACACAAGAAAGGGAGGATCAAATCAATGATCCTCCCTCCTTGATAACTAAGTTTTTACCGAGAGCAATCGATAATCAGGAATTGACCGTTTCCGGTTCCTCTTGATTCTGCTCTTGCGAAGTTTCCTCGGTCGCCTCCGCGTTCCCGTCTTCGTTGGTCGGATTGGCTTCCTCCATTGCGGCTCGACGGCTAAGCTTGACTCTTCCCTTGTCGTCGATGCCGATGCACTTGACGAGAATCTCATCACCGAGTTTGCAGATGTCTTCGGTTTTGTTGACCCTGAAGTCGGCAAGCTCGGAGATGTGGCACAAGCCTTCCTTGCCGGGCAGGCATTCGACGAATGCGCCGAATTCCTTGACCCCACGGACAATGCCCCGATAGATCTTGCCCACCTCGATTTCACCGGTAACCAGTTCGATTTCCTGCAGGGCTCGGTTCATGGATTCCGTATCGGTGGCGTAAATTCTAACCTTTCCGCTATTGTCCTCGTCGATGTCGATGTTGGCTCCGGTGACCTCGGTAATCCTACGGATGTTCTTGCCGCCCGGGCCGATGAGGGCTCCGATCTTTTCGGGATCGATTTGTACGGTTTCGATGCGTGGAGCGTGTTCTCTTAGTTCCTTTCGATGAGAGGGCAGGGCTTCTTCCATCTTATCCAAGATCTTCATCCTGGCCTCGGTAACTTGCTGAATGGCTTCCTTGGCGATATCGAAAGGAAGACCCTGAATCTTCAAATCCAATTGGAAGCCGGTGACTCCGTCCCGAGTGCCGCAGACCTTGAAGTCCATGTCGCCGAAGTGATCTTCGGCGCCGATGATGTCGGTAAGCACCACGTGCTTGGTGATCTCGCCTTGGTCGTTGATTTCGGTGACGAGACCGGTGGAGATTCCAGCCACGTGCTGACTCAGGGGAACGCCAGCGTCCATCAGGGCCAGCGAGCCTCCGCATACGCTGGCCATGGAGGTGGAGCCGTTGGAAGACATGATTTCGGAAACCACGCGGATGGCGTAGGGGAAGTCGTCTTCGGGAGGGAGTACGGGGAGAACCGAGCGTTCGGCCAAGGCGCCGTGCCCGATTTCCCTGCGTCCGGTGAATCCGAATCGACCTGCTTCTCCGACGGAAAAGGGTGGGAAATTGTAATGAAGAATGAAGGATTTGGCGGTCGGTCCTCCCGTTAGGCCGTCGAGATCCTGAACGTCCCGGCTGGTGCCCAAGGTGCTGAGAACCAGGGACTGGGTCTCGCCGCGGGTGAAGACGGCGGAACCATGAACTCGGGGCAAGACTCCGGTTTCGCAGGTGATTTCCCGAAGATCGCCGGGGCTCCGGCCGTCGGCTCTCTTGCCGCGGAGGAGAATGTTTTGACGATAAACCTCTTCCTGAATGATTTCGAAAGCCATGCTCAGGTGGTCGGCGTCGAATTCCTCGCCGAACTTTTCCTCACATGCCTGGGAGGCGTCAACCTTGATTTGGTCGACGGCGATTTGCCTTTCCTGCTTGGAGGGCGCGAAGATGGCCTCTTCCATGCGGTTGCCCGTAATTTCACGGCAGAGTTCCAAAACTTCGTCCGGAACCTTGACCAAGTCGAATTCTTTCTTTTGCTTGCCGCAAAGCTCGGCCAACTCACGCTGGGCGGCAATGATCTCCTGAATGGCCTGATGAGCGTATTCCAAGGCTTCGACGAACCTGGACTCCGGTATTTGGTCGGCGGAACCTTCGATCATCATCATTTCCTTTTCGCTGCCTACGTAAATCAGATCGAGGCTGGAATCATACATTTGCTCGTTGCTTGGGTTGACGACGAACTCTCCGTTGATTTCGCCAAGTCTGACGCAACCGATCGGACCATTCCATGGAATGTCGGAAATCATGAGGGCGGCGGAAGCTCCGTTTACCATCAAGACGTCGGCTTCATTGATCTGATCCGTGGAAAGGAGATAGCCGATCACCTGCACTTCATTCAAGAAACCTTTGGGGAAAAGAGGGCGAAGCGGGCGGTCGCAAAGACGGGAAGTGAGAATTTCCTTCTCGGAAGGCTTTCCCTCGCGTTTGAAGTAGCCACCGGGGAATCTGCCGGCTGCAGTGAACTTTTCACGATAATCAACGGTCAGAGGAAAGAAATCCTGACCCGGGCGAAGAGTTGCGGCGGCGGTGGCGGATACAAAGACGTTTGTTTCCCCCATGGCTACGGTGACGGCTCCGCTGGCTAAGCCGGCGAGGGTGCCAGAGGATAGTGTGATGCCGAGCTTTTCGGCGGTTACATTGTGCTTTTGGTTCATTTTTCGTACTTGCTTACTTGTTGTTGTTGTTGTTCATCTCTTCGATCGGACCGGATTGTCTTTTCGAAGCCCCTATTTGCAACGACCGGAGAAATTGCCTAGGAAAGGCAGGATACGGTGGCTTGCAAATAAGGATTCCTCGTGAATCACGAGAACGTAAAGGAGATTCGGGAATCGACGGTCAGCGACGCAAGGCAAGCTTTTCGATAATTGCCTGGTAGCGATTCAGATCGGTTTTTTTGAGGTAATCAAGAAGTTTTCTTCTTTTGGCCGCCATCATGAGCAGGCCACGGCGGGAGTGGAAGTCCTTGCGATGAGTTTTCAAATGTTCGGTAAGATGGGCGATGCGAGCGCTCAGAAGGGCGATTTGCACTTCGCTGGATCCCGTGTCCTTCTCGTGGGAACGATTGTCTTCGATTATGTTTTGTTTGTTTACTTGTTGCGACATGATGGATTTTTATTTCTTGGTCCGAAGAATTCACACCTGTGAATTCGTGACTTAGCCGAGGCCGGGCCACCGTTTCGTCCATCCAGTCGGTGACGGATGGCGTAACCAAGGAGGCGTGCTACGAGGCAGACCTCTAACGACGAGAGTACATCATGGCGATTATGAGCGGATTGACAAGCCCCAATCCAATGCTCTTGCCTCCGAGCGTCAGCGATAGTAGCAAGAGGGGTTTGATGAATCTGTATTTTGCTTACGGCTCGAATATGAATTTGCGGCAAATGGAGCGCCGTTGTCCCGGAGCTTTTTTGAAGTGCCGAGCCCGGTTGCCGGAGTGGAGATATTTCATCAATGGAGAAGGGTACGCGGGAATCGAACGATTCTCCGGGTCTGAGGTGAGGGGGGGCGTCTGGTCGTTGCAGGAATCCCATTGGAATGCTCTGGACGCCTATGAAGGAGTGGATGAGGGGTGCTACGAGAAGCGGAGAATTGAGGTGCGGGTCGATTCCGGAGAGTCCTGCCGTAGCCTCGAGGCATGGGTTTACTTGTCGACCAATCTGCAATACGGCCGCCCCAGCCCCGAGTATCAGAGCATCGTTTTGCAAGGAGGGCGGGACCTCGAACTGGGCAAGGAGTATCTGCAACTCTTGGCCCGGTGGTCGGAAGGTCCTCCCTGCGAATTCCAATGAAGAAGAGGACTTGGGATTTTTTCGTCGATACGGGAGGAACCTTCACCGATTGTCTGGCTCGATCCGAGGATGGGGTTTTTTTTCGGGCGAAGGTACTTTCTCGGGGAACTCTTTCGGCCCGGATCGAGCGGATTGTTTCTGCCAATGAAGTCAAGTTGAAGGGATGTCCGGATTGGCCGGAGGGATTCGTACCGGGCATGAAGGTTCGCTTTTCGGGTCTGGATGATTTTCATCCCAAAATCATCGGATGGCGCCCCGCTTCCCTTCTTTTGTCCTTTGACCGAAAGCTTCCCGAAAAACTGAAGAATTCCCAGGCTCTGGAAGTCTTGACCACTTGGGAGGCGCCGGTTCTGGGCCTACGCCTGATTTTGGCGAGGGTGGGGCTCAAGCAGTCTCAGGTTCGGGTAAGAATGAGACTGGCAACTACCCGCTGCACCAATGCATTACTCGAAAAGACCGGGGAGAGACCGGTGTTGTTCGTTACCGCGGGATTTCCGGATTTACTGGAAATCGGGGATCAGCGACGCCTTGGACTTTTTGACCTGATTCCCCGAAAAAGAAAGCCATTGAGCGAAAGGGTCGTGGAAGTGGAGGAACGCTTGGATCGAAGGGGCAGGGCTTTGAAGAGCCCCGACCTTCGAACCATCCGCAGTCTAGCGAGGGATTTGGTCGCAGCCGGATACCGATGCGCGGCGGTTTCATTCATTCATTCGTACCTGAATCCGGTACATGAGAGAAAAGTGGCCAAGACCCTGAGGGAGGCCGGATTTGAGCGGGTGATCGAATCGTCCTCCCTTTCAGGCTTGATCAAGTGGTTGCCACGTTGCGAAAGTTCGGTGGTGGAAGCTTATCTGGCTGAAATCCTGGAGGCATACTTGGATCGGGTGCAGGGAGAAATCGGCGAGGATGGGGAGCTTTTGATTTCAACCAGTTCAGGCGGCTTGATCAACCGGTCCCAGTACCGGGCCATCGACAGTTTGCTCAGTGGACCGGCGGCCGGGGTAGTGGGGGCTTCGACGATTGCCGAAAGCTTGGGGTTTGCAGCCTCGATCAATCTGGATATGGGCGGAACAAGCACCGACGTGTCCAGGTATTCCGGTCATTTTTCCTACCAACCTTCGCATCGGATCGGGGATGCCAAAGTTTCCGGTTTGGCCATGAAGCTGGAAACGGTCGCGGCTGGTGGAGGGTCAGTCTGTAGGGTGGAGCGGGGGCTTCTGCGGGTCGGTCCGAGGAGCGCAGGCGCCTATCCGGGACCGGCTTGTTATGGATTTGGCGGACCTCTGTGTCTCACCGACGTCAATCTGCTGATGGGGCGTCTGGATCCATCCTTGTTCGCAACCCCGATCATAAGAAGCGAGGCGGAGCGCAGACTGGAGGAAATGGCGGAGGAAAGCAACCGGTCTCCGGAGGACCTCTTGCAGGGGTTTTTGGCGATCGCCGACGATTCGATGGCCAATGCCATCCGTAAAATCTCGATCGAAGAAGGTTATGATCCCGGAGATCATGCTTTGGTTGCATTTGGCGGGGCGGGAGGCCAGCATGCCTGCGGGGTGGCCTCGAGGTTGGGCATGAC
>JAYOEB010000058.1:9848-13518 GCA_038116775.1 Opitutia bacterium | reverse complement strand
GAGACGATGCCAAGGGACAGGAAAAGGGCGGAGAAGGAAAGGAACTTCTTCATAGGTGATTTATTCTCGATTTGCATGGATTCGTCAAGGACTTGCTTCGGTTTGCAAATGAGACCACGACGCGCCAACAAGAGTCCCGGATCAGCCAAGCGAGGACATCCGGAAGACCCATTTATCCCCTCGGGGCCTCGGCGAATCGACCGATCACTCCGTCGAAGGAACCGTTGGAGAAAAAGACCACGAGAGAGGATTGGGAAAAGTCGAGGGCCGAAAGAAAGCTCTCCAATTGCCCATTGGTCTCGAAGGCATGGCCCGACTTTCCTCGTTCCTCGATGCGCCGAATCATGTTTTGGGTATTGATTCTCTTCTCTTCGGCGATTTTTTCCGCCCGGTGGACGGCTCCGAGCAGGGCAATGTCCGCCAAGGCGAGGGCATCCGCAAAGCGGTCTTCGAAGACGTTGGTGACCGCGGTGTTGCTCCGGGGTTCGAAGCAGGCGATGAGACGGCGATCCGGCCAGCGGGCACGCAGCGACTCCAAGGCCCCGGCGATGGCGGTGGGATGGTGGGCGAAGTCCGAAAGAATCGTCAGGTTCCGGTCGTCGAACAAGACCTCCTGCCTGCGTTTGACTCCGGCGCACTGGGAAAAGTCGGGCAATGGGACGCCCGAAAAAAGACCCTGATCGAGGGGAAGGGATGCAATCCCCCGGGCAATTCTTTGGGAAAGTATCGAACCAAGGGTAGCCATGGCCAAGTTGCGGGCATTGAAGAGGCCGGGCATCCGCCAGTCGACCCGCATGACAGGCTCTCCCCTCCATGAGAGACCAAACCTCGAACCGTTGGCATCTTCGGTAAAATCGGTGATGCGAAATTCATTTTTTTCCCCTACCCCGACTGAAATGATCCGGGTCCATGCGGCATCGGGCAGGGCGAGGAGGTTGGGGTCGTCCCCATTGCGGAGAACGAAACCATCCGAGGGAACGATGCGCAGAAGATGAGAAAAGCTCCGGGAAATATCCTGCAAATCCCGAAAGACGTCTCCGTGATCGAATTCCAGATTATTGAGAATAAGCACCTTGGGCCGATAGTGAATGAATTTGCTCCGTTTGTCGAAAAAGGCGGAGTCGTATTCGTCGCCTTCGATGACGAAGGGGGCATTCGGCCCGCCCAGTTCGTTGCCGGAGGATAGGTCGAGGGGCACGCCTCCGATCAGATAACCCGGATCTTGCCCCGCCTGAGCAAGGGCGAAGGCGGCCAGGGCGGTGGTGGTGGTCTTGCCGTGGGTACCGGCGACGACCATGGCGGGACGATTGCCGATCAGGTCCTCCCCAATCAGTTGAGGCAGGGAAACGAAGTCGACCTCTCGGGTACGCAGCAGGTATTCGACCTGAGGATTCCCCCGGGAGACGGCATTGCCCACCACCACCCGGTCCGGTCGCCAATCGAGCATCTCGGACTCGGCGAAACCTTCGAACAGATCGATCCCCGCGGATGCAAGAACCTCGGACATGGGGGGATAGACCCCGGCGTCGGACCCGGCGACTTCGTGACCCATCTTTTTTAAGAGCACGGCCGCGTTGCCCATGGCCGTTCCACATACCCCAATAAAAAACACCCGCATCCTCGAATCTTTAAAAAAAGAATCGACAAACGAAAGCCCAAAAAGGGTTTTGCCTCGACTTCAGGTTGATTTTTCGGGAAATCGAATGGAATGAAGGATCAAGAATTGAAGATTTTAGTGATTGGAAGCGGCGGCCGCGAACATACCATCGCCAAGGAATGTGCCAAGAGCCCACGAGTCGCCCAGGTAATGGTGACTCCGGGCAATGGGGGTATTTCCCGGGAATTCCCCACTTTTTCAGTCCCGGTCGAGGACAACGAGGGAATGGTGGCTTTGGCCCAAGCCGAAAAGATCGATCTGGTGGTGGTGGGTCCGGAGGTTCCCCTCTGCAACGGCCTGGTCGATGCCTTGAAGGAAGTGGGGATCCTCGCCTACGGGCCGGATGCCGCCGGGGCCAGGCTCGAAGGCAGCAAGGCCTACACCAAGGACTTTCTCGCCAAGTACGAAGTGCCGACCGCAGCCTATGGAAATTTTTCGGAAATCGAGGCGGCCCATCGCTACCTGGAAGGGTGTGAAATGCCGGTGGTGGTGAAGGCGAGCGGATTGGCGGCCGGGAAGGGCGTTCTAATCTGCGAATCCATGGAAGAAGCCAAGGCCGCGGTGGACGACATGCTCAGCGGGGAAAGCTTTGGGGAGAGCGGCAAGGAAGTGGTGATCGAGGAATTCTTGGAGGGCGAGGAAGCCTCCCTGCATCTGATCTGTTCGGGAGAGAGCTACGTGGCCATGCCCATGAGCCAGGATCACAAGAGAGTCGGAGATGGAGACAGCGGACCGAACACCGGAGGCATGGGAGCCTATGCCCCCACCTCGGTGGTGACCCCCGAAATGCTCAGGCAATATGAGGAGGAAATCGTCAGGCCAACCCTTGCCGGGCTCAAGGCGGAAGGGGTGGACTTTCGGGGCACTTTGTACGTCGGTCTGATGCTGACGGCGAAAGGGGCCAAGGTGCTGGAATTCAACGTCCGCTTCGGGGATCCCGAAACCCAAGTGATTCTCCCGCTGCTGGCGGATGATCTCGTCGAACTCCTCCTGACCTCGGCAAGAGGGGAAGCAATGCCCGAGTCGGTGGCCTTCAAAGAAGAGTCCGCCATGGTGGTGGTGCTGGCAAGCAGGGGCTATCCCGGCTCTTACCCAAAGGGCGAGCCCATCAGCGAACCCGCGACGCCCCCAACCGGAAGCGTCTTGATTCACGCCGGTACTCGGGAAGAGAACGGAAGGATCGTAAGCGCCGGTGGTCGGGTGCTGGGCGCCGTGGGCATGGGCCCCACCCTCGCCGATGCCAAGGAAAGAGCCTATCGATTGGCGGATGAAGTGCGGTTTGAGAGCAAATATCTTCGCTCGGACATCGGACATCGCGAATTTTCCAGAAGCTGAACGATTCAATCTTGCCTTTTCAGCCAATGAACGGAAGAAATGATCCTTGCCCATGGGTAGAAAAAGCAAAGCCAAAAAAGAAAGAAAGAAGGAAAAACTGGTCGTATTTCTTTGCACGGCCAACGTCTGCCGCAGCCCAATGGCCGAAAAATTGTTCGAGAACGCCCTCTCGAAATCGAAAAGCAAGCAAAAGATCAAAGTCTTTTCCGCTGGCATTTCCGCGATGGACGGAGACAAGGCGTCGGACAATTCGATCGCTGCCTGCGATGAGGTCGGCCTGGACCTGCGCGACCACCGCAGCAATGCCCTGACCCGAGCGACGGTGGAGAACGCATCGGCGATTTTTTGCATGACCGAATCCCACCGGGCCCTTCTTCACATGTACTACGAACTTCCCGAAGACGCCCCCATTTTCCTGATGCGGGAATTCGTGGAAGAAGGAAGCCGGGAACTCCCCGACCCCTACGGGCAAAGCCTTGAGGTATACCGGGCTTGCCGGGAGGACATGCGGGACGCCCTGCCCTCCCTCCTCAACTGGGTTGAGAAAAATCTTTAAATCTTATAAAACTCAAAAATGATCTCCGAAAGCAGCGTCACCCTATCTCCCACCTTTCTCGATTCGCGTTCCCTCGCCGAAATCGATCCCGCCATTCATCAGGCCATCGCCGATGAGAAAAT
>JAYOEB010000058.1:3805-9838 GCA_038116775.1 Opitutia bacterium | reverse complement strand
CCCACATCGAGCTGAGTGCCTCCGAAAACTTCACCCTGCCCGCCGTCATCGAGGCGACCGGCAGCGTGCTGACCAACAAGTACGCCGAGGGATACCCCGCCAAGCGATACTACGGCGGCTGCGAACACGTGGACGTGGCGGAAAGCCTGGCCATCGAACGAGCCAAGCGGGTCTTTGGGGCCGAACATGCCAACGTACAGCCCCATTCCGGCAGCCAGGCCAACACCGCGGTCTATTTCGCCATGCTTCGACCGGGCGACAAAATCCTGACCATGAGCCTGCAGGACGGCGGGCACCTGACCCATGGTCATCCCAAGAATTGCAGCGGCATGCTCTACGAGGTCATCAACTACGGGGTGGATCCCGAAAGCGGATACATCAACTACGACGAGATCGAGGCCATGGCCCGGGCGGAAAAGCCAAAGCTCATCACCGTTGGGGCTTCCGCCTATCCGCGGATCATCGACTTTGAGAGAATGGGCAAAATCGCCAAGGCCAACGGCGCCCTCCTCCTCGCCGACATAGCCCACATCGCCGGACTGGTCGCCTGCGGCCTTCACCCCTCTCCGGTGCCCCACGCCGACTTCGTGACCACCACCACCCACAAAACCCTGCGCGGTCCGCGAGGCGGATTGATTCTGTGCAAGGAAGAACACGCCAAGGCGATTGATTCCGCGGTCTTCCCAGGCAACCAGGGGGGACCGTTGATGCACGTCATCGCCGCCAAGGCGGTCTGCTTCGCCGAAGCCGCAAAGCCCGACTTTCTCACTTATCAGCAACAAGTGGTCGCCAATTCCAAGGCGCTGGCCGCAGCCCTGACCGGGCACGGTTTTCATCTGGTCAGCGGAGGCTCGGACAATCACCTGATGCTGGTCGATCTGCGCCCTTCCCATCCCGAGGTCACCGGCAAACAGGCCCAGTTGGCACTGGAAGGAGCCAACGTCACCCTCAACCGCAACACGGTGCCGGGAGAGACCAGGAGTCCCTTCCAAACCAGCGGCATACGCATCGGTACGCCCGCGGTTACCTCCAGAGGCATGAAGGAAGGAGAGATGGAGCAAATCGGGGAAATCATCGCCCAAGTCGTCAACGCCGGCGAGGATGCCACTGTGATTTCCCAAGCCAAGGAGAAGTCGCTTGCTCTTTGCGGAAAATTTCCATTACCTTACTGAATCATGTCTTACTCCAACGATTTCAAATTTGCTCACTTCAAAAACATGAACGAAAAAAATAAGAAAAGAGGATTTACCCTCATCGAACTCTTGGTAGTCATCACGATCATCGGCATCCTCGCGGGTATCGCATTCGTCGGCTTCGGAGACGTCTTCGGAACCGCCGGTCGCACCGCAGCCCAAAAGAATTTGAAGACGGTGTATGAGTCGCTCGCCGCCAAAACCCGCAACTTCCCCACCACCGAGGACGTTTCGAGCGCCGAGGAATTCGTCGCCTGGTTCCGCAAAAAGACCAAGGACACCAGGCCCGAATTGTGGTTCCTGCCCGACGACGAATTGGTCGTGGAACTGAACGAAGACGGCAACGACGGAGTGCCCGCCAACATCCCCGCCACCAAGGACGGCTTTACCTCCGACCAGATCCAAGCCCTTGGCTACGCGGTCGCGATCCCCAAGGCCGGCGAAGCCAAGAGCAGAAGCTTCGTGACGAATTTGGAAAGCGGACCCTTCCCCATTCTCTGGACTTCCGGGTTGGACTCGGAAAGATGGAGCGATTCTTCCCCATGGGCGGGCGAAGGGGGCCACGTTCTCTTTAGCGACGGTACGGTTCGCTGGTTCGAGGAAACCCAAAACGACAACGGAGACGGGGTTTTCATCAAGGCCATCGACAAAGGCGAAGACGTACCCGATACCTTTGACAATTCGGAGTCCATCCGCGAAGCGGTGCCCGAATCATGGGAGATTTATGATCCCAGAAAGTAACTCATCGGTCATTTCCACCAAATTCCACGGCGACTTCGATTGCCAACCTAGGTGAGCAAGGGTAAGCTTTCAGGCACCCTTCATTTCGGCAGGCAAGGAAGAGCCAAAGTTTTCGTAGAGGGCTTGAACGAACCGATCTCCCTGGCTCGGGGGGCATCCGGGACCGCCCTGCACGGGGACACGGTCGAGCTACAGGTTCTGCCTCCCAAAAAAAACAAGTTCGAAAGAAGAAAGAACAAGGCAAAACCGGCGAAACTCAGGTACGAGGTAAGAAGGATCGCCCAGCGGGCCACCGACGAATTCCTGGGATACCTCAAGAGAGATCCGGGGCGGAGCCTGGTGGAGGCTGAAAATTCCAGGCTCTTCATACCCTTCAAGATTCTCGGAGAGGTCCGAAACGGACAACCGGGAGACAAAGTGGTCGCCAAATTCGTCCGCTGGGACCCACCCGCCCGGATTCCGACCTGTAGAATCATCCGGGTGCTTGGTCCGGGCGATGACCCCCAAACCGATCATCTGGGCATTCTCGCCAAATTCGGATTGTCCGCTTCTTTTCCGAAGACGGTGGAGCAGGAGGCTGATTCGATCGACCCGCGGGTCACGGCAAAAGAGATCGAAGGCCGGAAAGACTATCGGGAAGTTTTCACGCTGACCATCGATCCCCTCGATGCCCGCGATTTTGATGATGCCCTGTCGGTACGGAAGATATCGGAGGAAGAGTGGGAGGTTGGAGTTCACGTCGCCGACGTCTCCCACTATGTCGCCAATCATTCCCAACTGGACAAGGAAGCCAGAAAAAGGGGCAACTCCACCTATCTGGTGGGCGAAGTCATCCCCATGCTTCCCGAAAAGATCTCCAACGGCATTTGCAGCCTGGTGGAGGGAGAGGACCGCCTCGTCAAGTCGGTGCTTTTCCGGTTCAAGGAAGACGGGACCCTCCTTTCCTCAAAGATCGCGGAGTGCGTAATCAACAGCAACAAGAGACTGACCTACGAGCAGGCCATTCTCTTTTTGCGGGGGAATCGTCTCGAAAGCATACAAGCCGCCAAACCGCCCCCCAGTCGATACTCGGGAAACCCAGGAAAAAGCCTGCAGGAGGTCTCCTTGGCGGAACTCAAGGAAATCAATCAAACCGTGCAGAGACTCTGGTCCGTCGCCTCCAAACTACGGACCGCCCGGATCAAGGCAGGGTCCCTCAATTTCGAATCCGCGGAAATCAAAATTCTGGTCGACGACCAGGGGGAACCCGAAAAGATACTTACCACCGAAAACGACGAAAGTCATCAACTGGTCGAGGAATTCATGCTTCTGGCCAATGAAACCGTAGCCAGGCATCTCAGAAAGCATAAGCTTGGAGGGGTCTTTCGGGTCCATCCGGAACCCGATCCCGAAAATTTGGATGAGTTGAGAACCTTCGTCGGAATCTTCGGCATCTCCTGCGGCGAACTGAGCTCGCGCAAGGAGATCAACAAATTGCTCCACAACCTGAACAAGCATCCGTTGGCTCAGGTGTTGAGGATCAAGTTTCTAAGAAGCATGAAGCAGGCATGCTATCGCGACCGGTCCGAGGGACACTACGGGCTCGCCAAGAGAGATTACCTTCACTTCACCTCCCCCATCCGCAGATACGCCGATCTGGTCGTTCACCGCTCGGTGGAGGAATGGCTCCGCAAAAGCAAAAGACACAAAAGGCAAGCGAGTTCGTGGGAAGGCTTGGCCAAGCACCTTTCCACGACCGAGCGAAAAAGCGTGGATGCGGAGCGAGAATCGGTAAAGGACAAACTTCTTCTCTTCTACAAGCGAGGCTTGGGGAAGCGCCCCCCCATCGTTCACCGGGCGGTCATTACCGAAATTGCAAGAAAGGGCTTCTTCATCGAATTGACCGCTACCATGGCCCGTGGATTCGTGCCCATCCGCACCCTCCCTCGCGAACTCGGGTACCGGGTGTCTTCGAACGGAGCGGCCCTGGTGGGTAAAAATCCAAAAAACCGCCTAAGGCTTGGACAGGAAGTCAAGGTGGTGATCGACAAAGTCTTTCCCTCCGACAAGCAACTGGACTTCAAGCTCGCCTGATCGTTCTTGCCTCCTTTCCACAGAGCCGCATTTTCATTCTTTGCATGAACTACGACTTTCAAAAGGAACTGGTGAGAATTTGGGAAAAAGCCGTTGGCCTATACGAGCAGGGTCATCAGGATTCCAAGACCTTTCCCCTCGACGAAGAACTCGCTTTCCTCTCGTCGATCGGGATGAACAAAATGGACGTCTTCGACTATGCCGAGGATTGGGTACGCGAGCAGGAACCCGACCTTGCCACCTTTCTTCTGATTCACGAACAAAGAAGGGATTACTTTCTGGAAGTGCAAAAGCGAAGACCCTCGAGCCGGAAATTGGATCCTTCCACCCTCCCCGGCAAGACCGAGGAAATCGAAGGCATCGTCTGGTTGCCCCGAATCATTCCCAAAGCCCGGGCAAAGCTTCGGGGAGAACTGCCCGAAAGTTCGATGTTTTGCTGTGGCGGCGACCGTAATTTCTTTCGGGCCAACGATCTTCACCCGGCTGAATTCCTCCGAGCGGTCAACCGGGCCGGAGATCGGGACCAGGTCATCATCGACTGGGTCTTGGAGAGAAAAAACAATCCACCCCGCATCGAAACCAATGAAATTTGAAAAGTATCACGCCCTGGGAAACGACTACCTGGTCTTCGAACCCGAAGCTTCCGACTTCCAGTTCGCCGAGGAGGAAATCATCCGCATTTGCCACCGCAACTTCGGACTTGGTTCCGACGGCATATTGCTCGGTCCGCTACGAAGCAACCGGGCGGACTTTGGCCTCAAGATACTCAATCCCGATGGATCCGAGGCCGAAAAAAGCGGGAACGGACTACGTATTTTCGCCCGCTACCTGCGAGATTCCAAACGGGTGGGAACCGAGTGCTTCACCGTGGATACCCTGGGTGGAGTCGTATCCTGCGAAGTTTCGGAAAACGCGGAGGTCATCTCAGTCGAGATGGGACAGGTCAGCTTTCGGAGCGACGTCATCCCCGTCATCCTGCAGGGAGAGGACAGGGAGGTCCTGAACGAGGAGATTCGCATCGGCGAACAAAGCCTTCGCTACTATGCCGCAACCATCGGTAATCCGCACTGCGTGGTACCAGTTGAGAAAGTTTCCAAAACGGAGGCGATCCGCCTGGGACCCCTGCTGGAAAATCATTCGCAATTCCCCAACCGGACCAACGTGCAGTTCTTGGAGGTTCTGGGGCCCGACCGCATCAGAATAGAGATTTGGGAACGGGGCGCCGGCTATACCCTCGCTTCGGGAAGCAGCAGTTCGGCGGCCGGAGCAGTGGCTAGGAAAATGGGCGCTTGCGGTGAGAAGATAACCGTGGAAATGCCGGGGGGAGAAATTCAGTTGGAGATTGACGACGCCTTCCAGGTCAAGATGGCCGGTCCCGCAACCCGGGTCGCAACCATGAGCCTGGACCCGGAATGCCTCCGTTGAATCGCTCGTCATAGGCGGGCTTACGACAAACCCAAAACCTGCATTCGTCGGAGTATTGCCTGGTCCTGGAATCCTCATCCGCCACCCTGGATCGCAAAAAGTCGCCCTCCACTCTGAACCCGGCTCTTTGCAGATCGTTCCTGAGGTCATTGACCGCGGGCACGTGAAGGAAGAGCTTTCCCTTGGCAGTCTCCTCAAAGCGGTCCCCGAATTCCAGCAAACTGGGATCCTGACTCCCTTGCGTCCACTTCTTTTTCTCCCGGATCCAAAATTTCTTCCATTTTGGAAGACTCTGATCATGGGCGGTAAAGACGAACCTGCCTCCGGAACGCAGTACCCGAAAGCATTCCTTCATGGCTTGTAATCGATTTTGTCCGCCTGGTATCTGCATAAGACCGTTGAATCCAAATATGACTCCGTCAAATTGGTCGTCAGCGAATCCAAGACCCGTGGCGTCTTGTCTTTGAAAATCGACTGCGGTTCTGCGAATTTCGTTTATGCGGATGGCCCGCTCGACCATCTTTTTGGAAAAGTCGGTGGCGATGATTTTGGCGTAGCCAAGGGCAGCCATGCCGAAGGCGATTCTTCCGCTTCCACATCC
>JAYOEB010000058.1:0-3795 GCA_038116775.1 Opitutia bacterium | reverse complement strand
CACATCCCAATTCGAGCAAAGGAAGACTCTTGTCCTCGAAAGCCTTTGCAAAAATGATCGATTCCGACTTCCAAAGACCGACTTTCTGAGTCGCATCCTCATAATGTTCGAGAACCGCATTGGAAGAATAGTATTTGAGGACGTCGGAGGCCGATACTTTTCGATTTCCAAAGATCATTTCCTTTTCAAAACTCGTATGCGGGAATCAAAGACTAAATCCTCCAAAGCTAAGATGACGCTTGCCAAAAAGACCTAAAAATGATTTTTTTGATCCTTTTCCAGACATGAAAGCTACCATACAAACACACGGCGGCCAGTTTATCGTAGAAAAAGGCGACAAACTGTTTCTGAATCGTTTTCCTGACACAAATGAAGGTGATCAAGTCAAGATAGACCAAGTATTGATGGTCGTCGATGACGGAAAAGCCACCTTTGGTTCCCCTACCATCGAAGGAGCATCGGTAACCGCGAAGATCTTGGAAAACAAGAAAGGCAAGAAAATCATCGTCTTCAAGAAAAAGCGCCGGCAAGGCTACAAAAGAAGAAGGGGTCACCGCCAGCATCTTTCCGTGGTGGAGATCGAATCGATTGACCTGAAGTAAACCCTCCAAACTTTTTTTCTCATGGCACACAAAAAAGGACAAGGAACTTCCAAGAACGGAAGAGACAGCAACAGCAAGCGCCTCGGCGTCAAGAAGTTTGGCGGCGAATCCGTGTTGGCCGGCAACATCATCCTCCGCCAAAGGGGCACCAAGTACCACCCCGGCGACAACGTCGGTTTGGGCAGGGACTTCACTCTTTTCGCCCTGACTCCGGGAAAAGTGCAATTCGACAAGGAGCATAGGCTCGTAAACGTACTTTCCGAATAATCCCCGCCTGCCTGCAAATCAGCAGGATATTTCAACCCTTCCCTCTTCAAGATTCGATTCGCCGGAAAAGGGGCCTGTAAATGGATTTGGGAGAAGAACCGGAAAGCGAAGATGCTTTGCCTCCCCAACTTGGCTTTGCCGAGACTAGGGTGCTTGGTTCTCTGATTGAAAAAGAACTGACGACCCCCGAATATTATCCGATGACGCTCAACGGACTGACCAACGCGTGCAATCAAAAAAACAACCGAAACCCGAAATCCGAGCTTTCGGAAGCCGAAGTCGGGCAAGCCGTGGAAGAACTCAGGCAAAAAAGACTGGCTCACCGGGTTGATCTGGTCGGCTCCAGGGTACCGAAATTTCAACATAATGCGGAAAAAGAACTCGATCTCATCAAGGCCGAACGGTCGATTCTGGCGGAATTGTTGAACCGTGGTCCGCAAACCGCCGGAGAACTCAACGGTCGGGCCAGTCGAATGTTTTCCTTTGAGGGACTGACGGACGTCGAGGAAACTCTCCAGGATTTGTCGGAAAGAGAGCCTGCCTTGGTCGGATTACTCGACCCCATTCCCGGCAGAAAGGAAAGACGCTGGTTCCACAGGCTCTCTCCGCCTCCAAAAGTCGAAGAGGTGGAAGGTTCCAGCCCGGTTTTCCTGCCCGCTGCCGACAAACGGCTCGATTTGCTCGAAGAAAGCCTGCGGGAATTCAAGGAATTGAAAGAAGAAGTCGAGGCTCTTCGTTACCAACTGAGGGAACTGAAGGATCAATTCACCGACTTTAGAAAAGAGTTCGAATAATTTCAGAGTCTGGCCGTGCTCTGCTCAAGAGATTCCAGGAAATCCCGATAAGCGCTTTCCAAGCCTTCCCTCAGGGAAATCCTCGCCCGCCAACCCAAGGATTTGGCTAGGGAAACGTCAAGTTTCTTGACGGGCATGCCATCAGGCTTGGAGAGATCATTGCCAATTTCTCCTTCGAAGCCGACGACTTCCCTGACCATGGTGGCGATTTCAAGAATGGAGTGATCCTCGCCAGTTCCCAAATTAACCCAGTCGGGTGGAGATTCCAATGCAAGCAGGTGCAACACTCCCTCGGCAAGATCATCGGCATGCATGAGTTCGCGTCTCGGTTTGCCGGTTCCCCAAATAACCACTTCACTCGCCCCGTTTTGCCTGGCCTCGTGAAAACGTCTGATCAGAGCCGGCAAGACATGCGAATTTTCAGGGTGATAATTATCTCCACGCCCGTAAAGATTGGTGGGCATGGCGCTGTGGAAAAGAACACCATATTGCTCCCTGTAGTGCTTGCACATCTCCAAACCGGCGATTTTGGCCAAAGCATAAGCCTCATTGGTTTTTTCCAGAGAACCGGTCAGCAAATACTCCTCCCGAATCGGTTGTTGCGAATCTCGAGGATAGATGCAGGAACTGCCCAGGTTCAAAAAACGGCCCACTCCGTGTTTCCAGGCTGAATGAATCAGGTTGAGATTGATTGCCAAATTCTGGTGAAAGAACTCCGCCGGATAGGTGGAATTGGCATGAATGCCCCCCACTTTGGCGGCTGCGTTAATCAGGATATCGGGCTTTTCCCGCTTCAGGAATTGATCGACCTCAGCCTGATTCAGCAAGTCCAACCGTTCGCGCCCCGCTACGATCAGATGCCAATCCGGCCGGAATTCGCGGCAGGCACGCTCGATCGCAGAGCCTACCATGCCCCGGTGCCCGGTGATGAAAACCTTGGCCATCAAGCCAAGTTCGCTTCGGAAAGCGCCTTCTCTCTTTGGGCGAGCTTCATATCTTCCCGCACCATCAGGGAGACCAACTCCTTAAAAGTGGTCTGGGGTTGCCATCCGAGTTGCTTCTTTGCCTTTTCAGGGTTGCCGATCAGCAGATCCACCTCAGCGGGCCGCTCGTACTTCTTGTCAAAGCCAACGAATTCCTTCCAGTCCATGTCTAGACAAGCGAAGGTTTCTTCCAAAAACTCCCGAACCGTGTGGGTCTCGTTGGTCGCAATCACGTAATCATCGGGTTCGTCCTGTTGGAGCATTAGCCACATCGCCTCTACGTATTCCTTGGCATACCCCCAATCGCGCTTGGAATCCAAGTTTCCAAGGATTAGCCTGTTTTGCAGTCCGAGTTTGATTCGCGTGGCCGCTCTGGTAATTTTTCGGGTGACGAAGGTCTCCCCTCTTCGCGGAGATTCATGATTGAATAAGATTCCACTGCTTGCGTGCATGCCGTAGGATTCGCGATAATTTACGGTCAGCCAATGAGCGTACACCTTGGCGCATGCATAGGGGGACCGCGGCCAAAACGGAGTTGTCTCAACTTGGGGGACCTCCTGAACTTTTCCGTACATTTCGGAAGATGACGCCTGATAGTAACGGACTTTTTCGACCAGACCCGCTTCCCTTACCGCCTCGAGGATACGAACGGCTCCGACCCCAGTGACGTCGCCCGTATACTCGGGAATGTCAAAGGATACCCTAACGTGACTTTGGGCCCCTAGGTTGTAGATTTCATCGGGCTGCAACTCGTACAACAGCTTGACCAACTGGACCGCGTCGGCCAGATCACCGTAATGCAGATACAGATTGGTATCATCGACCAAAGGATCTTTGTAAAGATGATCCAAGCGGTCGGTGTTGAAGGTCGAGGCTCTGCGGACAATTCCATGAACCTCGTATCCTTTTTCCAAAAGAAGTTCGGCCAAGTAGGAACCGTCTTGACCGGTAATACCAGTAACTAAGGCTTTTTTCATAAATTATGCGTCAGGATAACCGTCCTTTTGAGGTTCGTAAAGAACCCATTGGCAATTTGTTTTCGCCAAGAATATTGACAGCCTTTCACTCCTTCTTAGGATAGGCATTACTTTTTTTCGGGGGATTAGCTCAGTTGGTTAGAGCGCATGCATGACACGCATGAGGTCACTG